>NZUJ01000030.1 GCA_002701295.1 Ponticaulis sp. | reverse complement strand
TTCCGGCCAGGCCTTGATTGCTTCAGCAAAGCGCTCATCCATCTCAAGACAGACAAGCTTTCGAACGCCGTTGTTGAGAAGAGAACGGGTGAGGCCACCCGGGCCAGGACCGACTTCGATTACATCGCGTCCTTCGACCGGGCCCGCCGCCAGTGCAACCCGCTTCAGGATGTCCGGATCGAACAGAAAATGCTGTCCAAGCTTTTTATCTGCAGCGGCGCGTAGAAGCTCGGGGTCCTGACGATCAGACATTCTGCTCGGCTTTCTGACGGTTGGCAGACATCAGTCTCGCTTGCTTTATCGCGGCGATAAGGCTGTTGGGGTTTACCGTTCCTGCTGCAGCGGCGTCATAGGCTGTGCCGTGATCGGGTGAGGTTCGGATAAAGGGAAGACCCAGCGTCGCATTAACGCCGCCCCAGATGTCCAGGGTTTTGACCGGGATGAGCCCCTGATCATGATACATGGCGATCACGCCATCATATCGGCCTTCCAGCATTTCATGGAACACGGTGTCTCCAGGTCTTGGCCCATAGACCGTTTCCCCAGAGGCTTTGAGCGCTGCGACGACGGGTTCGATCATGTCCCGGTCTTCAGATCCCAACATGCCATCTTCGCCAGCATGCGGGTTCAGGCCGCACAGGGCCAGCCTTGGTGTCTCACAACCAAAATCGGTCTTCAAAGAGGACAGAACAATGTCAGACACAGTGCGGATCAGGTCTGATGACAAAACATCGCCGACCCGCATCAGGGGAATGTGGATCGTCGCCAGCGCCACGCGTAAGCCGCCGCCTATCAGCATCATGACGGGCAGGGGCGGCTCGCGGCCAGTAAATCGGGATAAGAGCTCGGAGAGATACTCCGTGTGACCCGGATGAGGGAAACCTGAAGACTTCAGAAGCGATTTGGCGATTGGGTTCGTCACCACCGCTGAGGCCTTGCCATTGACGACATCATCAACGCAAAGCTCGATCGAGGTCAAAATGGAAGGTGCGGCCTCAACGATTGGCTTTCCTGGCTCAATGTGTGGCGTTTCCAGAGGGATGACAGGCAATCCGGACACAAATGCCTTGGCCGCTTCCAATGGCTCTGCGATCTCAATAACGGGTGTATTGATCGAAAACAGCCGGGAGTAACGATGAAGCAGCTCCGGGCTGCCCCTGAGGTAGAAGGCGTGACCCGGTTCTGATTTCAGCGTTTGCCAGACCTGCAGGCTGGCCAGTGGGCCAACGCCTGCGGGATCGCCCTGTGTGACGGCGAGCGGAGCCTGATCAGCGTCTGATGATGGTCGCTTCACGTTTCATATCGCGTAATTCGCGCTGACTTTGCAGAGCAATTTGCTGACTGAAGAGACGGTCTTCAATCTGGTCACGGCTCGGAAGCTCGCGGCCACCCTGAATGCGGTCACAGACATAAAGCAGCGCAGGGCCGGCTGGCGTGTCGATGATATCGCTGCCGCCACCAGTCGGGACATTGCGGATGGCCATGGCAACCTGATCGGTCAGCGCATCTTCTGGAACTGAACCGAGGTCAGCATAAATGAGGCCACCTTCTTCTTCAGCTGCGTCGCCCAATGCGTCACAGCTTGGCTGACCAAGCTTGAAGGCATTGAGTGTGGCGCGGCTGCCGGTTTCAGAAAGGATCTGACGAAGCGACACTGTGCCCGGGCCTGAGGATGCGTCCTGCTTGCCGCGAACGGCATAGATGTAAACGCCGTCATCGACGACAATCGGCGATGTCAGAACTGGTGGCTGCGCCTCGGCCAGAACCTGGCGAACGCCGGGGTCGAGTTCGTTCGGTGACACCCATCCGAGGTCACCGCCAACCGCTGCGGTCGGTGCATTTGAATATTGCTGAGCAGCAAGTTCAAAACGCGCGCCCTGAGAAATCTGCTGAACAATGACGTTCGCGCCTTCCAGAACCTGCTGTTTATCCTGCTCTGTGGGTGCATAAAGGAAGATCTCAGCCAGCTGGTATTGCTCTTCGCTCGCATCGGATTTGATCTGGTCGAGCAGAGATTCGATCTGAAGGTCTGAAATCCGGATACGGGAACCGTAAAGACCGTTCATGATTCGGCGCCAGGCGATTTCAGCGCGCATCTGCTCCTGAAGTGTTTCCGGATTGACGCCATTTGTTCGAAGCGTGCCGAACATCTCTTCGATGTCTGACTGGTTCTGTGCGGCGATATCCTGAATCGCGGAGAGAATCTCTTCCTGTGCGATCTCAACTTCGTATTCTGCGGCTTTCTGAAGCTGAAGGCGTTCGTCGATCAGCGTTTCCAGTGCGCGCGGCAGAGCCTGTTGCAGGCTTTCCTGTGAGGGCTGTACGCCGAGTGTGATCAGCAGCAGGCGCGCGCGCTGAATAACATCGAGATTGGAAATGACTTCGTCGTTCACGATAGCGGCGACGCCACCAAGCAGCTGCGCCTGTGGTTCAGTCTCTGCGACCGTTTCAGTTGGCAGGCTGGCGCCAGCGCTCTGTGCGTAAACCGGTGCCGACAAGCAGGACAATGTAAGTCCGGCAATAAGGGCTCGAATTCCGGTCATGTTCACTCACTCCAGTGTCATACAAGCAATATACATTCGGGACACATGCGATAGCATGAACTAAAAGACAATGTCACATGAACATACAGAAGGATTGCAGTTAGTCGAAATCAGTATTGTTGACTTCGCCTAATGTGTTGAAGCCGAAGCCGAAGACGATGGATTCTGAATCGCCGACGCCGCGGTCGTTAATCTGAGACTGCTTCCAACCAATCAGGAAGAAGCTGCAATCATCGAACCATTTCAGCGCGATTTGCTGATTTCGGTTCAAATTCGTTTCGAGGTTTCGCTCCAGTTTGTAAGCGAATTCCAGACTGTCCGTGAGCTCAATACGGGTCTCAAAGTCGATACCCTGGACCTGTTCCGGGTTCAGTCCGAATACGATGTCTTCTTTCACATCGAAATACGTCGCCCGCGCTTTGATCCGCCACCAGTCGACCGTGGTCTGAGCTTCGAATCGCTTGAGATCAAATTCATCGTTCAGGCGGAAACTGGAATCGAAGGTGAAGTATTTTCCGATATCAATGCCAGTGCCGACCAGATAGTCCGACGCCGTGCCGTTGAGATTCGATGGTACACCGAAAAACGGATCCGCTTCATCACGCCAGCGTCGTCCGACGGTCCCGCGCAGCTCAATACCATTGTCGAAAGCTGCGGTTGCGCGTCCGCCGACAACGACTCGTCCGCCTTCTTCGATCAGGTCATATTCTGAAAACGGGTCTGCTTTGAACAGAACTGGCAGATCGTATTCGTATGTAATGGAGTCTTCGACCGGGATGCTGCCATTGTCGACAGACGCTTCGCCATAACCCAGCGTCATGATCGGCTCGACAATTACAGTCGAGTTCTGGCCGCGGCGCATGAATGGCCATCGAACCGTCGCGGCAGCAAGTGCGGATGTCCGGCTCTGGGAGTCTTCATATCCGGGTGTCAGAGATGTCGTCTGAATGCTGTAGTCGTAATAGTCGGCGCGAACCTTGAAGAGCGGCTCGACGACAAGACCCGCAGGCGCGACATAGCTGTTCTCCCAGTCAGCACCGGCGGTTACGCGTCGAACGTCATTTCCGTCACTGCGGTCCAGGAATGCCATTGAGCCAGAGACTGAGGCGAGGCCACCGCTGCCGAAGTCGTATATCTGCTCAGCGAATGCCATCGGAACAACGCGCGCAAATTCGCCATCATCGTCACCGTTCTGCAGGCCCTGAACGTGATAGGCGGCAACATCGGCATAGAAGTCTTCTGTCTGACCGACTGCAAATACCTGACTGAGAAGTCGCGTCGGCATGGTGTCGAGCAGACCACGAGGACGATTCCAGCCATCAATGTCATAGCGGCGGAGATAGAGGTCATCTGTGGTGTTTTCTGCGGCGAAACCCCACTGCCAGGTGTTCGTGATATTGAACAAGCCCTCAGCAAAAATGTGTCCCCGGAACTTCTCTTCACTCGGAATCATTGTTCCGCTGAAGTTTGCAGGATCGCGGATAACCCGGCCATTGGTGTCGTAGAACTGACGGTCACCATTGCTGTCGAATTCATAGTCGTAAGCGAGCGATGTATCGATGTAGAGCTCGCCGGAATAGAAGCGTTTGCGGTATTCGAGATCCAGTGCCGAATTCACATTGGTGTGGAGTTTCGGCGTGATGGTAAGGTCCTGGCTTTCCGAAATGGCCCAGTAATAGGGCTGTTCGTATACAACGCCGAGCTTTGAGGAGAGTTCTGGTGTCGGCACAAGCAGGCCGGAGCGCCGCTTGGAGCTCGGGTCCGGGTGCGCGAAGTACGGCATGTAGAAAACCGGCACGCCTTTGATCTCGAAAATCGCATCGCGATAGGAAATCATCTGCGTATTTGTATTCTGGACAGCCTGACGCGCGCGCAAGGTCCAGGTTGGGCTTTTATCCTCTTCTTCGCAGATGGGGCAGGCGGTGTAGATCGCATAGTCCAACGCATTCATGCCATCGCCAGAGCGGGTCGCTGCCCGCGCGATGACTACTGCATCCTGAGGAAGCTGCGCGGCGAACTCGGTGGCCACGCCATCCGATAATTGCTCGTCTACCTCGATTTCTTCGGCCACGCGCACCGTACCATCTGGGTCGAGAATCCGGACATTGCCAATGGCACGAACTTTCCGCGTTTCGAGGTTATAAATAACCTGATCTGCCATCAGTTCGCGGTCCTGATAACGGGCGACCACATTGCCTTCGGCGATCATCACGCCGTTTTCCTGATCATCCGTCAGAGTGTCGGCTTCAAGATAGACTTTGTCGGGGCCGAATTCCTGCGCAATAACAGCAGGCGTAAATGCCAGCGCGGTCATCAGAGCGGCGAGTTTCATCTTCGGCACGGGCATGGGTCTCCGTTACTCCCTTTTCTCTGGTTATACGCTTCGAACTCCCGAAAAAAGGCTTCTTCGAGACAACCGACAGAAAAAATCAAATTTCAGCCAATGTGTTGCAGATTTGATGCCGTGATTCTCAGCCCGCGCTTACAATCAGTCCACCACTAATCGACATGGCTTGTCCCGCTAATTCCAGTTCAACAAGCGCTGTTGAACACTGGCGAGATGACAGGCCGGTGGCCTGGGCAATATCAGAAATTGAGGTTGGCGTCGGAGACAATGCAGAGCGGATGCGGGCAAGCACTTCGCCACTTGATTCGACCTCTGTTCGATCATCCTCATAGTCAGATGGCGATGGGTCGAACAATGAGTGCTGCTGAGGTAATGACGGCTGGACGACCTCAACGACATCATCTGCAGTTTCAACGAGTGTTGCCCCAGACTTGATCAGGCCATTTGAGCCCTTGGTGCGTGGATCAAGTGGCGAACCGGGTATGGCCATGACTTCGCGCCCCTGTTCGAGCGCGCACCGTGCCGAAATGAGGGAACCAGAGCGTTTCGCCGCCTCGACGACAATCACACCCATGCTGAGGCCGGTTATCAGACGGTTGCGCCTTGGAAAATCTGCAGCTCTCGGCTCGTGCCCGAAACGGGATTCAGAGACGATCAGGCCCTGTTCCGCAATCTGATTTCGAAGATCGGTGTTCTGATGTGGGTAGATATTGTCTATTCCGCCGGCGATCACCGCTATGGTGCCCGTGGAGAGTGCCCCGTGATGGGCTGCTGTGTCTACGCCGCGCGCCAGACCGGACACGACCGTATAGCCGCGCTCACCGAGTTCGAAGGCGAGATTTCGGGCGAGTTTCATGGCGGCGGCTGATGCGTTTCTGGCGCCAACCATGCTGATACAAGGTTTCTGTGAAACGGACAGATCGCCGAGAATGGTGATCACGGGTGGGGCCGGATCAAGCGCTTTCAGCAAGCGAGGGAAGTCACCATCTGAGCTGAACAGGATGCGCGCACCAATTTTCTCTGTGTATCGAAATTCGGTTTCAGCATCTTTTTCAGGGTAGATACGGACAGAACTTCGCCCGACAGATCGGAGGCGGCCGGGCAAATTCTCCAGCGCTTCATGTCCAGAACCGTAAGCCTTCAGCAGTCTGGAAAATGTCAGCGGACCAATACCGGGGGTTCGCGCCAGCCGGAGACAGGCAAGCTGCTCCGATGTGGCGCTCATTTCGGCTCTTCCGGTGTTTCCGTCTTGTTTTTGCTTCCGACTTTCGGCTCGGTACCGTCGAGGATACGGCGGATATTGGTTCTGTGCCGCCAGTATAGAATGAGGGAAAGCACGGCCAGAATGGCCACTTTCGGAATGCTGTAATTCAGTCCCCATGCAACGATAGGAACAAAGGCTGCGGCGACCAGAGCGCCCATTGAGGACCGTCTGGAAATGAAAACGACGATCAGCCAGCAGGGGGCGGCAAACAGAGCGACCTTCCAGACGGCTCCAAATAGCAGGCCCGCATAGGTCGCCACGCCTTTGCCGCCTTTGAAGTTCAGCCAGACTGGGAAACAGTGGCCGACAAAAGCCATGGCACCGGTGAAGAGGCCGATATCAGGATAGGTCTGACCAAAGATTAGTTGGAAGACGAGCGCCGCAAGGCCAGCTTTTCCGGAATCGAGGAGGAAAGTTGCCAGCGCCAGATCCTTGCGACCTGTGCGTAGAACATTTGTCGCGCCGATATTGCCAGAGCCAATGGCGCGAATGTCGCCAAGCCCGGCAAGCTTTGTGATCACCAGACCAAAAGGTATCGAGCCAAGAAGATAGCCCGTCGCTGCAGCGACCGCCCAGATCATCCCGTCCATCACGATCAGGTCTCCTGACTTTCAGATTTGAGATCGAATACCCAATTTCCCGCCACCATTGTGCGAAGGGTCTGGCCAGTTAGCAATCGACCATCGAACGGGCTATTGCCGGAGCGCGAACGGAGGTGTTCTCGTTTGCATTTCCACGGCTTTTCCGGGTCGAACACGACGAGATCTGCGGGTGTGCCAACTTTCAGCCTGCCTTGCTCGAGGCCGAGGATGTCAGCCGGACCGCAGGTCACGGCCTTGAGCGCTGTCAGAAGATCGAGTTCGTAATACGGATCGGCCACGAGCGTAGTGAGCGCTGAAAGCAGCGTTTCCAGACCCGCAGCACCAAAGCTCGCCTCGTCAAATGGCAGGCGTTTGGTTTCAGGTGGCTGTGGATCGTGTGCGGACACCACGCAATCAATCATGCCAGACTTCAGGCCCGCAATCATGGCCAGTCTTTCGGACTCATCGCGGAATGGCGGGTTCACTTTGCAATACGTCAGATAGGCCTTGCCCGAGTCGCGCGATCCGTCGCCAATATCCAGCTCATTGAAGAACAGAGAGTGGGCCGCTGCAGTTGTGCTGACTTTTGTGCCGCGTGATTTTGCATCGGCAATCAGATCGAGGCTGCGCTGTGTGGTGACCTGATCAACAATCACCGGACACCCGGTCATCTCGGCTATTGTCAAATCCCGTTGCAAACCTAGCCATTCGGCCTGCACGGGGAGACCCCTCAGACCAAGGCGTGCGGCAAACGCACTGGCATTCATCGACCCTGAGGCAATTTCAGGCTCGTCGGGGCGCAACATGACGCGTGCGCCAACGCCTTTGGCATATTGAAGTGCACGGCGGACCAGATTGACGGATGTCAGTGGGTGGTCGGCATTCGTGAACAGGATTGCGCCTGCACCTTTCATCAGGGCAAGCTCAGACATGGCGTCGCCGCGCAAACCAACTGTCAGAGCGCCGGCAGGATAGATCCGGTTGAGCACGGTATCTGACTCTGCGGCACGGGAAAGATAGTCAATCAGGGCGGGTGTATCGATCACCGGGTCCGTGTCCGGCATCATGACCATCGAGGTCACGCCACCTGCAACGGCCGCGCGGCTCGCTGATTTCAGTGTTTCCCGATGTTCTGAACCGGGTTCGCCGGATTTCATCCTCAAATCAATCAGGCCTGGCGCGAGCACGAATCCTTCGAGGTCGGTTGTCTCGGAGGCGGTTTCGCCAGATGGCTTTGCAAGATGAGGTCCGACATCGGTGATCAGGCCGTCTTCAATGATCAGGCCTCCGATTTCGTCGAGGCCTGTCGCCGGATCGATCAAGCGGGCATTGTGAAGAAGGTGCGGTTTCGTCACGCTGCGGCTCTTTCTTTGTCGAGGTTTAGGGCGAGTGTTTCGAGCACTGCCATACGAACGAAGACACCCATGGAGACCTGTTCAGTGATCACGCTATTGGCTGACTCGGTGATCGAGCTATCGATTTCAACGCCGCGATTCATGGGTCCGGGATGCATGATCAATGCATCGGGTTTTGCGTACTTCAGCTTGGCCTCATCGAGCCCGTAGAGCTGAAAGAACTCACGCTTGCTGGGCAGGTAAAGGCCGTTCATCCGCTCGAGCTGAAGTCGCAGCATCATCACGATGTCGCAGCCACTAATGCCTTCGCACATGTCGGTATGAACCGAGGATGCGCCCCAGGTTTCAGTGCCGGGTGGCAACAGCGTGGGCGGGCCCACCAGCCTGACTTCTGCGCCCATCTGATGCAACAGCATCGCGTTGGAGCGGGCGACTCGCGAATGCAGGATGTCGCCGCAAATCGCTATTTTTAGACCTTCGAGCTGACCCTTTCGGCGTCGGATGGTCAACGCATCCAGAAGCGCCTGTGTCGGGTGTTCATGGGTGCCGTCTCCAGCGTTCACAACGGCGCAATCGACTTTTCTGGAAAGCAGGCGCACACCACCTGATGCGCCGTGACGGATGACCAGAAGATCAGGTGCCATGGCATTCAGCGTCATCGCCGTGTCGATCAGGGTTTCCCCTTTTTTGACCGAGGATGACTGGACCGCCATATTCACGACATCTGCGCCAAGCCGTTTCGCAGAAATCTCGAAAGAGCCCTGCGTTCGCGTCGAATTTTCGAAGAAGAGATTGATCAGCGTTTTGCCGGAAAGGCTTTTTTCGGGTGACGGATCATCGACCAGCGCGTCGGCACGGTTGAGGAGACACTCGATATCGAGGCGATTCAATCCCTCTATGCCAAGCAGGTGACGATGCGGAAAAGCATATTCATATGTCATCTGTGGGTTCCGGCTCCAGACGAGTTCTGCGTGACTAGTCTGTGAATCGCCTTGTCGTCAACTCAGCGCAGTCAGGTGAAGAGTCACAAAATAGACAAGCGCCATGGTCAGAGAGGCGAGGACGGTCTGCGTGGCGATAAGATTTGCCATGAAAGGGGCATCGCCGCCCAATTGGCGAGCCAGCACATATCCGTTCGTTGCCGTCGGCGTAGAGGTCGCAATCGCCAGCACCAGAAGTGGCGCTCCGGCAATACCGAAGCCGAAATAGGCCAGTGGCACGGCGATGAGTGGTAAGCCAATCAGGCGCGTCACCGACCAGAAAATAGTTGGAAAACCCGCTCGTTTGAGTGCGGTGAAATCAATTCCCGCGCCTGCCGCGAGGAGACCGAGCGTCATGGCAGGGCTGGCGACAAGGTCTATCGTAGTTTCAATAACGCCTTCAGGCTTTAGCCCAAGGATGTTCAGCGCGCCGCCAATGATGCAGGCAATCACCAACGGGTTCCGGATCAATTCTGCGAATGGGTTCCGTTTCGGGCCGTCTTCCAGTTTGCCGAAGTGCGACAGGGCAAGAACAGAAAGAATATTTGCGAGCGGGATCATGACTGCCGCGCAGATGGCTGTCAGTGCCAGTCCTTCTTCACCGAATAGGACCCCCGAAATAGTCAGCGCGATAAACGTGTTCCAGCGTGAATTTGATTGAATGATACAGCCCACGCGAGGACGTTCTGTGCCTGGAATAAGGATGGAGAACAAGCCAATGGCGGCCAGTATGACCTGTGCGATGACGAGTGTCAGCGCAATTTTCCAGGGTGCAGTTTCCAGTGGCGCTCGGGACAGAACCAGAATGATCAGCGCCGGAAAGAAAACCAGATAACAAAGCCGTTCAATCGCTCGCCATCCGTCGACGCTGGGAATGTTTCTCCAGGACAGGAATCGGCCAAACGCGACCAGGGCGATGACCGGAATGAGTGCCTGGATAAAATTCATGAGTGATTGGCGATAGTATCAATCGCGGTCTGAAGAATAATTGCCGCCGCCGATTTGTCGACAAGTTCAGCGCGACGCGCACGTGAAAGGTCGGCTTCCAGCATGGCGCGTTCGGCTATCTGGCTGGTCATGCGCTCATCCTGAAACGCAATTGGAATATCGCGCTTTTCCAGGATGTGTCTGGCAAGCGCCCGTGCGGACTGCACGCGTGGCCCCTGACTGCCATCCATATTGAGTGGCAGGCCAATGATCATCCCGATTGCCTTGCGATCATCGAAGAGTTTGAACAATGCCTCGAGGGTCGGGCCAAGCTTTTTGCCTCGTTGCAGAGTTTCAACTGGATGGGCGGTAAGCTGCAAAGAATCGGATGCGGCAACACCTAGTGTTTTGGACCCGGGATCGAGTCCAAGCAGCACGCCCTGATTCGGCATTTCAAGAAGGTCGATGACAGACATGACTGCGCTTTAACCGAACATGGGCCACAAGCGAAAGGTTTTCTTGATTGAAGGGGCTGACGGGCTTAAACAGCCCTCAAGCAAGGAGTAATCGATGTCCGTCACGAATGAAGACGTCAAAAAGGTTGCCCGGCTTGCGCGGATCGCGCTGCCGGAAGATCAGGTTGAGCCGATGACCAACGAGCTGAACGGAATCCTGAACTGGATCGAACAGCTCGGCGAAGTGAATGTTGATGGCGTCGAAGCCATGACGTCCGTCGTTGAGGCGTCTTTGCCTATGCGAGAGGACGTCATTACCGACGGCAATCGTCAGGATGAAGTGCTGGCGAACGCGCCGCGCACGGAAGATGGTTTCTTCGTTGTTCCCAAGGCTGTTGAGTAAATCGCGGGTCTGCAACTGCGATTTTTTTGGGAAATCATTGAACTTTTACCTGTTTCAAGCGATATAGTTGAGGTTCTGAAGAGGTAGATCATGTTTCGCGAACACTCCCTTCCTATCGTTTATGGCGGTCTTGTATTCCTGCTGTCAGCCTGCGCGACTGCAGCAAATGGCGGCATGGCAGAGCGCGAGCAAACACGCGGAATTGCGCAATTTGCCGAAGATCCACGCCTTGGCGAGGAAGTGAGCCGCATGTGCTTTACCTCCAGCATTGATAGCTTCAGTACCACGACACGGGATACAGTTGTTCTCGAAGTCAGCCCTTCGCGACACTACATCGTTGAGACCAGTTCATGCTCCAACCTCGACAGCGCTCAGTCGCTGGCGATTGACGGCATGTCGAGCTGCGCAACGCGTGGCGACGCACTCATCGTTTCTGACAGCGCGTTTGGTCTGAAGAATTCGAGCGGTCTTGGTCCGGACAGATGCCTCATCAAGCGTATCCATGAGTGGAATGAAGACGCCGCTGTGGACATGGCCGAGAAATAAGTCTCGCACCTGGTGTGAAGGCTTCAGCCCGAACAACTGCGCCAATACCTCACTGAACGTACGATATTCCGAATATCTCCACTTGATATTTTGACCCAGACACGGTTAGCACAGCCGATGGTGTTTGCGTGCGTTTCCGGCATGCAGTTTTAGCCGATGTATTCTCAGGTGTTGAAAGAACCAAAATGACCGATCTTACGAAGATGACGTTGTCTGATGCGCTGGACGGGCTTGAAGCCAAGACCTTTTCTTCCGTGGAAATCACTGAAGCGTTCATCAGCGCAATTGAAGGTGCGAATTCATCTTTGAATGCGTATGTGGTTCAGACACCTGAAAAAGCACTCGAAATGGCGAAGGCTTCGGACGAACGCCGCGCACGTGGCGAGGCTGGCATTCTGGATGGCGCTCCGCTGGGTATCAAAGACCTGTTTTGTACTGAGGGTGTTCGCACAACCGCCTGTTCGCACATTCTTGGCGAGTTCACACCAACATATGAAAGCACGGTCACAGCGAACCTCTGGCGCGAAGGCGCCGTCATGCTGGGTAAACTCAACATGGATGAGTTTGCCATGGGATCGTCGAATGAGACCTCATATTACGGCAATGTCGTCAATCCCTGGCGTCGGAATGGTGGCAATGCTGAACTGACGCCGGGTGGCTCATCAGGTGGTTCTGCCAGCGCTGTTGCTGCTGATCTGTGTCTCGCTGCGACAGCATCTGACACAGGTGGATCAATCCGTCAGCCTGCAGCGTTTACCGGTACCGTCGGTATCAAACCGACCTATGGCCGCGCCAGCCGTTACGGCATGGTGGCTTTTGCGTCATCGCTTGATCAGGCTGGTCCGATTGCAAAATCGGTCAAGGATGCAGCGATCATGCTCAATGTCATGTGTAGCCATGACAATAAGGATTCGACATCGCTGAACGCCGAACAGCCTGACTGGACGAAGTCCGTCGGTAAGCCGGTCAAAGGCATGAAGATTGGTATTCCGAAGGAGTATCGTGTCGACGGAATGCCGGAAGACATCGAGAAGCTCTGGCAACAAGGCATTGATTGGCTGAAGGCAGCCGGTTGTGAAATTGTGGATGTCAGCCTTCCGCACACCAAATATGCGCTGCCAGCCTATTACATTGTCGCACCCGCAGAAGCGTCATCCAACCTCGCGCGCTATGATGGCATGCGGTATGGCGTCCGCCAGGATGGGCAGGATCTGAATGATGTTTACTCCAACACGCGGGCACAGGGCTTCGGCGCAGAAGTGCGTCGCCGTCTGATGATCGGAACCTATGTGCTTTCAGCGGGTTACTACGATGCCTACTATCTGAAAGCACAAAAAGTTCGCACGAAGATTTTGCAGGATTTCCAGACGGTGTTCGAAGAGGTTGATGCGCTTCTGACACCGACCTGTCCGTCGGCAGCCTTTGCGCTCGGAGAACGACACGATGATCCGATTGCAATGTATCTGAACGACGTCTTCACAGTGACGGCGAACCTCGCTGGTCTGCCAGGAATTTCTGTGCCGGTTTCGCTCGACAATAACGGGCTGCCACTCGGATTGCAGGTGATTGGCAAGGCGCTTGATGAGGCGTCGTGTTTCCAGGTCGCCGCAGAACTTGAGACGGCTTCTGGATTTTCGTCGAAACCTTCTGCATGGTGGGGGTGACGCCTGCGTCAGGTTTTGTGATAAGGTGCGAGTGATTCTCAGTTAGTGGAATGACTTGGCACCGGAACCGGCCGGGACTAAACGTGTTTCCTCACTTCGTGGACAAGGCAAACTTATGGATATGACGTTTCTGCAGGAAAGTGGGTTTCAGGACCGGGCCGAGACGGCATCGGAATTTCTGAAAGCCATGGCCAATTCCAGCCGCCTGCTCATTCTCTGTCAGATCGGCGAGGGAGAGCTCTCTGTTGGTGAGCTGCAGGAGCTTGTAGGTTTGTCTCAATCGGCCATGTCGCAGCACCTGGCAAAGCTCCGTGAACAGAAACTCGTCGCTTCCCGGCGAGAAGCTCAGACCATCTATTATCGTCTGTCTGACCCAACTGTTGTCGAGATTATCTCCGCTCTCGCCCGCCGCTTCTGTCCGGAGTTGGAGCAAGGCGGATCAAAGTGTTGATCTGACGACTTCTGAGCGTTGTCCAGCGTCAGCATTTGTGCTTCTAACCAGTTGATTTTGTAACTCGCACCACAGATCGGCTGCGATCGAACAGAGCGTTATAACCATGACTGATCGTACCCCGTATATTCTTGAAGGTGAAACTGGCGACTGGGAAGTCGTCATGGGTCTTGAGGTGCATGCGCAGGTTGCCAGTCAGGCCAAGCTTTTTTCTGGTGCGCCAACTGCTTTTGGTGCCGATCCGAACTGCAATGTCAGCCTGGTTGATGCGGCGCTTCCTGGCATGCTGCCTGTCATCAATAAAGGTTGTGTCGAACAAGCTGTTAAAACCGGTCTGGGCCTTAATGCGCAGGTCAATCTGTGGTCTCGTTTCGACCGTAAGAACTATTTCTATCCGGATCTCCCACAAGGCTATCAGATCTCTCAGTTCCAATTCCCGATTATTGGGGAAGGCGAGATCGAAGTCGAATCGGACGACGGCTATTCCTTCACAGTGGGAATTGAGCGGCTTCACCTTGAGCAGGATGCAGGCAAGTCAATTCACGACCTTGATCCGAGCTCGACTTATGTCGACCTGAACCGTTCAGGCGTGGCGCTGATGGAAATTGTCTCCAAGCCGCATATCCGGTCTCCTCAGGAAGCCGCCGCTTACGTGAAGAAGCTTCGTGCTATCCTCATCGCGCTCGAAACCTGCGATGGCGATATGGAGAAGGGCAATCTGCGCGCTGACGTCAACGTGTCTGTCTGCCGTCCTGGCGGGTATGACAAGTTCCGTGAAACAGGTGATTTCAGCCATCTGGGAACCCGCTGTGAGCTCAAGAACATGAACTCCTACCGGTTCATTCAGCAGGCGATCGAATATGAAGCCAATCGTCAGATTGAGCTGATCGAAAGCGGCAAGGGTGTCGACCAGGAAACTCGTCTGTTCGACACGACGACAGGCGAAACCCGTTCCATGCGCTCCAAAGAAGACGCGCATGACTACCGCTATTTCCCTGATCCGGACCTTCTGCCGCTGGAGCTTCAGCAGGACTGGGTCGACCAGATCCGTGTGAACCTGCCTGAGCTGCCGGATCAGAAGAAAGAGCGTTTCATCTCTGATTATGGACTGACGCCTTATGACGCCGGCGTTCTGGCCGCTGATTATGAAAAAGCTGACTATTTTGAAGCGGTTGCCAAGGGCCGTGACGGCAAGATGGCGGTAAACTGGGTTGCCAATGAACTGTTTGGTCGTCTCAACAAAGAAGACTTGGAAATTGGCGACAGCCCGGTCAGTGCTGTTCACCTCGGTGAGCTGCTCGACCTAATCAAGTCCGGAGACATCTCTGGAAAGATCGCCAAGACAGTCTTTGACAAGGTCTGGAATGGTGAGGGTGCGCCGGCTGAGATTGTCGAGAAGGATGGCCTGAAACAGGTTTCAGACACAGGCGCGATTGAGAAAATTGTCGATGATATCATCGCGGCCAACCCATCGCAGGTGGAGCAGGTTCAAGCTCAGAAAGCCGAAGGGCACGCGAAACCGAAAGCGCTTGGTTGGTTTGTCGGTCAGGTCATGAAAGCCAGTCAGGGTAAAGCCAATCCCCAGGCGGTGAACGAGATTCTGAAAGCGAAACTCGATCTCTGACCCTGTCAGGTTTGAGGACCTGATTTAAGTACCCGAAATGAAGCGCGGCGCTGGGCAACCGAAAGGTTGTCGAGCGAGCGTGACAGTCGACCGGGGTTCCGATCCAGATCCAACGGTCGAACGGGAACGTCGATTTCCCAGATTTCATCCGTAATTTCCGGACAGGGGTTTTCATACACCTGAAATGAAGTGTCTTTGGACATGCCCAATTTCCTCGCCACAAACCTCAGCAGTAAATTTACAATTCGGACTCTAATCGTCTGTTCAAAACGGTGGCCGATCTTCAGCTAAGCTGTCAGCTGACTGTTAGTGTTAATGCGGGGTTAAACGAGGTTTTCGGGTAAACGCGGTGGTCATTGAATAGAAAAACTAACCGAAGCATTATCCAATCTGCCGTTCATTCTCCGGGCCAGAGGCGACATATTGAAGTCGTAATACGAAGAGATTTTGACCGGATGGATCAGATGGACACCATGGTACAGGAAAAAATCAGCGCCAGCCCGGTGGAAAGTGCGACGCGGGAACGCGTTGCGAGCCTGAACGCTCGCTGGAGAACGATACAGGCAGAACGCGTCCTTAAACTCGCTCTGCTTGAAGAATTTCCAGGGCGCATCGCTGTCAGCTCGTCTTTTGGTACGGAAGCAGCAGTGCTTCTGCACCTGATCTCGCGCGTTTATAAAGCCGCGCCGGTGCTATTCATTGATACAGGTAAGCATTTTCCCGAAACAATCGAGTATCGCGATGAGCTGATCGAGCGCTTTGGTTTGCGAGATGTACGTGTGCTGCGTCCGAAGCCTTCAGATTTGCTGAAGGATGATCCGAATGGTGATCTTCATTCGTTTGATCAGGATGCGTGCTGCGCGATCCGCAAGGTCGCTCCGCTCGAGCAGTCAATGACAGAATTCGACGCCTGGATCACAGGTCGGAAGCGTTACCAGAATGCAACGCGTGAAGATCTGCCGATTTTCGAACTCGATACCACCGGCAAGGTCAAAGTGAACCCACTCGCGAACTGGTCACCTACGGATGTTGAGGCTTATTTCAAAGAACATGAGCTGCCACATCATCCGCTGGAAGCGCAGGGCTATAAGTCGATTGGTTGTGCGCCATGCACAACGCCTGTTGCAGAGGGTGAAGATCCGCGTGCAGGGCGTTGGCGTGAAAGCGAAAAAACCGAATGCGGTATTCACGTGACGGCCGATGGTAAAGTCATCCGCACGCGCCTGATCGACACAACAGACCGAGGCTAACTAGGTCCTGGCCTGTTGTGCGACGATGACGGGCATGAGGTGCTGCATATAGTCGGCTTTGCCGATACCCAGTCCCTCTGCGCGTAAAATGTCGTAGGTCGTGACGAAGTGAAAATAGAAATTCGGCATCAGCCATTCCGAGACATAATCATGTCCTGAAAGCGTAAAGGACAGATCGTTCGGCAATTGAATGAGCTTATCGCGGTCGAGCAGTGTCTGCTCGGCCGTTTTGCGTGTTTCGGTCAGATCCTGTCGAGTTTTCTGAAGATGGTTGACGAGTTCTTCGAACGACGCAGCGGCCGGATCAATCTCTGGATCTGGCAGGCTCTCATCCTTCAGCCAGGCCATTAATTGATTGGGCTGATTGCAGGTGAAGATGATCTGATAGGGGAATGGCAGCATGTCCGCAGCAAGGCGTGCACTCAAAAGGTCGGCTTCCAAATAGGTGCTCGACAGGAGTTCGGTTTTTGCCTTGTCGAGAATACGCTCCAGACTGGCCAGCCGGGTTTCGAAGACGTTCAGATTGGCTTGTAGGTCCTGTTTCGGCATGGCGTTTTATCCCCTCATTTCAGGCTGATTTGAGAGGCTAAGCCATGTTTGGTCAATTCTTTTTAATGTGTCGCGACCGGTCGGGTTATCTCTTCTGAAAGGTTCACTAAGTTAGTCGGGTATCGATTGACTAACCAACGCACGGAGATAAATCATGAAGTCGCTCGCAGTAATTCTGATGGGCACGGGCGCCTGTTTTGCCACGCCTGCTTTTGCTCAGAACAGCTGGACTGGCGAAGGCTCATTCAGTGCATCAGCATCGACAGGCAATACCGAGACGACGCATGTCGGGCTTGGGCTGAAGCTGAATTATGAGACAGGCCGTTGGGAATACGGGCTGAATACAAGCGCTGACTACGGTGAAACAGACGGTAGCGAGACGGAAAACCGTTTTCTGATTGCGGGCAATGTCGACGCACAGCTCCGCGATCGCCTGTTTGGCTATGGGCAGGCATCCTATGAAGCTGATGAATTCTCTGGCTTTGAAAGCCGCATATTTGCTGGCGTGGGCCTTGGCTATGACATCTTCGACAGTGAGAAAACCAAGTGGCAGATCCGCGGTGGTCCAGGTATCAAGATCGATGAAGTTCGGCCGGTCGTGACGAATGGCGTTGTCACCACTCCGGGTGAGACAGAAGAGTCCTTCTCTGTGCTCGGCAAATCGGACTTCTCTTACATCTTCAACGAGAATGTCAGCTTCACGAACGCGACGACGGGTATTTACGCGTCTGAATCCACCCAATTCACCAATACAACGGCGCTGACGGCTTCGCTGACAAATACATTGTCGGCCCGCGTGTCGTTTGATGTCCGCCACGATACAAACCCGCCAGAGGGGTTTGAAGCGACGGACACCACAACAAAGGTATCACTGGTCTATAAGCTCGGCGAATAGGCCAGCTGATCACATCATCAGAGCGATGGGTTGATGAGGTATTTCTCGCCCGTCGCTTTGGCGTTGTAGGCTTTCAGAACATCCGGGTTCAGCGCGTCAGTCAGCGAAATTTCCTGGGTGTAATTGCTGGCGAAAGTGGTCTTGAGTTCCTTGACCACGCGTGCCCGAAGGCGTTCGCGTCCTTCATTGCCGATTTTCTGCAGGAACGGTGTCAGCAGATATCCGCCACATCCCCAGGCCATACCAACGCCTGGCGGCAGAATCGTCTGGCTCATGTCCAGACGGCCATAAATATAGACCTGCTTGTGCTGGGTTGAACCATAGCGGCTGTATTCCTTGCTGGTCTTGTTGACCGCTGCTTCCATGGCAATCAGAATCTGACCGGCCAACGGACCGCCGCCAATCGCATCAAATCCAAGCGTCGCGCCTGTTTCGACGAGCGCGTCGATCAGGTCTGACATGAAGGTTTCAGAGCTCGAATCGACGATGTATTTCGCGCCGATCTTGCGAAGGATGTCTGCCTGTTCTTGCTTGCGGACAATGTTCACCAGTGGCACGTCATCAGCGATACAGATCTTGTTCAGCATCTGACCGAGGTTCGAGGCTGCCGCGGTATGAACCAATGCAGAATGGCCTTCCATCCGCATGGTTTCCGGGAAGCTGAGCGCTGTCAGCGGGTTGACGAAGCAGGACGCTCCGTCGCGCGCAGTCGCGTCATCTGGCAGCGGCAGACACTGCATGACGTGAAGCTTGCGGTATTCTGCGTACATTTCGCCGCCGAGCATGGCGACTGTCTTGCCCAGAAGCGCCTGAGCTGCGTCGCTTGAGCCAGCTGCGATGACCGTGCCCGCGCCTTCATTACCAACTGGCATGGACTGATCGAGGCGCGCAGACATGGCGCGAACGCCAGCAGGGCTGACATCAGCCGTCAGAACCGGTCCGTTTTCATTGCTCGACGCCTGAACAGTTGAGACATCTGCAGGGCCGACCAGCAGCCCGAGGTCGGAAGGGTTGATCGGTGTCGCTTCGACCCGGACGATCACTTCATCCGGACCGGGTGCAGTGACGGGCACACGCGCCAGTGACAAATGAAGCTGACCTTCAGATTTCACTTCGGTACGAAGTTGAAGTCCGGATTCGGGTAATTGAGACATGCATTATCCTCCCTTGGGTATCTGTTCTCATGACAAATAGTGTGAAGCGTCACAAAGCGAAAGCGTCCGTAGGGGAAACCTCGTCTATTCGCTCTCGGGAAGTGTCTGCTGCGTGTCTGGCTCAGGTGCTGCCCCGAGCGCCCGATAAAAATCGACAGCATTGAGGGCCTTGTCGCGTTTGGCGAGAATAAGCTGCTGTTCGGCGGTATAGCTTTGTCGCTGTGCATCAAGAACGGAGAGATAGTCATCCACGCCGACCTTGAACCGCTCATCTGAAAGGTCCCGTGTCACGCGTGTGTCTTCAGCCAGTTGGTTCAGCGCTGTCAGACGCTTGTCGATGGTTTCCGCCACGGCTAATGCGTCGCTGACTTCGCGGAAGGCCGTCTGGATGGAGAGCTGATAGTTGGCGACTAATTGCTCTTTCTGTGCTTCGCTGACGCGAATGCGTCCCTGACGCGCGCCTGCATCGAAGATTGGAAGGCTGATGGACGGACCAAACGTCCAACCGGCCACATCCGTGCTGAAGAAATTCTGCAAATCGGAACTTGAATAGCCAACGCGCCCTGTCAGCGAAATCGTCGGGAACATCGCCGCCCTGGCCGCGCCGATATTTGCATTCGCGGCGAGAAGTTGGCGTTCGGCTGCGATGACATCCGGTCGGTTGAGCAAAATGTCTGATGGTGTTTCCGCGGGTACTTGATGACTGACAGGCGAGGGCGAGAGAACAGCCGCTGTCTCGAGGCTCTCTGGCAGTGGGCCGCCAATGACGAGGCGCAACGCGTTTATGTCCTGTGCGATCTGCGCTTCGTATTGGGCAGCCTGCGCCCGGGCCGTTTCAACACTTGCCGAGGCGCGGCGCGTATCGAGTTCCGTTGCAACCCCGGCGGCCAGCAACTCCTTCGTCAGTTCGAAGGAGTCAGATTGCGCGCGAACAGTCTCCTCCGCCAGAGCCAGAAGCTCGCGGTCTGTTGAAAGGGCGATGTAAAGTTCAGCCACGCTGGCTATCACGGCGATTTTCGCGGCGCGCTCACCTTCAACGGTGGCAAGATAAGATTGTAGTGCGGATTCGCTCAGGTTTTTGACCCGACCAAAAAAGTCCAGTTCATACCCTGTTATCCCGAGCTGAACCAAAGCCGAGTCGCGAAATGAGCTGCTGTTGGCACCATTCGTATCGAACCGGCCGCCTTCAGTCAGATTGCCGGAAAGCGCTGCTGTAGGAAGAAGCGCCGAACGCGTGATGCCATATTGGGCGCGGGCGATTTCGATACTTGCCGCCAGGCTTTGCAGGCTGCGGTTATCTGCAAGGGCCAGCTCGATCAGTTCGCGCAATTCCGGAGACACAATGACCTGATCCCAGGCGAGCAGGGTGTCGAACGGTATTCCGGTCGGCGCTGCTGGTAGTGATGCCGGAACGGCGAGGTTGGGACGGTCGTAAACCGGCGCCAGATTCATGCATCCTGAAACGCCAAGCGCAGTTGAGAGGAGCAGAGCTGATTGAAGACGCAGCATCAGTTCGTTTCTCCTGTCGCGGTGTCTCTCGGCGTCAATGGTTTTGCGCCGGTCAGTTTACGAACAACCACATAGAACAGCGGCGCGAAGAGCAGGCCAAACACGGTTGCGAACAGAATGCCGCCCAGAACGGTTGTGCCGATTGCGACACGCGCGGCTGCACCAGCGCCTGACGAAATGGCGAGCGGAAGCACGCCAAAACCAAAGGCGAACGATGTCATGATGATCGGCCGGAAACGCATCTGAACGGCTTCCAGGGTCGCCTCGATCAGCTCCTTGCCTTGCTCTTCCAGAGACTTGGCAAATTCCACAATCAGAATTGCGTTCTTTGAGGCAAGGCCAACGGTTGTCAGAAGCCCGACCTGGAAGAAGACGTCATTGGACAACCCTCTGAAATGAGCTGCCGCAACAGCGCCAGCGACGCCGAGTGGGGCTGCAAGCAGCACGGCAACCGGAACGAGCCAGCTTTCATATAACGCGGCAAGGCACAGGAAAACGAAGGCGACTGAAATAATGTAGAGGAACATGGCCTGATTGCCGGATTCACGTTCCTGTGCGCTGATCCCCGACCATTCAAAAGTGATCCCGTCAGGAAGCTGCGCGATCAGCTCTTCCATCTTGTTCATGGCATCACCAGAACTGACACCCTGAGCCGGTGCACCCTGAATGTTTAGTGCTGGCATGCCGTTATAACGCTGCAATTGGGGGGAGCCGAAGGTCCAGCTGGTCGTGGCAATCTCATCGAGCGGAATCATATCGCCTTCATTGTTCCGGACCTGCCAGAAGCTGATATCCTCTGGCTGCATGCGGAAAGGTGCATCGCCCTGAACATAGACGCGCTTGATGCGCTCCCGGTCGATGAAGTCATTCACATAGCGGCCACCATAAGCCACAGACATCAGGCTGGTGGCGTCAGACAGCGAAATGCCAAGTGCCTGAGCTTTCTGAAAATCCATGTCGATCTTCAGTTCAGGGGCATCCGGAATACCATTGGGGCGGACGCTGGTCAGCATGGGTTCCTGAGCAGCCATCCCCAGCAGCATGTTTTGCGCCTGAACAAGGCCGTCATGTCCAACTCCGCCAGCATCTTGCAGATAAAGGTTGAAACCGCCGGAGTTGCCGAGTGACCGGATTGTTGCAGGGGCAATCACGAAAATGCGTGCATCTGAGTAGGACGCGAAATGCTGGTTGGCCCGCTGGGTGAGTGCCTGAACAGACTGGTCCTCGCCCGGGCGTTCCTTCCAGTCTGTCATGGATGCGAAGATGATGCCGTTATTCTGTCCGTTACCCGTGAAGTTGAAACCGGCGAGGGCGAATGTGCCCGCCATGAGGTCTTCTTCTTCGGTGGCAAAATAATCATAGACCTCGTTCACCACATCGAAAGTGCGCTCGATGCTGGCGCCTTGTGGCAACTGGATAATGGCGAAGAACTGGCCCTGATCTTCGTCCGGAATGAAAGAGGTCGGCAGGCGCGTGAACCCTACACCGACAACAGCCACGATGAAGGCAAAAACTCCCATGAAGATCCAGCGTCGGCGTACGATGCGATCAACTACGCTTTCATAGCCTCTTCTAAGGCCATTAAAGCCCGAATTGAACATGCGGATAGGCTTGCCGAGGGCGGTTTCCTTATCGCTGTGCTTCGCCTTAAGGAGCGTTGCGCAAAGGGCCGGCGATAAGACAAGCGCGATGAGAACAGACAAGGCCATCGCGGCGACAATGGTCACCGAGAATTGACGATAAATGACCCCGGCCGACCCTGGGAAAAACGCCATCGGGACGAAGACGGCGGAAAGAACCACGGCAATACCGATCAGGGCACCCGTGATTTGCTGCATGGACTTCTTGGTTGCCTCTTTGGGCGACAAGCCTTCTTCTTCGATGACGCGTTCGACATTCTCTACCACGACAATGGCGTCATCAACGAGCAGGCCGATGGCCAGAACCACGGCGAACATGGTCAGCATGTTGATGGAGAAGCCAAATGTATAGAGCACGGCAAACGTGCCAAGAAGCACGATTGGAACCGCGATGATCGGTACGAAAGCCGCGCGGAAGCTTTGCAGGAACACCAGAATAACGATGAAGACGAGGATCACGGCTTCAATGAGGGTTTTTTCGACTTCGTGAATAGACGTCTCGATAAATGGAACAGCGTCAGTCGCAAAGTCGTATTCCATATCGGCCGGAAAGCCGTGCGAGATCAGCTCCACCTGTTCCTTGACGCGCTCTACCGTCTCGATGGCGTTGGCACCCGTGGCGAGTGTAATAGCAAAACCGGAGGCGGGCATTCCCAGGAAGTTGGACTCTGCATCATAGGTTTCCGGACCGAGCTGAACGCGCGCAACGTCCTGAAGCCGAACCGACCCGCCTTCAGTGCTGGTGCGGATGAGAAGTTCGCGAAACTGATCAGGTGTCTGAAGCAGGGATTGTAGCGTAACAGTCGCGTTGATCTCCTGACCGGGAACGGCCGGAGTGCCACCAATCGAACCTGCCGAAACCTGCGTGTTCTGCGCTCTGATTGCAGACATGATGTCGGCTGGCATCAGATTGTATTGCGCAAGTTTCACCGGGTCGAGCCAGATGCGCATGGCGTATTGCGAGCCAAATACCCGCATATTTCCGACGCCATCAATCCGGCTGATGATGTCATACATGTTCGAGTAGATGTAATCGCCGATATCGTTTCGGTTATATGTGCCGTTGGGTGAATAGACCGAGGTGATCAGCAGAAATCCGCCTGCAGCCTTATCAACACGAACTCCCTGGCGTTGGACTTGTTCAGGCAAAAGTGGGGTCGCCAGAGCAAGTTTGTTCTGCACCTGCACCTGAGCAATATCGGGGTCAGTGCCGGGCTGGAAGGTCAGCGTGATATTGCTCAATCCGGCGGAGTTGGATGACGACGAAATATAATCGAGTCCATCCAGGCCGGTCATGCGCTGTTCGATGACCTGTGTAACGGAGTCTTCCACCGCATCGGCAGACGCGCCCGGATAAGACGCTGAGATGTTGATCGTTGTCGGTGCAATCTCAGGATACTGTTCGATCGGCAAAGACCGGAGAGACATAATCCCGGCGATCATGATGATAATCGCGATAACCCAGGCGAAGACTGGTCGCTCGATGAAAAAACGCGCCATAAGTGTCTCGTTATTCCGTAGTTGCCACGGGCAGGCTTGCCGCCTGGTCGGTTGAGCTGGCAGTGCTGGCATTGACCGATGCGCCTTCGCGAACGGACTGCAGTCCACCTGTAATCAGTTGATCGCCTTCAGTCAGTCCACTCGTGACAATCCAGTTGGGGCCATTGGATTCCAGAATGGAAATTTCCCGCAATGCCGCTTTGTTTTCCGGTCCCACGATGAAGACATAAGGCTCACCACGTTGATCGCGTTGCACGGCCCGTTGTGGAACAAGGAAGATGTTCTCATACAGGCCTGCCGGAAAGTTCGCTGACACGAACATGCCTGGCAGCAAAAGTGTGTCGTCATTCGGAACAACCGCGCGAACAATCACGGTTCCGGCGTTCTCATCAACATTGACTTCGCTGAAGCCAAGCTGGCCTTCCTCAGGCATTTCCATGCCGTTCTCGAGTTTGATGGTCACCGCAACTCGACCCACGCCATCATCCGACATTGTTCGGATACGGCCCTGCGCGACGTCCTGTTTCCATTTCAGGACCTCAGAACTCGCAGCTGTCATATCAACATAGATCGGATTGAGTTGAAGGACGCGCGCAAGCGATGTGGCCTGATTGGCCGTCACGAGGGCGCCTGGCGTTACCGAAGAGCGCCCGATTTGACCATCGATCGGCGAGCGAACAGTTGTTCTCTGAAGATCGATACGCGCGCGCGCCAGAGCCGCTTTGCTGATGCCAATATTGGCTTCAGCGCGTTTTGCTGTCGCGACTGCAGAGTCGTAATCCTGCTGACTAACGGCATTGATTTCCGCCAGGCGCCGGAAGCGTTCGGCGGTTTCTTTTGCTTCGGCAAAACTGGCTTCAGCGCCGGCAAGCGAAGCCTCGGCGCTCTGAACAGCGGCGCGATACTCGGCAGCATCAATCTGATAAAGCGGATCACCGGCTTTGACTTGTTGGCCTTCTGTAAACAGGCGCGTTTGAATGAGGCCAGTTACCTGAGGGCGGATTTCAGCTTCCTGATATGCACGCGCACGGCCCGTGAGTTCTCTTACACTCTGAACGGTTTGGGGTACCATCCGGACCGTGCTTACAGAGATAGCAGGCGCTGCCGGTCGGCCTGCAGGGGCGCCTGTGGATTCAGGCTCGCCACCAGAACACGCTGTCATTGTCAGGAGCAATGCGCTCACAATCGAGACCGAAACCGCAGAAGTCTTTCGCGCGCGGATCTGGACAGACTTCATTGTTTTAGCCCCGACAATGGTTGCAATATTAGAATGAGCATTCTAACTAATGTTGCAGCGCGACAAGTCAAGATCGCTGTGATCAAATTATAGGGATAATTCCGTGACTGCAGAACCGCTTTCAGCCAAGCAAATAGCACGCAGAAATCAGGTGCTTGATGCTGCGTCTGAGTGCTTTGTTGAAAAGGGGTTTCACCGCGCCGGTATGGCTGAAATCGCGGATCGCGCTCAGATGAGTTCCGGGCACATTTATCATTATTTCAAAAACAAGGATGACATCATCGAGGCCATTGTTGATCGCGAGATCCAGTCGTCACTTGACCGGATTTCCGAGTTGGAAAACCTGCAGGCCGATAAGTTTGCGGATGGCGTGATCGCACAGCTCGAGACGCATCTGAATGGTGTTGGATCGATTTTTAAATCGCGTTTGAACTTCGAGATCATCGCCGAAAGCGAACGCAATCCCGCTGTTGAAAAGCGCGTCCAGTTTCAACGGAGTGCGATCCGCACCAAACTGACCAATGTCTTTGCAAGCAAGCTTGGATTGACCAATGCCGACATTGTCGCTGATGCATGTATGGCTGTCTTTTTTGGGACGATGATGGCGCCTGGCCGGTCAGCAGAAGAGCAACACAAGGCCAGTCTGAACCCGTTGCTGACCGCATTTCTGAGAGGTGTGTTAGCGCCAGCTTCCTGATCTATTGAGTTGGTTCGACGAAAGAAAAAAGCCTGCAACGGATGTTGCAGGCTTTTTTGTGTTTCGGAGTCTGTTGCCCGATCAGGCTTCCAGAATACCCTTGGCTTTGAGCTCGTCGAGGATTTTCTCGGCGGCTTCATCAGCTGTCATTGCCGTGGTGTCGATCGTGATTTCCGGATCGAGCGGCGGCTCGTAAGGGCTGTCGATACCTGTGAAGTTCTTGATCTTGCCTTCACGGGCTTTCTTGTAGAGGCCTTTGACATCGCGTTCTTCAGCAACACTCAGTGGCGTGTTGATGTAGATTTCGATGAATTCACCTTCGTCCATCATGTTCCGGGCCATGCGACGCTCAGAGCGGAATGGAGAGATGAAGGAGACGAGCGTGATCAGACCGGCATCGGCCATCAGCTTGGATACTTCAGCAACGCGGCGAATGTTCTCCACACGGTCAGCGTCAGTAAAGCCAAGGTCACGGTTCAGGCCGTGGCGCACATTGTCACCATCCATGAGGTAGGTGTGGCGATCCACAGAGAAGAGGCGCTTCTGCAGCGCGTTCGCGATGGTCGACTTACCAGAGCCTGACAGACCGGTGAACCAGAGAACTGCTGGTTTCTGACCTTTCTGAGCGGAGTGTGCCTGCTTGTTCACATCGACAGATTGCCAGTGAATATTGCCAGCGCGACGCAGGGCAAAGTCAATCAGACCCAGACCCACAGTATTGTTGGTCAAACGGTCGATCAGAATGAAGCCGCCAGTTTCACGGATTTCATTGTACGGGTCGAATGGAACACTCTGATCGAGAGACAGCGTACAGACACCAACCTCGTTCAGCGCAAGATCTCGCGCAGGGCGGTCTTGCAGGTCTGACATGTCGATCTTGTATTTGGTCTCGTTGACCTGAGCGGACACGATTTTCGACCCAATTTTCAGAAGATAGCGACGCCCTGGAAGCATCTTGTCTTCTGACATCCACAGGATGCGCGCCTGGAACTGGTCTGCCACTTCGGCAGGGCTTTCGGCCGTACAGATCAGATCGCCGCGGGAAGTGTCGACTTCGTCTGCGAAACAGATCGTGACGGACTCGCCAGCCATGGCTTCCTGAACGTCTTTGTCGCCGGACAGAATGCGCGTGACCGTGGTCTCTTTTGCGCTTGGAAGCGTTTTGAGGCGGTCACCGACCTTCACTGTACCAGACGGGATCTGACCAGAGAAACCACGGAAATCGAGGTTCGGACGGTTCACATACTGAACCGGCAGGCGGAATGGCTTGGCGAGACGGTCATCATCAACAGGAACTGTCTCAAGGTATTCCATGAGCGCAGGGCCCGTATACCATGGCGTCTTGTCAGAGCGTGTCGTGATGTTTGTGCCTTCAAGCGCAGACATCGGGATCGCCTGGATTTCGATATCCGGTGCAAGCTCTTCTGCGAACTCCACAAAATCGGCCTCGATGTCATCGAAGACGGATTTTTCATAGTTCTGGAGGTCCATCTTGTTGATGGCCAGTACGAGCTTTTTGATGCCCAGAGACGACGCGATGAACGAATGACGACGTGTCTGTTCAAGAATACCGCGACGTGCATCGATCAGAAGGATGGCGAGGTCCGCTGTGGATGCACCGGTCGCCATGTTCCGTGTGTACTGGACGTGACCTGGGGTGTCGGCAACGATGAACTTCCGCTTCTCAGTTGAGAAGAAACGGTAGGCAACGTCGATCGTAATGCCTTGTTCCCGCTCGGCAGCAAGGCCGTCCACGAGCAGGGCGAAGTCGATGTTTTCGCCTTGTGTGCCAACACGCTTGGAGTCAGATTCCAGAGCATCCAGCTGATCTTCGAAGATCATCTTGGAGTCGTAGAGCATCCGTCCGATGAGGGTCGACTTACCGTCGTCCACCGATCCGCATGTGATAAAGCGCAGAAGAGACTTGTTCTCGTGAGCTTCCAGATACGCCGTGATGTCACTGGCGATGAGATCATCTTGGTACATCTTAGAAGTATCCTTCCTGTTTCTTCTTCTCCATCGACGCGCTCTGGTCGCGGTCAATGACGCGTCCCTGGCGTTCGGAAGATTTTGTCAGCAGCATTTCCTGAATGATTTGTTCCAGCGTGTCAGCTTCACTCTCGACAGCACCGGTCAGCGGGTAGCAGCCGAGCGTACGGAAGCGAACAGACTTCTCAACCGCGGTCTTGCGAAGGTCCTCAGGCATCCGGTCATCATCGACCATGATTTGCGTACCTTCCCACTCAACGACCGGTCGTTTGGCGGAGTAATACAGTGGAACGATCTCGATTTTTTCGCGACGGATGTACTGCCAGATATCCAGTTCGGTCCAGTTGGACAGCGGGAATACACGAATGCTTTCGCCTGAGCGAATGCGCGTGTTGTAGAGGTTCCACAGTTCAGGGCGCTGTTGTTTCGGGTCCCAGCGATGTTCTGCTGAACGGAACGAGCAGATACGCTCTTTCGCGCGGGATTTCTCCTCGTCGCGGCGAGCGCCACCGAATGCGAGGTCGAACTTGTATTTGTTCAGAGCCTGCTTCAGAGCAGCCGTTTTCATGATGTCGGTGTGCAGGGCTGATCCGTGTGTGAACGGGCCAACGCCTTCATCAACACCTTCCTGGTTGATGTGAACCAGCAGCTCGAGACCGGTCTCTTCTGCGCGACGATCACGGAATTCGATCATTTCGCGGAATTTCCAGGTCGTGTCGACATGCAAAAGCGGAAATGGAGGTTTACTCGGGTAAAAGGCTTTCATCGCCAGGTGCAGCATGACCGCACTGTCTTTACCGACAGAGTAGAGCATTACCGGGTTCTCGGCGTCTGCAACCACTTCCCGCATGATGTGCATGCTTTCCGCTTCGAGGCGGTCCAAATGGGTTAGGTACTTCACATTAATCCCCACTGTATCCAGGTTTCATTTCAATCATTTATCTTTGAAATGAGCAGTTATGACCTATCAGGTCGTTCTGTTTGTTCAACTTCCCGATTCCAATTTTTTTCAAAAAAAAGGACACGTCCTCCATTTTGTGCACCAGAGGCGGAAAGCGTTGTAACTTAGCGTTCAGTTTGCAGCTTCCCTCTCAATACTTTGAAGCCAGTGGCTTCGGCAAAGTGAAACATAATCCGATTTCGCAATGCTGATCTGCTCGCCGGTGCGAACAAAATTTCCTTCCGCGTCGCGTCGTGCTGTCATGGTTGCCGGCCTGCCGCAATGGCAAATCGTTTTGACTTCCTGGATGACATCCGAAATCGCGAGAAGTGTCGCGGAACCTTCGAACAAATGTCCCTGAAAGTCAGTCCGCAAACCAAAAGTATAGACCGGCAGGTTCAGGTCATCGGCGACGAGCGCCAGTTCCCATGCCTGATCAGGTGTCAGGAATTGTGCCTCATCAACGAATACGGCATTCAATTCAGATTGCGAATGCGCCTCCTTGATCATGTCCCGGATTGGCGTGTCCTTATGGTAGACATTGGCCGGTTCTCGAAGGCCGATACGCGACTCCACGAATAGTTCACCTGACTCGTTCACCTCATGCTGATCTGAAGACCAGATCATCACCTGCATACCCATCTCTCGATAGTTGTGCGCCATCTGTAGCAGGAGCGTGGATTTTCCTGCGTTCATTGCGGCGTACATAAAATGGAGCTTTCCAGCTGGCATAGTCTATCTCTGGGTGCAGTCAGCATGACGAACGAAAAAAGTGTGGAAGTGCGGTTCAGTAAAATGTGAGAAGCCGAGATCAGATGGTCAGCGTCACTCATTATTCTGAAAGATACTCGATGAAGTTGGTTGTGACTGGGTCCGCAACCGATGCGCCTTCGAGCAGGGCTTTGTTGATTTTACCAGCCTGCACTTTACCCCGTTCAACGCCCCATTGGTCGAAGCTGTTAATGCCCCACAACCGACCTGCCAGGAAGGTTCGGTGCTCGTAAAGCGCGATCAGACTGCCAAGTCGTTGCGCCGAGAAGTCTTTGCAAACGAGCAGGATTGAAGGCTTACCGCCGGGCATGACTTTCTGGTTCACGATGACCGGGTCCAGCCCCGGTTCCTCGGCGGTGATTTCACTCTCAGACAAACCGTTGGACAGAACTTCTGCTTGAGCAAGCGCATGTGAGACCAAAGCTCGGTTGCCATCAGGTTCCGCACCCGCATGCAGAGCAATGATGAACTCAGCGGCAATATCGGCAGATCCCTGGTGCAACCATTGGTGATAGGAATGTTGACCGATTGTTCCTTCTCCGCCCCAGAGGCCGGAAATGGTGCGTGTCGGTGCCGGTTTCCCATCCGGGCCGACTGATTTGCCGTTTGATTCCAATTCCAGCTGCTGGAGATAGGTAGGCAGCATTCTGAGCGCGTTTGCGTAGGCAAGCACAATGTTCGAATGAATGCCACGGACGGTCATATTCCAGTAATCGACCAATGCGAGCTTCAGAGCGAGATTGTCTTTCAGGTCAGACGTGCGCACATGCTCATCCATCTCATGCGCGCCATCAAGAAACGACTGAAATGTCTCGCGCCCAAACGCAATCATGCAGGCGAGACTAGCCGTCGACCACAATGAAAATCGTCCGCCTACGCTCAATGGCATATCGAAAAGCTGGTCGCTTTCGCGGCCGAGCCATTTCTGAGCCTTGTCAGGGGAGGCCGTGACGAGCGCGAAGTGCTCTGGCCAATCGCTACCGACTGACGCCTTCACCCAGTCTCGTGCCCGATTGAGATTATACATTGTCTCTTCAGAAGAGAACGACTTCGAAACACCAATGACCAGAGTCGTTTTAGCGTCGAGCACTGAGAGTGCGCGGTCGAGGTCCAAAGGATCGACATTCGCAGCAAATTCAATCTTCAGCGCGGTTGGATTGGTATCCTTCAGCGCGTCGTAAATCAGGCGAGGGCCGAAATCTGAGCCACCAATACCCAGATGCAATACATGTGTGAAGCGACCACCAGACCTGACTGCCTCTGCAAATTCGAGGGCAGGGTCGAGTGTCGAGCGTACGGCTTCAACCTCGTCTGACGTATTCGCTGGTGCGCGAAGCGCCCAGTGCGTAGCCGGACGACCTTCCGATGGGTTGACTTTGACCAGGCTGAACAGGTCCGAGATGGCCTGCTCAATCTGTTTTTCTTCTGCAAGTTCTGCGAGGCCTGCTTCCGTTTCGTCATCCAGAAACTGGCGAGCTGTGCTGACCATCCACCCTGCAGCGAAAGACTTCGCGTCTGTTCGGCCTGCCGACAGGGTAGACAGAGACTCACCAGACAGGCGTTCAGCGTGTGACTGCAGTTTGGAAAGGGTCAAAGTCAGACCTCCGGCACTATGAAGTTGGAAATTAGGCGGCAGAAAATCTGCCGACTATCTCTGATATTCGAGTTCGTCTGCGTCCGCCAAAGCAGCGAGCTTGAGAAGATACTGCCCATAAGACGTTTTCTTGCTCGCTTCGCCGAGTTCTCTGAGGCGATCTGAGTTGATGTAGCCCATCTCAAAGGCGATTTCCTCAGGACAGCAAACTTTCATTGCCTGACGTGTTTCGAGCGAACGAACGAAGTCGGCAGCATCAATGAGACTGTCTGGCGTTCCGGTATCGAACCAGGCAAATCCGCGTTGCATTTTCTGAACTTTCAGTGCGCCGAGTTCGAGATACATGCGGTTCACATCGGTAATTTCGAGTTCGCCACGATCAGAAGGTTTCACTTGTTTTGCGAAGTCGACAATGCGGTTGTCATAAAAATAGAGGCCCGTCACCGCCCAGTTGGACTTCGGATCTTTTGGTTTCTCGACCAGAGATGTCGCCTTGTAGTTTTCATCAAACGTCACGATGCCGAAGCGCTCAGGATCGTTGACCTGATAGGCGAAAACCGTCGCGCCATCGTCAGCATTCACAACAGCGTCTGACATGACCTGACGCATGCCGGCACCAACGAAAATGTTGTCGCCAAGCGCAAGAGCACAGGCATCGCCAGCAATGAATTCTTCGCCAAGGATAAAGGCCTGAGCGAGACCATCCGGAGACGGTTGAACGATATAAGTCAGGCTGATGCCCCAGCTTTCGCCCGTTCCGAGGAGTTTTTCAAAAATCGCTTTGTCATCAGGAGTCGTGATGATCGCAATTTCCTTGATGCCTGACATCATCAGAGTTGCAAGCGGGTAATAGATCATCGGCTTGTCGTAGATCGGCAACAACTGCTTGCAGACGCAGCGTGTGATCGGACGCAGGCGGGTTCCGCTACCGCCGGCAAGAATGATCCCCTTCATGAAACTCTCCCTTAAAATACTCTAACAGGTCAGGATGTGAACTCAGGCTTGAGCGCCTCAAGGCAGTCCGTCAATGCCAGTTTCCAATGACGGCGCTCAATCCCATGACTTTTTTCCAGGCTGGAACAGTCCAGCTTCGAAAATGCCGGCCGTTTGGCTGGCGTTGGATATTCGGATGACGGGATCGCGTTCACAGAACACGATATTCCCATCATTTCAGATGATTGATTGAAGATTTCCTGCGCAAATCCACACCAGCTGATGTGATCTGAATTTGTCAGGTGGAACGTTCCGTAGAGCGTTTCATCTTCAGGATTTGCGAGAATGTTTTTGACGATTGCCAGCGAAATATCGGCAATATCCGGCGCATAGGTCGGGTTTCCGACCTGATCTGCAACCACATTGAGTTCATCACGCGATTTGCCAAGCGTCAGCATGGTTTTTACGAAATTCTTGCCGTAGGGCGAGAACACCCAGGCCGTTCGCAGGATAACGTGTTTTGGATTGCCGTCCCGATTTCG
>NZUJ01000029.1 GCA_002701295.1 Ponticaulis sp. | reverse complement strand
TTGACCATGTGCTTCGTGAAGCTGAGCAACTGGTGAATGCGGGTGTGCAGGAGCTGCTAGTGATCAGCCAGGATACATCAGCCTATGGCCTCGATGTGAAGTACGCGCCGCGTCAGTGGAAAGGTGAGGAATACGAAACCCGTTTCCTCGATCTTTGCCGCGGACTGGGTGAGCTCGAAGCCTGGGTGCGCCTTCATTACGTTTACCCATATCCTCACGTGGACAAGGTTCTGCCGCTTATGGCGGAAGGTGCTGTGCTGCCTTATCTCGACATTCCCTTCCAGCACGCCCATCCGGATGTGCTGAAGCGTATGCGTCGTCCGGGGCAGGGCGGCGACAAGATGCTGGAACGCATTCTGAACTGGCGCAAAGACGTGCCCGATCTGACGATCAGATCCACGTTCATTGTCGGCTTTCCGGGCGAGACAGAAGACCAGTTTGAATTCCTGCTCGACTGGATGCGCGCGGCGAAAATCGACCGTGCGGGCTGCTTCAAATATGAAAATGTCGATCATGCTGACAGTAAGGCGCTCGATGGCCATGTGCCGGAAGAGGTGAAGGAAGAACGCTGGAACCGCTTCATGGAAGTGCAGGCCGAAATCTCGGCAGAGCGCGGTCAGGCGCAGATTGGCAAAGTGCTGGACGTGATCGTTGATGAAGTCGATGAAGATCGCGACGTTGCCATTGGCCGAACAAAAGCCGATGCCCCTGAGATCGACGGCAAGGTCGAACTTGCGGATGGTGGTGAACTTGAGCCTGGAATGATTGTCGAGGCACGCATCGTCGCTGCCGACCATTACGATCTGTGGGCCGAACCCGCCTGAACAGGGGATATTCCCATTTTCTGAAAACTGGTTTGTAGTGACCTCCTGAACGGGGGACACTCAGATGATTCAGTATTTCAAGCCGAGCTTCTGGCGCGTAGCCATGAAAGACCCGCTGACATGGCTTGCGTTGGCGGTGGATCTGACCCCGATCATCTTCGTCTTCATGTTTGGCTGGGGCGCGACGGCTCTGGTTCTGCTCTATTGGGCTGAGAATATCCTGATCGGTATCGCGACACTCGGCCGGATCATCCTGTCAGGATTTGCCAAGATGGGCATAGCCGGGGCGGTTTTGTCTTTGTTTCTGGCGGCGTTTTTCACCTTCCACTATGGCTTGTTCTGTTTCGGCCATGGTGTGTTTGTGTTTTCCTTCGTCGATGGCGACACGGGGCCTGTCGACATGCCAGGTTATGAGTCGCTCAAGAACATGTTCGTATCTGCTGCGACTTACATGCCCGGTATGACGTTCAGCCTCGGGCTGATTGCAATCTATCAGTTTGTGGCTGTTGTGAAGGATTACTGGCCGTCATCAGACTATGAAGCGCCCAACCCGATGGAAGAAATGTTCTCTCCCTACGGGCGCATTGTGGTGCTGCATATCGCGATCTTTGCTGGCGCCTTTGCAATGGCAGCGCTCGGCGATCCGATGATCGGTATGCTCGCGCTGATCCTTTTGCGCGCAGCCTATACCGTCCTCGGGCGGACATGGCGGGATAAGCGCGGGAAAGAGGAGGATCAAATTTTATCAAACTCAAGCATGAGTTGATTTGAGGGTGACCTAAGGTTAACCTCCTTTCAAAAAATGCGTGAAAATGGGGGGATGAGATGAGGATGACGGGGATAGCGCTGACAGTGATGATGCTTGTAGGCTGCGCGACCCGGGCAGACTACGCGACGATGATCGACAGCGTCGCGATGGATCGTCAGACTTCTGACCGGCTAGAAACCTTCCGCAACAAAGCAGAGTTTCAGAGCTATCTCAGACAACTCGAACGCATACATGAGCGGAACGGAACTTATTGGGTCGGGAATAACACGCCAGTTCAATTCGCGACACTTACCACTGATGTGCCACTTGGCGTATGCCCGGAAGATGATCGAGATTGTCTGTCTGAAGTGAATGCGCAGGACACCGTCGTGGTCACCGGGTCCTCGATTGCTCCGACACCGAGTATTACCAACAATCAGATGATTGGCGTCGATGAAGGCGATATCGTCAAACAGATTGGGGACTATCTGATCGTGCTTCAGGACGGTCGCCTCTTCTCTGTGAAGATGAAGCCAGATCAGTCAGGTGAATTGACGTTGGCTGATCGCATCAACGTCTATCGTTCAGAGGATGCCGATACATGGTATGATGAGATGCTGGTGCGCGGAAATCAGATCGTCGTCACCGGCTATTCCTACGATATGCAGGCTAGCGAGGTTTCCATCGTCGCATTTGACCAGTCTGGCCAATTTGGTGAAGTGAACAGTTTCTATATGACCGCTGATGACTATTACAGCTCGGAAAATTACGCTTCGCGCATTGTTGGTGACAAATTCATTGTCCGAAACCAGGTCTATCTAGAGGATATCGCTTATGAAGGCGATGAGTTCGAATGGCCGGTTATTCTGAAGTGGAGCAGAGAGTATCAGGAAGATGAATTCGAAAGCGATGCGGAAAGAAAGTCCCGGCCTCTGATGAAGGTGCGGGACGTCTACAAGCCCGTTCAGCCATCACTTTATCCGGTGCTGCATTCGCTGACGGTTTGCGACCTCGATGAGGTGTCTCGAGATGACCTTGGGTGCAGAACGACGGCTTTTATTGCCGGTGAATATAGTGAGTTTTTTGTCAGCGGTGAGTACGCCTACATATGGTCGACCGATGACCAGCAGTCATGGACGGGCAATTCCACAGTGCATTTGCGAGATTGCCTCGAAGATGACTCTGACAATGAAGACAACATCAGAGACGCGCTTCCGGGCATGCTTCACAGGGTCAGAATTGCAAACGGTCGCATTGATGCCGCCGAAGTGTTTGGCTTTCCTCAGAATCAATTCGGGATGACAATCGACAGTGAAGGTGTGTTTCAGGCGCTCGCCTATTTACCATCAAAAACGTGCGAATATTCAGATGAAGGACTGGCACTGGTTCGTTTGTCCGAGCGCCGCTTTGGCAAAAAGCTGCAAAACGCTAAGATGGCAGACTATCGCCCGATGCCGTATTGGGATGAAGCCGGAATTAAGAACCGCTTTCTGGGCGACACCCTCGTTTATGCTGAAAGCACATGGAGACGTGACTTTCCGGAAGCAGAGAATGACGCCAATCCACCTGCCCGAACTGTTGTCGTGTCCCTGTCCGACAAATCAGCACCAGTGGAGCTGGTTGCACCTCATGATGTTATCAGACTTGAAGCAATGGGTGAAGAGTTTGTCTTGACCGGTTACCGAGACAATAAGGGATTGCTCGTTTCCAATCTCAACATAACCGGCGAACCATCGTTTGTTTCAACAATCAGGCTGCCTGACCAATATGAGTCAGAAGGTCGATCCCATGCCTTCAATTATCGGGTCGATGAGGATGGATCTGCTTTATTAGGCGTGCCGACGGTCACTGCGCCTGAAGACAATGATCGTTACTGGTGGTGGAGTGCACCATCTCAAATAGCTTTCATGGCCCGAGATGCCGACCGGCAACTGGCTCGACTTGGTGAACTTGGTTTGCCGGCAGGTGAAGAGCACGAGCTTTACGAGTGTGAAGTATCTTGTGTGGACTGGTATGGAAATTCACGCCCAATATTTACGAACGGGCGCGTGTTCGCGCTTTCTGGCACCGAGATCGTCGAGGGCGAGATTACAAACGGCGCGATTAAGGAAGTCGGCCGCATAAACCTCACAGGACCTCTGAATGGAAAACCTCGCGAGGGAGAAACGTCCTAACCTTCTTCGCGATCGAGGAAGTCTTCAATCGCCTTGTTCAGAGCGCGAGGGTAGAGAATATGTTCGCGCTCCAGAACGCGTTCGGCGAGGCTCTCGGGCGTGTCACCCTCTTTGATGGGAACAGTTTCCCGATCAATCACTGCGCCTTCATCTACCCCTTCAGTGACCCAGTGGACCGAGCAACCGGCTTCTTTGTCACCAGCCTCTATGGCGCGCTTATGGGTGTGCAGACCCGGATATTTTGGGAGAAGCGATGGGTGAATATTCACCATGCGTCCTTCCCATTTCTCAGTGAACCATGGCGTGAGCACGCGCATGAAGCCTGCGAGCGCGATGAATTCCACATCGTGCATTTCGAGCGTTTCCTGAACGTCCTTTTCGAAGGCTTCGCGGTCCCCGTCATAGGCGCGGTGATCTATGGCCGCGATAGGAAGGCCGTTTTCTGTCGCCCATTCGAGTCCTTCTGCCGAGTATTTGTTTGACAGGATCAGAATAGGGCGTGCCGGAATGTCTCCCGCCAGACAGGCCTCAACCAGCGTTTTCATGTTCGAGCCGCGTCCGGAAATGAATATGGCTAGCCGGACTGGCACATCATCAAATTCAGGCATGAACGAGGTGTCCGTAAGCGAAGGCGCCTTCGCCCACCGAATTGAAATGTTCGATCACAGCGTCGGCATCTTCAGCTGCAACGCATAGCACCATACCGATACCCATGTTGAAGGTACGCCACATCTCGTCTTTTTCGACGTTCCCGATCTCCTGCATCCACTCGAAAACAGGGGGCGGGGTGAAGCCTTCGAATGTTTGCTCTGCTTTGAGGCCATCTGGCAGCATGCGCGGCAGGTTTTCCGTGACACCGCCACCTGTAATGTGCGCAAGGCCCTTGAGCTTGCCTTGCTTTATGAGCGGAAGAACCGTGTTCACATAGATGCGCGTCGGCTCGAGCAGCGCTTCGCCCAGCGTCTTGCCTTCAGCGAATGGTGCCGGATCTGTCAGCGACAGGCCGGAGCGCTCGACGATCTTGCGGATGAGGGAATATCCGTTGGAGTGCGGCCCGGATGACGGCAGCGCGATCAATACGTCGCCGTCCTTCATTTCCGCCAGTTTGGGCAGGATATCCATGCGCTCGACGGCGCCAACGACAAAGCCAGCCAGATCGTAGTGGCCCGGCGCATACATGCTGGGCATTTCTGCCGTCTCGCCACCGATGAGCGCGCTGCCGGCCTGCTTGCAGCCTTCGGCAATGCCGGAGACGACATCAGTGGCGACATCCGTTTCCAGTTTGCCGGTCGCAAAATAATCTAGGAAGAAAAGCGGTTCTGCGCCCTGAGCCAGCACGTCATTCACACACATGGCCACAAGATCGATGCCGATCGTCGCGTGATGATTCGCCTCCTGAGCCAGCAGGAGCTTGGTGCCAACGCCATCTGTACCAGAGACGAGAACCGGATCATCATAACCGCAGGCCTTGAGATCAAACAGGCCGCCAAACCCGCCTAAATCCGAGGCGACGCCCGGCCGGAAGGTCGCTTTGGCGAGCGGTTTGATGCGGTCGACGAGTTCATTACCAGCGTCGATATCAACGCCAGCTTGTTTGTAAGTGAGTGGAGACGTGTCATTCATGTGCACGCGTTACCACGGCTTCCCTGATCTCGCCATATTCTGTGTCTTTAAACTTGATAAAATGACTGGTAGGACATGGCTATGAAACGAGTGTCGATTCTGTTGAGCGCTTTCTTGGTGCTGATCTTCGGAGCGGGTCAGGCAATTGCTGACACGCGAGCGGTTTATACCATTTCCAACATTCCTGTGGACAAGACCGCAGCATCGACGCGTGAAGCAGAGGCGCAGGCCTTCGCCAGCGCTAAGGTTCAAGGACTTTACCGGCTCATGGAAAAGCTGACCCTGCCGGAAGATCGCGCACGTCTGGGTGACAGTTTTTACAGCTATGCCAATGCCAATGAGATGACGGCAGCCGTGGATGTAGATGATGAGCGCCGGTCGACAACCGTTTATCGGGCAAATCTGTCCGTGGTCTACAACCCGATCCGTGTTCGCGCTCAGCTGGAGCAATGGGGCGTTCCATATATCGACCGTCAGGCATCAGTGACTTTGCTTGCGCCGGCATCTGGCGGTGCTGCCTGGGCCGACGCGTGGCCAGAACAGAATTCCGGTGCGTTGAGCCCTTACGTGAAGGGTCGAAGCACATCTTCATCTGCAGGCTGGTCAGAACTGGCCGGTGAGGCGAGTTCCGTGGGTGCCCGAAATGCGGTGATCGCCAGCCTGAATGGTAGTGAAGGCGCCTATTCTGTTCAGCTGACGCGTGTGACGTCTGCGGGCAATACGGCAATCGGGACAACAGGCACAGTCGAAACCCTGAGTGATGCTGTAGATGCAGCAACGGCCTATATGGATGCGGCGTGGAAGCGTCAGTCTGTTATCCGTGGAAGCGATGGCCAGACAAGTGCAAACGCGACTGTACGCTATTCCAGCCTTCGCAGTTGGAATGGTGTTCGCTCAGCCCTGTCTAATTCGCCGCTGGTCTCTGGGCTTCAGGTGAATGCCGTTGCCAGAAACGGCGCGTTGGTCAGTTTCGTTTTCGCAGGCAGCCAGGACCGTCTTGAGACTGATCTTGGCCAGAGCGGTGTGGTCTTGTCTCAGTCAGCGTCAGGCTGGGTGTTACAGCTCGCTGGTGACCGATCTTTCTAGCAAAAGGGCAGGCGCATGACGGGCAAGCAGTTCACTTTAGCTTTCCCACAGCCTCTTCTTCCTCTGGACTCGCTGTTTGCGGATGATGTCCAGGGCGAAGCAAGCCTGCGCATTCTCCGCAGATGGCGTGAATGGCCCAAGCCTTATCTTGGTCTGACGGGGCAGCCGCGGTCCGGCGTTACCACGCTTTTGCGCTCATGGGCCGACGATGTTGGTGGAAAATATCTGCGGCCTGAAGACTGGCAGTCACTCGATGCACAAGATATTTCCGTGCTTCTGGCGCAACCTCTGGCGATAGACGATGCTGATCTGGTGAAGTCGCCAGAAGCGCTTCTCACGCTGATGAACCTGGCTGGTGAGCAGACCACAGCGCTTCTGCTCGGTGGACATTCTGCTACCCACTTATGGCACACACATCCGCCTGATCTGGTTTCTCGATTGTCTGCGATGACCAGCATTCAGCTGTCGAATCTGGCCGATGATGAGATCTTCCGGAAACGCCTGCGTCAGGCCTGTTTGCGCCGACACATAAAGATTCCCAACGAAACGCTGGCTTTTGTTGAACCGAGGCTGGAACGAAGCTATCAGGCGATCGAAGCCTTTGCGCATGAATTGGACGCCGGCATGAGTGAAACCGGACGGCCTCCGACGATTCCTTTGGCCCGGGACATATTGAACAGGTTTCTGGACGCGTCAGATTGCGGCGAACCTTAGCGAATAAGGCATTGAGGGGCAAATGGCTGAAGCAAGTAATAAACCCGCGCGGAAGGTCAGCGATAAGCCGCTCTCTCCGATAACGCTCAGCTCGCCCCGGCGTTTTATCGACCGTGAGATATCATGGCTGAGCTTCAATGAACGCGTGCTTGAGGAAGCAGCCAACCCAAAACACCCCCTGCTGGAGCGTCTGAGGTTTCTATCGATCTCGGCAAACAATCTCGACGAGTTTTACATGGTTCGGGTTGCTGGCCTGCGTGAGCAGGTGCGGGCAGGTGTTTCCAGGCCGGGTCTGGATGGGCACACGCCTGCAGAACAATTGCTTGCGGTAAATGAACGCGCCACGGGGCTGATGAATGATCAGCAAAACCGATGGAGCGCGCTCAGGGAAGAGCTGCGCGGACAGAGCATTGATGTTCTTGAAGCTGAAGATATCAGCAAGGCTGACAAGATCTGGCTGAAATCACACTTCATGTCCTACATCTTCCCGATCCTGACGCCTTTAGCGGTGGATCCGGCGCATCCGTTTCCTTTCATTCCAAATCTCGGTTTTGCGATTGCACTGGACCTTACGTCGAATGAAACAGGTGAGGGGATGAAGGCGCTGATCCCGCTGCCGTCTCAGGTTGACCGGTTTGTACGCCTTCCCAAACTGTCAAAACTACCCAAAAAGATCCGCTTCCTGTCGCTGGAAGGGGTTCTCAGGCTGTTTCTGGATGTGATTTTCCCGGGCTTCACCTGCAATAATCAATGTCAGTTCCGCGTTGTGCGCGACAGCGATGTTGAAATCGAAGAAGAAGCGGAAGATCTGATCCGTGAGTTTGAGATTCTTCTCAAGCAAAGACGACGTGGGCGTGTTGTGCGGCTAAAGCTGGACCGTTCCGCTGATGAAGCCCTCAAAAAATTCGTCATTCATGGGGTCGGAGCTGAAGAGCAGGATATTATTGAAGTCGACGGTATTCTGGGCATGGCCCAATTGTCTGAGCTGATTACCGACGACCGCCCGGACCTGACCTTCGCGCCTTATGAGCCCCGGTTCCCTGAGCGTATTCGCGAGCATAATGGTGATTGCTTCGCGGCTATCCGTCAGAAGGACATGGTGGTCCACCACCCGTATGAATCCTTTGACGTTGTGGTGCAGTTCATCAAACAGGCTGCGCGTGATCCGAACGTGATCGCGATCAAGCAAACGCTTTATCGGACGAGCAAGAACTCGCCTGTGATTGCCGCTCTGGTGGAAGCTGCCGAAGCCGGGAAAAACGTGACGGCTCTGGTCGAGATCAAGGCCCGTTTTGACGAGGAAGCCAATCTTCGCTGGGCGCGCGACCTGGAACGTGCTGGCGTGCAGGTTGTCTATGGCTTTATCGAATACAAAACCCACGCAAAGGTCAGTCTGGTCGTTAGACGTGAGGCTGGTGAATTGCGTCTGTATACGCATTTTGGCACGGGAAATTATCACCCGATCACGGCGAAGATTTATACCGACCTGTCCCTGTTCACAGACGATCAGGCGCTTGGCCGCGATGCCGGACGTATCTTCAATTATGTAACGAGTTATGCCGAGCCGCCAGAACTCGAAAAAGTCTCCATGTCGCCTCTGTCGATGAAGTCAGACATCCTGAAGATGATCCGTCATGAGAGCGCCAATGCACGGGCGGGTAAGCCAAGCGGTATCTGGGCGAAACTCAATTCACTGGTTCATGATGAGGTTATCGACGCCCTCTACAGGGCCAGCCAGGCAGGTGTGCAGGTCGATCTGATCATTCGGGGTATTTGTTCGCTTCGTCCGGGTGTGCCCGGCTTGTCGGAGAATATTCGCGTGAAAAGCATTGTCGGGCGCTTTCTGGAGCATTCCCGAATCGTATGTTTCGCCAATGGTCACGCGCTTCCGTCTGATGAGGCGAAGGTGTTCATTTCGTCTGCTGACTGGATGCACCGAAATCTGGACCGCCGTGTTGAGGCACTGGTGCCGCTGGAGAACAAGACAGTCAAACGTCAGGTTCTCGATCAGATCATGGTCGCCAATCTGAATGATGACATGCAGAGCTGGGTGCTGTTGCCGGACGGACGATATGATCGCGTCCAGCCGGAGGGAGAAGGCTTCTCAGTCCACGATTACCTTATGAAAAATCCTAGCCTCTCAGGCCGCGGCGAAGCCATATCAGATCAGATGCCGCCTCACCTTAATCCCAAAGCCTCCAAGCGTTCATGACACAATCCAGTATCGAGTCTCAGAGGCGCCCCGGTTTGTGGCGCTTCGCCAACCAGCAGAAGCCCAGACAGCAAGCCGTTATCGATATTGGGTCCAACTCGGTTCGCCTCATTGTCTATCAGATCAATGGCCGAAGCGTCGTGCCGAGGATCAATGAGAAGGTGATGGCCGGGCTGGGGGAAAACCTTCAGGAGACAGGCAATCTGTCACCAAAGGGCGTTGAGGCCACGCTGAAGGCCATGTCGCGCTTTATGGCGATCTGTTCGTCTCTTGGTGTCAGCGACATTACGGCCATTGCCACGGCAGCCACACGGGACGCGAAAGATGGCCCGGAACTCTGTCGCAAGATTGAACACATGTCGGGCCAGAAAGTCCGGGTCCTGTCGGGTGAAGAAGAAGCGCATTATGCGGCACTTGGTGTTGTATCAGCGCAACGTGATCCGACAGGGCTGATTGGTGACCTTGGAGGATCCAGCCTCGAATTGATTGTCACCGACAAAGGCCATTTGACCTCCGGCAAAACCTACAAGCTCGGACCTCTGGCGCTGGAGCATCATCCATCGCAATCACTGTCCAAACTCACCAGTCATGTGAAAGATGTACTGGCCGCTCAGGGGCGTATTCCGAAAGTCGAACGGTTTTATGCAGTCGGCGGCGCATGGCGCGCCATTGCTGCGCTTCACATGGAGTTGAAGGATTATCCCCTGAGAGTACTTCAGTCGTATTCCGCGCCTGCTCAGGAAATCATAGATCTGTGCGATCAGGTGTCAGACCTGAAAAGGCGGCCGGATGATCTGCTCAAATCCGTTTCAAGCAAGCGGGCAGGAACATTGCACCTCACGGCATTGACCCTGAAGTGCGCCCTGCAGGCTTGTAAAGCCAAAACCTTCGTCACGTCTGCTTATGGCTTAAGGGAAGGTCTGGTCTATGCCGGTATGGATCAGGAAACCCAACAGATTGATCCTCTGTTTGCGGGCGTCGCCATACTCGCGCGGTCCAATCAACGGCAGGTCTCGTTTTCCCGCGCTTTGCAAAACACGCTGTCGCCAATTCTGAGTGAACTCGAGCCCGTCTTCCAGAGCGACCCGCGAATGGATAACCGACTTCACGAAGCCGCGTTTATTCTCGCTGACATCGGTGCCGTGATGCATCCTGATCATCGCTCTGACATTGCACGGCAGCTGGTTCTGAGAGGCCCTTATACGGGTATAGAGCATCCCGGGCGTGTTTATCTCGGGCTGATCACTGGCACGCGCTATTATCGCAAGTTCCCGATCGGGGAACTCGAAACGCAGGTTCTGACGCCCGAACAAATTGAGCGGGCGAAGACCGTTGCGCTGTTGATCCGTGTCGCGGCGGAGTTTTCAGGGCGAACCGAACGTATTCTCAAACGCGCGACGTTGAGCGTTCAAGGTGGAAACCTCGTGCTCAGCGTGTTGCCGAAACATGCCGCCCTGATTTCAGAAGGCGTGGTAAAGCGACTTGGACACGCGGCCAGCCATATGGGGCTGGAACCACAAATCGCTTATGACTGATCAGCCCTGAGGGCCGTCTGATGCCGGCAGGTCTGATGTGTTGAACATCTCGATCTGACCATCCTTGAACGTGATCGCCATGCGCCCGTGAAGCAGGTTCTGTGCGTGTCGGCCGAACAATTCATATCGCCAGCCGGACATGACGGCTGTCTCTTCGCCGTCACCTGAGGCGACGCGCTCGAGGTCCGCGGAATTTGCGACCAGCCGCGGTGTGACCCCGGCATCATCGCAAATCTGCTTCAGCAAAACGCGCAGGAGATCTGACGCGCCTGCGGGCGACTGACCACGATGTTTGGGCTTTTCGACGACTGGCGCAATCTCATCGACATTCGCCAGCGCGTCATTGATGGCTTTCATCAGGCCGTCGCCATGGCGTGAATTGCCGAACCCCTTGGGGACGGACCGTAGACGATCAAGCGCTTGCGGGTTTGTCGGGCGTTGGTCAGCGATCTCCTGAACCGCATCGTCTTTGAGGATGCGACTGCGTGGCCGGTTGAGCTCCTGAGCGAGGGTTTCGCGCCAGATAGCTACATTCTTGAGAACGGCGAGATAATCCTTCCTATGGCGACGCATTTTCATGCGCTTCCAGGCGTCTTCCGGGTCCGTTTTGTAGAGAGACAGTTCACTGAGTGCGAGATTGTCATCTTCGATCCAGGACCATCTGTTCTTGGAGTCGAGTTGATCGGCCATTTTCGCATAGGCGGCGCGCAGGTGAGTGACGTCGCCCAGCGCATATTTCAATTGCTTTTGCGTCAGCGGGCGCCGGGCCCAGTCGGTGAACTGGGAAGACTTGTCGATCTGGCCGCCAGTGAGTTGCGAGATCAGATTCTCATAAGAGATCGAATCGCCCAGCCCGAGAGCCATGGCAGCGATCTGAGTATCAAATACGGGCGCGGGTGGTGTGCCCATCAATTCGGTGAAAATCTCCATGTCCTGTCGCGCGGCATGGAAGACTTTTCCAATGTCAGGATCGCCAAGAATTTTGAGAAACGGCGCCAGATCAATGCCACCCGCCAGTGGGTCGATAATGCCCTCGACGCCCTCGGCGGAGGCTTGTATCAGACACAGCTTGGGCCAGTAGGTGCTCTCCCGATGAAACTCGGTGTCCACGAAGACGACATCTTGTTTAGACAATTTCTCACAGAAGGCATTGAGCGCTTCCTGAGAAGTGATTACTGGGATGTCTGTTTCGCTCATATGCCGCTTCGTTTCTCACTTGCTTGACAAGGTGGGGTTGCCTGTGTCGTTTGCGCGCCTAACAACTTAATCTATGGAGTCTTCCTCAAATGCATCTCTACCGGACGCACACCTGCGGCGAGCTACGGCAAACCCATGTGGGTGAGACGGTCCGCTTGTCGGGCTGGGTTCACCGCAAACGCGACCATGGAGGCCTCCTCTTTGTTGATCTACGCGATCACTATGGCCTGACGCAATGTGTGGTTACGCCTTCCAAGGATTTTTTCGAACGTTTAGAGCGACTTCGTGTGGAATCCGTTATCACGGTTGTGGGACAAGTCGTCGCTCGTGACGCAGAAACTGTCAATCCTGGCCTGCCAACCGGTGAGATCGAAGTTCAGCTGACCGAGCTGTCTGTTCAATCTGAAGCCGCTGAACTGCCTTTGCCTGTTTTTGGTGAGCCGGATTATCCCGAAGATATTCGCCTGAAGCACCGCTATCTCGACCTGCGTCGGGAAAGCCTGCACAAGAACATGGTTCTGCGTAGTCAG
>NZUJ01000028.1 GCA_002701295.1 Ponticaulis sp. | reverse complement strand
CGAAAAGCTCAAAGATCATGAGCTGATCGCAGACATCACGGTCGCAGGCCCTGGCTTTCTGAATATCAAAGTCACCGAAGCTTGTCTGGCAGGACGCGTCGAAGGCGTTCGTCGGAGCGAAAAGGCTGGCGGCGAGCTTAGTTCTGAAACCCAGACCATTGTGATCGACTTTGGCGGGCCGAATGTCGCCAAGCCAATGCATGTCGGCCATTTGCGCTCTGCCGTGATTGGCGACACGCTGAAGCGTCTCTGCCGGTTTCTCGGTCATGAGGTAATCGGCGATGCGCATCTGGGTGACTGGGGGCTTCAGATGGGGCAGCTCATCGTCGGCCTTTCAGAGGAACAGCCAAACCTGCCGTATTTTGATGCGGCGAATGACGGACCATTCCCAGCCGCAAGCCCGGTCACGATTGATGATCTGGCGCGTCTCTATCCGCTTGCATCTGGCAAGTCCAAGACAGACGAAGCCTTCAAGGCCAAGTGCCAGCTTGCTACGGCTGAGCTTCAAGCCGGGCGTGCGGGCTATCGTGCGCTTTTAAAGCACTTCATTGATGTCTCTGTGGCTGCACTGAAGGTCGATTATGATCGCCTGAATGTGTCGTTCGATCTCTGGAAGGGCGAAAGCGACGCTGATCCGTTCGTTGCGCCAATGATCGAAGATCTGAAGACACGCGATATTGCCGAAGAAAGCGATGGTGCCTGGATCATCCGCGTCGCGCGTGAGGGCGATAAGGGCAAAACAGAAATGCCGCCGTTTATTCTCGTGAATTCGCGCGGGGGTGTCGGCTATCATACGACGGATCTTGCCACGATTTATGATCGGGCACAGAACCTGAAGCCAGACACGATCCTTTACGTGGTCGACCAGCGCCAAGCGCTGCATTTCCAGCAGGTTTTCCGTGCCTCTGAAAAAGCGGGCTACTTCCCGGAAGCTGGCCTTGAGCATATCGGATTCGGTACGGTGAATGGCGATGATGGCAAGCCGTTCAAAACCCGTGATGGTGGGACGGTCCGTCTGTCAGACCTGAATCGGATGGCCCTCGAAGAAGCTGAGAAGCGGATTTCTGAAGCCAATCTCTCTTCTGATCTGTCCGAAGAAGAGGTGCGCGATATTGGTCTGAAAATCGCTCTCGCGGCCACGCGGTTTTCCGATCTGCAGAACACGCGGACGACGGATTACAAATTCGACCTTGAACGTTTTACCAGTTTTGAAGGCAAGACCGGGCCCTATCTTCTCTATGCTGCTGTCCGGATCAAGGCGCTTCTGCGCCGGGCAAAAGCCGAGGGAAATCAGGCGGGTGACATCCTGATTGAAGGCGATACAGAAAAGACACTCGCACTGCAAATGGATGGGTTCAACACAGCGCTGGACCAGTCTTTCCAGAAGCGCATGCCGCATTTCCTGTGTGAGCACGTCTACAATCTGGCGCAGGCGTTTTCCGCCTTCTATGCGGCTTATCCGATCGCAGCCGAGAAAGACCCGGCGAAACGGGCCTCCCGTCTCGCGATATGCGAGGCCGTTCTGAACCAGCTGGAAACAGCGCTTGATATTCTGGGTATCGAAACACCGGAGCGGATGTAGTTTTGTCAGCCGACCCTGATCGCCTTCTGAATGAAGCGATCCGCTGCCTGGAGGCGGATGACGAGGCTGGCGTGGAAGCGGCTGCCAGTCAGGTTCTTGCAAGTCTGGTTTCGTCAGACCCTCGAACGGCGAGAGCAATCTCCATTCGTGGTGCCGGGAGAATGCTGTCCAATCCTCAACGTGGCCTGAAAGATATGGGTGAGGCAGCCGAACTGGCCCCCAATGATGCCGACGTGCAGCGAGCCTATGGTGACGCGCTTCTGGGGGCTCGCCTCTATAAGGAGGCCGAATCCCCGTTAGGCCGCGCAGTCCAGCTCAGCAATGGTCATCCGGACATCGTCGCGCAGTATTGCGAATGCCTTGTCGATCTTAAAAAACCGAGACAGGCCCTTCAGATCATAGATCGCGTGCTGAAGGCCAATCGGGCGACGCCGGCTATTCTCAGAGCGTATTCGAAGGCGTTGCATCAGAACGGCGACATCTATGCGGCCCGGGATGTGCTGTCGCATCTTTATGGTGAGGCAGGCCCGCAGCGTGAGGATGACCGTACGCAACTGGCGAGAATTGAGCTGGCGCTTCGGGAATATGATGCTGCGAAGAAACTTCTCGATGCCTGCCTGAAGGATAATCCAAATTCGCTTACAGCCCGGCTTATTTCCGTCACGCTTGCGGACTGGACAGACGATAAAGAGGCGCAGGCGGAACACATCCATGTTTTGAAACGCGATTGGTCGAACGAACCTGACGCCATGGCGCTCATTGTTGATCACTCAGATGAGCTGACTGATGCGCAACTGGCGGATGCCGAAGCTCTGGCCGCTCGGACAGAAGGCTCACTCGACGATGGTCGGATCAGCCTGGCCTATTCGCTTGGCCAATATTTTGATCGCAGAAAGGATCATGAGCGCGCCTGGAAACAGGCGTCAGCCGCGAATGATCTGTTTGCCAGACATTTTGGTTTCGAACAGAACGCGGATGTGAGAGCGACACAACTTCGCGTCATGCGCAAGCGGCTCGAAGTCGCGCTTCGCCTGTTTGAAGAGACCAGAGATACACCGGTCCAGAAGGTCGAATACGACTATATTTATCTCGTCGGTTCGCCACGCAGCGGGAGCACTCTGCTTCAGTCGGTTCTGGCGGCGCCTGAGGGCGTGTCGTCAATTGGTGAACGCACATCCCTTTACCCTTATCTGGCATTCGCGACAGAGCGAAATGCGCCGACGCAGGAGTTTATTCAGCTTGCACAACAGCTTGGGCAGGCCGAGGCTGCGGGTTTGAAGCGAATGGGCATCACAGGGCCGCTTTTGATAGAGAAAACGCCGCATCATTTATACGTTGCGGGACTGCTGTCGCGCGTCAATCCAGGGGCCAGGTTCGTCAATGTTTTGCGGGATGCTGGTGAAGTGGGGCTCTCCATGTTCCTGCGGCCGTTTTCCGCGCACTTCCCCGAAGCGACCAGTCTGGATTCACTCGCTGATATGCTGGAGCTGAGGCTCGACGTCGCCAATGCCTGGAGAGATGCAGGCCTGGACATTTCTGCTCAGTCATTCGATGCCTTCCGTGAGCGCCCGGAAGAGCAGGGTGAAGCCTTGTTCAACCGTTTGGGGCTCAATTGGTCTTCAGACTATCTCGACCCTGAAAAGCGCCCGGAAGCGGTGACGACATTTTCGGCTCAGCAAGTGCGTAAAAAGATCTACGCCAATGCCAGGCCGCACTGGAGAGACTATGAGGCCTTTGCGCCTGAAGCGTTTGCCCGACTGGCTGAGATCACCACAGCGCAAGATAAACTTCTTGAAGACTGGGCGGCAGGCTGATGAGTGACGCAATAGAAGCTCTTTTGAATTCGGCGACAGATGCGCTGCGCCAACGAAGGTTGGACCAATGTATAACTGACTGTGAACAGGCCTTGTCGCTTTTGTCATCAACTGATCGCCGGGTGCCAGAGGCGCTTTCCCTGATGGGGACGGCGAAAGTTCAGATGGGCAATCGCGCAGGCATCGCAGAGATCCAGAAAGCTGTGTCGCTCGACCCGCAGGAGCCTCAATTCCATATGGCGTTGGGGCAGGCACTGCTTGGCATTGGTGAGCTTGATGCGGCGGAAGCACCGCTGATGCAGGCCTGGCGGCTGAGCCGCAACCATCCGGCTGCGGCGACTTTGCTGGGAAAATGCCTGATCGCCAGCAATAAAGCGTTTGAGGCTGTTCAGATTCTTGGTCCACTCGTCGAAGCCGGTCAGGCGAGCCCGTCGCAGATCAGACTGTTCGCTGAAGCGCGCTTCAATTCTGGCGATATCTACGGCGCAAAAGACGTATTCTCAGAACTGTACGGCGCCGAGGGGCCGCTAACTCAGACAGACCAGCTGCAGTTCGCGCGCATATCCATGGCGCTTCGTGACTATCAGGAAGCAGGTGAACTCATTACGAAGGTGCTTGCTGATAACCCGGCATCGATAGACGCTCGAGTTTCGGCGCTGCGACTCGCTGACTGGCAGGATCAGACGCAGGTGCTTGATGAACATTGTGCAGCTTTGGCCCAGTCAGGACGCGCACGTCCCGACGCGATGTCGCTGGTCGTCGAGCATGCGCCAGACCTTAATCATGATCTTATTTCCTCGGTCGAAGCTTTGCTGGCCGACAATGCTGCGCGTCTTGAAGAGCAGGCCAATCTCGGGCTGGCCTATGCGCTCCGGCTCGACCGCGAGAAGCGCTATGACGAAGCCTGGCAAGTTGCGCAAACCGCTAACGCGTGTCTCGCCAAGCATTTTGGCCGTCTTCAGACACCTGAGCGTCGCGCTGAGAAACTGGCGACTGACCGAAAACATCTCCAGAACGCCATTGCCTTGTTAAAAGAGACTGCTGCAGCGCCTGCGATGCCGAGCGGGCAACAGTTCATCTATTTGCTCGGCGCGCCGCGAAGCGGAAGTTCGCTGATCCAGTCGGTCGTTGCAGCACCGGATGGTGTCACCTCGATCGGCGAGCGAACTTCGCTCTATCCCTATCTGGCGAAAGCAGCCGAAATGGGAATGTCAGCAGACGGCTTCAGCTCCTATCGCGATCAGCTCGCGCAGGCAGACCTTGCGGGGCTCGCGCGACAAAAAGTGGCGGGCAAACAGCTTGTCGATAAGACGCCTCACCATTTGTATGTCGCGGGGCTTCTGGACCGCATTCATCCGGGTGCGCAATTCGTTCAGGTCTTGAGAAATGCTGGCGATGTGGCGCTGTCAATGCTTCTGCGGCCATTCTCAGCGGCATTCGAAGAGGCGACCAGTCTGGATGCACTGGCAGATATGCTGGAATTTCGTCTCGAAGCCAGAACCGCGTGGATCGATGCTGGCCTGCATATTCCCGCGTTTTCCTATGACGCGTTTGTTGCTGATCCTCACGATCAGGGCCAGCGTCTATTCGGACTGGTCGGTCTCGATTGGAAAGCGGACTACCTCGATCCGTCTGCACGACCAGAACCGGTGCAGACCTTCTCTTCCCGGCAGGTTCGCAAGCCGATCAGGCCCGCCTCGATACCGCACTGGAAAGCCTATCAGGCCTTTGCGCCAAACGCCTTCGCGCGCCTCGAAGATATCAGTGCTGCTCAGAACGCAATCACTGACACAAATCTGTAGTGCGTCGCGCCAACGCCTCTTGTCGCGCTCACTGAGTCGAGCTAGTTGGAAATTGCGGGAGACACTGGCGAAAGTCAGGGCCGAAGGCGCAACCGCCCCGGAAACGCTCAGGCAAAAGGACCGCACTGGTAGACTAAAACGCTGGAAAGAGGCCGATAGCCTCGCCGAAGGAGCAAGATTCACCGCAAAGTATGTGCGGGATCGGAATCTCTCAGGCACCAAGACAGCGGGGGCTTGAACCGACGCGGATTCTCCGCGCGGCAAGAGCTGGAGTTACCGCGTGGCCGAACAGGACACACACCTTCTTGAAACACCCCTTCACGCGCTGCATGAGCAGCTCGGTGCGAAAATGGTCGGTTTTGCCGGTTATTCCATGCCTATTCAGTTTGAAGGGGTAAAAGCTGAGCATTTATGGACGCGTGAACATTGCGGTCTGTTTGATGTCTCTCATATGGGACCATGCTTTCTGACGATAACGGGTGGTCCGCGCGATGATGCGCAGGCGCATATCGAAGTCGCCAAACTGATTGAGCAACTTGTCCCGAGTGACATTCAGGGCCTGAAGCCCGGACAGGCGCGCCTGACGGTTCTTCTCAATGAAGATGGCGGCATTCTGGATGATCTGATCATCACGCGCCCACGCCAGCCCCATCAACAGGGTATGCTTTATATCGTTGTGAACGGCGCGATGAAGCATCAGGACTGGGAGCTGATCCGCAAGTCCGTAGGTCCGCATGCAGAACTGACACGCGCGGATGATCACATCCTTGTCGCGCTGCAAGGGCCGGATGCTGAAGCGGTTGTGACCGGACATTTCCCGCAAGCTGCTGAGCTTGGTTTCATGGAATGCATTCGTCTCGAAAAAGGCGATCTCAGCTGTCTGGTCTCACGGTGCGGATATACCGGTGAAGATGGGTTCGAACTGCTGATCCCGTCTGACGGCGTGGCCTTTGTGACCGAGCTTCTGGCTGATGAGCGCGTGAAGCCGATCGGTCTTGGCGCGCGAGACTCCTTACGCCTCGAAGCCGGTCTTTGCCTGTACGGGCATGATCTCGACCCGGAAAAAACACCTGTCGAAGCTTCGCTCACCTGGGTCATCCAGAAAAACCGGCGTGAAGCAGCCGACTTTCCGGGCGCAACAAAAATTCTCGATCAGATCGCTAATGGACCACGCATCAAACGTGTCGGAATTCAGCCGCTGGACAGGGCTCCGGCGCGCGAAGGCACACCCATTATGTATGACGATGTGCAGGTTGGCGAGATCACGTCAGGTGGCTTTGGCCCGAGCGTCGATGCACCTGTCGCCATGGGATATGTCGAGGTTGGACACGCTAAAATCGGTACTGAGCTGACCTTGATGGTCCGCGGAAAACCGCGCGCTGCCAAAGTGGCGAAACTGCCATTCGTTCCGCACAATTATAAAAGGTGATGCGTCTCCAACGAGGCGAGCAAGAGTAAATAAGGGGTTTAGTGACATGACGGTGAAGTACACAGAAGATCATGAATGGGTGAAAGTTGATGGCGATACAGCGACTGTCGGCATCACCAAATATGCCGCTGAGCAGCTGGGCGACGTGGTGTTCGTTGAACTGCCGGAACAGGGCCGCAGTTCAAACAAAGGCGAAGAAATGGCCGTCGTTGAGAGCGTGAAAGCCGCTTCTGACGTCTATGCGCCAGTATCCGGTATTGTCCGTGAGGCAAATGAAACGCTGGAGGGCGCTCCGGAAACCGTCAACAAAGACCCCGAAGGCGAAGGCTGGTTTGTCACGCTTCTTATGTCTGATCCGTCAGAACTCGATGGTTTGATGGACGAAGACGCTTATAAAAAGTTCTGCGAAGGTCTCTGATCAGTGCACAACTATCCGCCATTTGAAATGAAGGATGACGAGGCGAAAACGGCCTTTATTGAAGACCGCCGGTTTGCGAACCTTGTTATCTCTGGACCCGATGGTCCGGAAGCTGCGCATGTGCCCATGTTGCTCAAGCGCGGCGCGAATGGCGGATTTGTTCTGGAAAGCCATGTCGCGGCCACCAATCCGGTCGCGAAACTGGCGGTGGGCGGTACGGCTGCGCTGGCCATTTTCAATGGTGCGGACAGCTATGTCACTCCATCGCTTTATGTTTCGAAGACGATCCACGGCAAAGTCGCACCCACCTGGAACTATATTGCGGTTCACGCGCGAGGGCGTCTTGAGGCCTTCAGCGAACCGGACCAGCTGCACGCCCATCTGAATGACCTGACCGACCTGCTTGAACAGGGTGTTGAAGCCCCCTGGGCCGTTTCTGACGCGCCGGAAAGCTTTGTTGACGCCATGGTGAAAGCCATCACCGGGCTTCGTTTGTCCGTCGAGTCCTTCGAAGGCATCCGAAAACTCAATCAGAACCAAAGACAAAATGACCGGGAAGGCGTGATCGCCGGCCTGTCGCAGTCATCCAATTTGTCCTCGCAGCTGATCGCTGCAGAAATGTCAAAGGACCTTTAGTTTCATGCGCTATCTCCCGCTTACCGAAGAAGACCGGAAAGACATGCTGAGCGTGATCGGTGCGAAAAGCGTCGACGACTTTTATCAGGATGTGCCTGAAGTGGCGCGTCTTGATGGTCAGGTGCCTGATCTGCCCGATCACATGACAGAGTTTCAGGTCGAACGTCACCTGACGAAGCTGGCGGCGAAGAATACCACTGCCTCAGACAGCGCGTTCTTTGTGGGTTGCGGAGCCTATAAGCACCACGTGCCGGCGAGCGTCGACCACATCATTCAACGTTCGGAATTCCTGACGACGTACACGCCATATCAGCCCGAAATTGCGCAAGGCACGCTGCAAACCCTGTTCGAATTCCAGACGCAGGTTGCTGAGCTGACCGCCATGGATGTGGCGAATGCCAGCATGTATGACGGCTCAACGGGCTGTGGTGAAGCAGCGCTGATGGCGTGCCGCGCGACGCGCCGGAAAAAGGTCATCCTGTCAGGTGGTCTGCACCCGCATTATGCGGAGGTCACGAGAACCGTTTGTGATGCACAGGGGATTGAGGTCGTTCAATTGCCTGTTGGCGTGGATGACGAACTGGCGCTGGCAGACGCAGTCGATGACGATACGGCCTGCGTGATCGGCCAAAGCCCAAACATCTTCGGCACAGTGACTGATCTGTCCGCCGTAGCCGAGGCGGCGCATGAGAAAAAAGCCCTCTTTGTGTCTGTCTTCACAGAAGCTGTTGCGCTGGGTCTTGTCCCGCCTCCAGGTGAGATGGGGGCTGACATTGCCGTTGGCGAAGGTCAGTCTATCGGCAACTCGCTCAATTTTGGCGGACCCTATGTTGGTCTGTTTGCCTGCACGCAAAAGCTGATGCGGCAAATGCCGGGACGGCTGTGTGGTGAAACAGTCGATGCGGATGGTAAGCGCGGTTTTGTGCTGACGCTCTCAACCCGTGAACAACATATTCGTCGCGACAAGGCGACATCTAATATCTGTACGAATTCAGGGCTCTGTACGCTGGCCTTTACGTCGCACATGACGCTTCTTGGCGGCACGGGGCTGAAACAGCTCGCAGAGATCAATCACGAGAAAGCCTGCCAATTGGCGGATGGTCTGGAGAGCATCAAAGGCGTCGAGATCCTCACGCCGCGCTTCTTCAACGAGTTCGCTTTCCGAGTACCCATCAGCGCCTATGACGCGCTGCAGGAGCTTCTCGACCGTGATGTTGTGGGTGGTGTGCGCGTGTCGCGGCTCTTCCCGGAAGAGCCTGACCTCTCGAATGTCATCATCGCCACGGCAACTGAATGTACCAGCGATGAAGATATCGCGCTTTATGTCGACAGCCTGAAGGACATCATCGGCTGATGAAGGCGAAGACCATCCTCATCTGGCTTCTGGCGGTTGCGGCCATCGTGCATATTGGCGCGGTGGTAGGCGTGTTCCTGTTTCAGGGGAAGATCCTGTTCCATCCAGACCCGACGCCTGTCGGCGAGCCAGATGATCCGCGGATTAGCCTTGTAAGCTTTGATGTGCCTCAGCTTGGCGAAATCCTCGCGTTTTCAGCTGAGGCAGCTGAGGGCTGCCCCACCGTGCTCTTTTTTCATGGCAATGCCAGCTATATTGCCAGAAATCAGGGCCGGTATGACGCCATGCTGGACAAAGGCGTTGGCTTTCTCGCTGTCGCCTGGCCGGGATATGCGGGTTCAGACGGCAAGCCAGGTGAAAAGAATTTTCACCGCACAGCCGCAGCGGCAGAAGAAAAGCTCCTATCGGATGGCGTTCCCGCGTCTGACATCGTCATTCACGGCTTTTCCATAGGTACTGGACCTTCGACGAAACTAGCCTCTCAATCCGAAGTCGGCGCACTCGTGCTCGAAGCGCCTTACTTGTCTTTGAAGGACCTCGTGGATGTTCGCGATGGTCCAACGCCGTTTCATATGATGCTGACCACCACGTTCCGATCTGACGAATGGATTGGCGACGTCACCGAACCTGTACTGATGGTTCACGGCGATGATGACCGGGTTATTCCGCTAGACCAGTCTCTCCAGCTCTATGAACGCGCCAACATGCCGAAAACCTATGTCGCGATTGAAGGTGGGGGTCACTCCGATCTCACCGCGCGCGGACTTTACGACGTCGTCTGGACGTTCCTCCAGCCAATTTATCCTGATTGCAATCTCTCACCATCAGATGAGGTGACCCCAACATGACCATGAACACCACTGGCCGACCAACGGCTCCTGCACATGCTGACCATATCTCTGGTGACGCGACGATTTCTGGATCGAAGGGCCTTCTACAGCATGAGCCCCTCATCTTTGAAACAGATCGCTGGGCCGAAACAGGTGTGGATCTGCCGAAGACTAAAGGCGTCAAATCGCGTCTCGGTGGTGTCACGCGGAAGGCAGACGTCCAATTGCCGGGCCTCTCTGAACCCGAAGCCGTGCGCCATTATGTGCGCCTGTCGCAGCGCAACTATGCTATCGACCTTGGCATGTTTCCGCTCGGCTCGTGCACCATGAAGCACAATCCGCGCCTCAATGAGAAAATGGCGCGTCTGCCAGGCTTTGCAGATATTCACCCACTCCAGCCATTCAGGTCCATTCAGGGCGCCATGGAGTTGATCAAAGAGCTCGAAGACTGGCTTCTGAAGCTGACCAACATGCATTCGGTCGCCATGAGTCCGAAAGCTGGCGCGCATGGCGAATATTGCGGCATGATGGCGATCCGTCAGGCGTTGATTGCGCGCGGTGAAAGCGAGACCCGCAAGCGCGTCCTCGTGCCAGCCTCAGCACATGGTACAAACCCGGCCACAGCCGCTCAGTGCGGATTTATCGTGGATGAGATCGGGGCCGACAAGCGCGGCCGTGTCGATATGGATGATCTCCGCTCCAAGCTGGAGACGACCGACGATATTGCAGGCATCATGCTGACCAATCCGAACACTTGCGGACTGTTCGAAACCGATATCCGCGAGATCGCTGATCTGATCCACGATGCAGGCGGTTATTTCTATTGTGATGGCGCCAACTTCAACGCGATTGTCGGCCGGGTTCGGCCGGGTGACCTCGGCATTGATGCCATGCATATCAATCTGCACAAGACATTCTCTACGCCGCATGGTGGCGGTGGACCCGGGTCCGGGCCGACGGTTCTGTCTGAGGCGCTGTCAGGCTTTGCGCCATGGCCGCTGATGGTTGTGGACAGCAGCCATGGCACGGATCTCCTCACCTATGCCGACCATCAAGACGACATGCCAGGCAGCGACGTCCAGCCAGTTGGGCGCCTGACCGCCTTTCAGGGGCAGATGGGCATGTTTGTCCGTGCGCTGGCCTATATTATGAGCCACGGCGCAGATGGGCTGAAACAGGTGGCCGAGGATGCCGTGTTGAATGCCAATTATATTCAGGCGCGTCTCAAGCACGTTATGACGCCTGCCTTTGACGGCTTCTGCATGCACGAGGCACTGTTCTCGGACAAATTCACCGCTGAAGGCATTGAAACCATTGATATCGCCAAGTCGCTGATCGATGAGGGCTATCACCCAATGACCATGTACTTTCCGCTGGTGGTCCATGGTGCCATGCTGATCGAACCGACCGAGACTGAAAGCAAGGCTGAACTTGATCGCTTCTGTGACGCACTTGAGGGCATTGCGAAGAAAGCAGCGGAAGGTGATCCGCGCTTGAAGGGGGCACCATACTCTGCCCCAATGCGTCGTCTGGACGAGACACAGGCCGCTCGCAAGCCGGTCCTCAAATGGACGGCGCCAGAACCGGATCAAATGGCAGCAGAATAGGCTTCAGGGCGCGGTGGTTTCGGCCAGCCGCGCTTTCACCTTGTCGGGTTGGCGATGCCTGAAGCGGTTCAACAGCTTCAGAACAGGGCGCTCGAACAGATAGAAACTGAAGCCGGCGACAATCGTCACGGCGATCACGCCGGTCACGGTGAAGAACACATTGTCCAGAATTCCCGGGCTACCTAAGCGCAGCATATCAGCCAGCTCCGTCGGCAAGCCGAGCTTGGCTTCAGCTTTGTGCGCAATCACCGGATAAATGCGCGTCAGTGCGGCCAGTGTCAGCATATGGCTGAGATAGAGGCTGTATGACCAGTCGCCCAGCGTAGTCATGGCTTTGGCTAGCGCACCCTTAATCAGATGCCCCAAGCCTGCGGCGCCATAGACCAGCAGAACGCAAGGGAGGGTAAAGGCGAGCACGCGGCCCCAGATCAGCGTGAACCGATTTGGTGGAGGAAGGTAGGCCATCACCACAAACAGCGAGACAAGCCCGATCAGAAACGCGGCAAGCGGGAAGATGCGGATGCCCTTCACAAACAACCAGCCGGCAAGAGCACCTGCAATGAATTCGAGGGTCATCGGGTAGAAGATGAGATCCCGGAAGGTGTTGCCGAATGACTCCGTCCAGCCCGCCAGTGCGCCGCCTGTGACGATAGCTGCCCAGACCAAAAGACCGATCGGCAGAAGCTTACGCGGCGCCAACAGAATAAACGCGAAGGCAAAATAGAAATACATCTCATGGACAAGCGTCCAGCCTACGCCGAGAATCGGGAAATTGGGTTGAGGCAGAAGGAATATGGACCGGATGACGTAATTCACGCCCCCATTACCTGATTCCGCCAGAGCTGCCGGATCCCACGGAACACCATAGGTGATGACCATATACGTCGCCAGAATCGCGGCAAAAAACCACCAGGTGGGATAAATGCGGAAGATTCGGGCCAGCAGAAAATCGCGAATCGTCGATAGGGATTCCGGTCGGTTCGCGGTCACAAACACCATGATAAATCCGGAAATCACGAAGAACAGATCAACCCCGGCATAGCCATTGGACAGAAAGCCGCCAATCAGCGGTGAGTCGCCCTGGCTGGTGGCGGTTGCCGCCTCCAGTTCGAGAGCGCGAATGTGAAAGAAAATCACCAGATAAGCCGCGAGGGCCCGCAAAGCCTGTATTGTATCCAAACGCATGTGGGGTTAAGTCCGATTTTTCCAGGTGTCTTCACTAATTCGTCGCATTTGCAGGCAGAATAGGTCAGGTCTCCGGCGAATTGCCAATTGTTTTGTTAGTCGTTCCAGCCCATATCTGCCGTCATGCTTCAATCCCGTCCTCCAGACAATGATGCCTCCAGTGACGGAGCTCCTAAATCCGGCGCACCGGTCAAGTTGGTACGTCAAAGCGTTGCGCGTCTTCTCAGGACGACTCTTGCGCTTCTGGGGGCGCTTCTTATTCCCCTTGGCGTGGTTATCGCCTTCCTGACGCCGATCATCCCTGTGGGGCTGCCGATCGTGATTCTGGGTGTGGTTCTGTTAGCGCGGAATGCGCTGTGGGGCAGGCGCTGGCTGCAGGGCATGCTTGCCCGTCATCCGACGCTTGAGCGTTTCGCACCTGACTGGCTGATGCGCCTCATCTTCGGGGATCACAAGGACTAGTCCGGTTTTACAATCCGGTTGGCTTTTCCAGAGACAGTATGGCTTCGCCGATGCGATCTGTTTCTTTGGACAGAGCTGCCTGTGCGTCATAGACGCCCTGATTATAAATAACCGAGCCGAACTCCTTCACGAAGAATTCAAACAGGAATGTTGCTTCGAAGGTGCCGATATCCTGCCCGAGTTCATCCTCGAAATAGACCTGAATGCGTCGTGCGATCTCTTCCTTGTCTTGTGCGGAAAGAGGGATATCCGTCATGGCCAGCTGATCCTGTTCTGCAATGAGGACAGGCTAACAAAAAAGCCGTCTCCCGAACAGGAAACGGCTTTGATTGTTTTGGCAGATTTGAAGGATCAGATCAGAGTGCTGATTTGACCTGGCCGAGCGCTTTAGAGAACGCTGTTGCACCGTTCTTTTCAGCATCTGAGCGGACGATGTCGCCAGCAGCGCGCGTGGCTGCATCTGCTGCGATCTTTTTCACAGCTTCGATGGCTTCGTCTTCAGCGCGCGCAATGCGAGCTTCGACCTGAGCTTCACGGCGGGCAACCATTGCCTGCAGATCCTTCTCAGCCTGAGCCATCAGGGACTTCGCGTCTTTTTCAGCCTGACGAATAATCGCCTCGGCCTGTTCGCTGGCATCCTGTTGCTTGCGCTCAGCTTCGCTCAGGAGAGCTGATGCTTCTTCACGCAGTTCCTGTGCATGGTCGAGCTCACGCTGGATTTCATTGGCGCGAGAGTCGAGAGAGTTCCCAATGCCTTTGAATGCGCCCAACTTCCAGATCAGAAGAAGGAAGAGAACCAGAACGAGGAAGGTCCAGTGCGTGCTGTTCAGCAGAAGGGGCTCGCCTTCGGCCGCAAAGGCGGCTGGTGAGACGATTGCCGCAGTCAGAGCCGCGAGAGAGAGGCGTTGAAGCGTGATCATGCTGTCACCTCATCGACTGACTTGCGAGAAGAGGCTTCAATTTGAGCATCTGTTGCGGTCACGCCCAGCTGAGCAAGAACTGCTGCTGTGGTGCTGGATGTGATTTCTGCAACGCGCGCCATGTGAGCTGCCTTCATTTCCTGAATGCGCTCTTCGGCTTCGCCCAGTCGCGCATCAATCTCTGCAGCTTTCTCCGCGTTTGTTTCGGAGATTTTCGCATCAATAGCAGCACGAGCCTGATCCGCCTTGGTGCGCGCATCAGCGCGAGCCACAGCCAGTTGCTTCTCCATTTCAACCAAAGCTTCATCAGCTTCAGCCTTCATGCGTGAAGCATCATCGAGATCCTTGGCGATTTTGCTTCTGCGTTCTTCGATCACACCGCCAACTTTTGGCAGGATGACCTGTGAAAGCACGACATAGAGAACAATGAACGCGATCGCGAGCCAGAACAGCTGAGATGCGAACGTCGACGCATCAAATGGCGGAAAGGCCTCGGCAATCCCGCCGGCGCCGTGTGCGGCAGCATCTCCATGCTCTGGTCCGTGTGTTTCGGAAGCCATGGCGGTAAAAACCTCATATTAAGGTAGCTCGGGCCTCACTATAGAGGCCCGGTCTTCGGGATTTGTCAAAGTGACGGCTTAGATCGCGAGGATTGCGAGGATACCGATCACGAATGACAGAATGCCGAGAGCCTCAACAAGGGCGAAGCCGATGAAGAGGTTTGTTTGCTGCTGTGGAGCAGCAGATGGGTTGCGCATCGCAGCGTCCAGGAAGCTGGAGAAGATGTTGCCAACGCCCATAGCAGCGCCAAGCATTCCAAGCGTAGCAAGACCTGCACCGATATACTTCAAACTTTCCATGGTTTAACTCCCCTAATGGAATTGTGCTCGTGAAACCTACTCTGCCAAAATGGTCAAGAGCCGAGACGGGTAAAATGTTCGATATGAACGCCTAGTGTGATGGATGGAACGCGTCATTCAGATAGACGCAGGTGAGAACAGCGAAGATATATGCCTGCAAGAAAGCGACCAGGAACTCCAGCGCGGTGAAGGCAATCGCTGCTGTGAATGGGAAGATCGCGATCACGGAGAGCATGCTCGCCAGTCCGAGAAGCGTCGTTGTGAACATCACGAACAGCTTCAGAACGATGTGACCGGCAAGAATGTTGCCGAACAGACGCAGAGACAGCGTCACAGGACGGACAAAGAATGAGATGATTTCAAGCGGGATCAGAAGGAAGTAGAGCGGCCATGGCGCGCCGGAAGGTACGAAGAGCTTCAGGAAGCTCACGCCATTCTTGATGAAGCCATAAACAATCACCGTCAGGAAAACGAGGATAGCAAGCGCTGCAGTCACGACAATTTGAGCAGTTGGCGTTTCAAAATACGGGATCATACCCAGCATGTTGATGCCGAAAATCAACAGGAACAGGGTGAAAACGAATGGGAAGAACTTCATGCCTTCTTCGCCAATTGTGTCGCGCACAGTGTTGGCGATGAATTCGTAGCCCAGTTCGGCAACCGACTGCAGTTTGCCTGGAACCACTTTTGGTTTCGACACGGCAATCAGCAGAATGCCCAGCAGAATTGCCACAACGAGCATCATTGCCAAAGACGAAGTCGAGAATGAAACGTCTAATCCACCAATTTTCAGATCGATAAGCTTATCGAGCTGGAACTGGTGCATCGGGTCGATAGCCATTTGACTGATCATTACTTCGCCTGTCCGTCTTGTGCAGCTTCAGATGAGTCCTCTGCTGCGTCATTGTTTTGCGCCATGCGCTTAGCCTGTAGCTCAGCCGACCGCAACATCAATCTGAACCCGGCGACCATTCCGAGGGTAAGAAGTACAAGCAAGCCCCAGGGCTTAGTCCCGAACACATGATCGAAAGCCAGACCAAACACGAGCCCGACAATCGCTCCCCCCAACAGGTCGAAGGCCATTTTCATCCCCACACCATAGCCCGCCGAATGGGAGGACTGTGGTTTGGAGCGGACCTTCTCAGCCTGACGCGCCTGCGCAGCGGAAATGCGCGCAGACAGATCGTCTTTGCCAGATTGGGAAGGAGCCATTTGGCCACCACGATTACAGTTGTCACACCGACCGAAGTCGCGCGGAAGCTATCTGTGTGCAGTTGCGAAGTCAAGAAAGCTTAAACTTCATAACGCCTTGTTTTTATTGATGTTGAAAAACTTTGATCAGTTATTCGGCTGCGACAAGTTGTTCCGCCGTACCCAGATCAACGGAAACGATGCGTGAAACGCCCTGTTCCTGCATGGTCACGCCAAACAGTCTGTCCATTCGTGACATGGTGACCGGGTTGTGAGTGATGGTCACGAATCGCGTGTCTGTTCGACGCCGCATTTCGTCCAGCAGGCGACAGAACCGATCGACGTTTACATCGTCGAGCGGGGCGTCCACCTCGTCCAGAACACAGATCGGTGCCGGATTGGACAGAAACACTGCGAAGATCAGGGCAGCAGCTGTCAGAGCCTGCTCGCCACCGGACATCAGGCTGAGTGAGGTCACTTTTTTGCCAGGAGGCTGGGCAAAGATTTCAAGCCCAGACTGAAGCGGGTCATCGGCTTCAACAAGCTTAAGTTCAGCTGTGCCACCATTGAATAGCGCGGTGAACAGGCTCTGGAAGTGCTCGTTCACCGTTTCATAAGCGGAAAGAAGTCGGCCGCGGCCTTCCTGATTCAGCGCATTTACACCTTCACGCAGTTTTGCGATGGCTGCCGTCAGGTCGGCTTTCTCTTCCTCTTGGCTTCCGAGACGCTCTCCGAGTTCTTCCGCGTCTTTTTCAGCATCCTGGTTCACGCTGCCCAGCGCACCGAGCTCGTGTTTCAGCTCGATCAGTTGTGTGTCGATCTCCCGAGCGTCCTTCTCCATCCAGTCGCCTTCGAGCGTCGACTCAGCAATCTGTATGAGCCCTTGAGGCTGACGGTTGAACTGCGAACTGGCCAGATCAACGGCGTCCTGCAGGCGTTCCTTGGCTGTTTCCAGATGCGCCTGAATCATCACTGTCGATTCGCGCGCCTTGCTGGCAGCATCCTTGGCGGTGCGGGCTTCGGATTCCGTCTCTTTTACCGACTTTTCGGCCTCGGCATGAGCGTCCGCCACTTCCTGACGTTTGTCTTCGAGCGTCTTGAGCTGAACCGCCAGTTCTTCGATCCGCTCTTCGATGCTTGCCGGGCGGGATTCGGCGTCATCCAGTGCTGCGCGCGTTCTCGTGCGCGCGTTACCGAGTTCAGTGATCCGGCCATGTGATTGGTCATGGCGACGCGACCAGTCCGAAATGTCGCGTTCCAGCGCACGTTTACGGCCTTCGATACGGTCCCGATTTCGTTGGAGATCGGAAAGCGTAGCCTGTGCCTGACGCTCTTCTCCGCGCTTTTCGCCAATATTCTGACGAAGCTTATTGAGTTCGTCCGCCAGCTCAATCTCATGGGACTGATCGCCGCTATCTGTAAGGGCCTCGACGGCTGCTTTCGCTTCTGCCTGCTGACGGCGGGCTTCTTCGAGGGAGGCAACCATCGAATCGCGTTTCATGCTGGCGCGTTCGACATCCTGTTCGCAGCGGAACACCTGAGAGTTCGCTTCGTTTCGGGCTTTTTGCAGCTGAGGTGTATGCGCTCGCAGGTCGCGCAATTGCGACTCGCTTGTGCGGCGTTTCTCTTCCAGTCCGGATTTCGCGACCCGGGCTGCCTCGAGCTGTTGTTCGGCTTCAGGCAATTCAGCCTGACAGGCATCAAGGCGGTTGCGTTGTTCAAGCTGTTCGGCCTGAGACAGGGGCGCGTCACTCTTGCGGACATATCCATCCCAGCGCCACAGTCCACCTGCTTTGCTGACGAGGCGCTGACCAACTTGCAGAGCGCCAGCCAGGGCCGTGGCGTCGGCTTCATTTTCAACAACACCGCATTGTGCCAGACGACGAGACAACTCACCCGGTGCGTCACAAACCGTATTCAGAGGTGTAACGCCAGACGGCAGGGCAGGGTCCGTGCCTGCGGCGGCGCCGCCCCAATAGGCCGGCGCAGAAGGATCTGTTGGCGCGTTGAGGTCATCGCCAAGTGCCGCCGCCAGTGCGCGCTCAAACCCCGGATGTGGTGAGAGCGAATCAAGCACAGGCGGCGCAGAGGACCGTTCAGCCTTCCTCAACAGGCGTTCAAGACCTGAAATCTCAGCCTTCAGGCTTCTGACCACTGTATCGGCCGCGCGAAGCGGTTCGTCAGCAGTTTCTTCCTCGCGGCGGCAAGCCTGCACAGTCTGCTCGAGCTCGCTGATCGAGTTGGCGGTGTCTTCCAGACTGGCTTCATGCTCAGCCAGTTTGGCGCGGGCCTCGGTCAGGCGTTGCTCAAGATCGCTCACATCGGGAAGACGATCGATCTCGCTCTCGAGCTGATTGACCTTCAATGTCGTCTGATTGAAGCGTTGTGTGAGGCCATTGCGATTGCGTTCAGCTGCCTCGCGCTCTGCACGCAGGCGAGCGAGTTCTTCAGTGCGTGACTGAGTGAGTTGCTCTGCGTCTGCAATATCTTTCTGGATCATCTGAAGGCGGGCTTTGGCCTCCATCTGATCACGCTCAAACGCAGCCGGGTCGAGGCTTGGCAGGCTGTTAAGCGCGTTGCGAGCTTCTTCCAGCTTGGCTTCGGCTTCTTCAACATGCGCCTGTTCACGTTCCAGATCAGCAACCAGTCGCTTCAGATCGGTCGAATGACGCTCGATCTCTGCTTCATTGGCACGTTTTTCGCCCTGAAGCTCGGTCATGCGGACTTTCGCCTGTCCGACCTGCGCTGACGCGTTCGTTTCGGCATCGCGCAGAGGAGCGATCTTGTCCCGGGCTTCCAGCGCTTTGCGTTCAGCTACAGCGTCCTGAAGTGTCAGCTCTTCTACACTTTTGCGAGCTTCCTGAAGCGCTTCTTTGTGTTTGGTAACGGCCTCGTCAGCGGCCATCCAACGGCGATGGCAAAGAAGCGCCTCAAGGCCAGTGATCTGATCGGACAGTATTTTGTGTTTGCGGGCTTTGCGCGCCTGACGCTTCAGGCTTTCAAGCTGGCGTTCAACTTCGCCAGACACTTCTGAAAGGCGCTCGAGATTGTTCTCAGCGCCACGCAGCTTCAGCTCAGCTTCATGTCGGCGGGTGTTCAGGCCAGCAATGCCTGCAGCTTCCTCGAGCAGGCGACGACGGTTTTGCGGCTTAGAGGCGATCAGTTCGCTGATCTGTCCCTGACGCACGAGTGCCGGCGAGTTCGCACCGGTCGACGCGTCAGCAAAGATGAGCTGAATGTCTTTACCGCGAACGGTCCGGCCATTCAGCTTGTAGGTCGAACCAATACCGCGGCGGAGTTTCCGTGTGATCTCCAGAACATCGGTATCATTGAATTCGGGAGGCGCGCGGCGGTCTGTGTTATCGATGACCAGCGTAACTTCAGCATTTTCGCGGGCAGGGCGCTTGGCCGTGCCGGAGAAAATGAGATCATCCATTTCTCCGCCACGCATGGCTTTTGCTGAACTGGCGCCCATACACCAGCGAAGAGATTCCAGAAGATTAGATTTGCCGCATCCATTTGGGCCAACAATGCCCGTGAGTCCCTGTTCAACGTAGAAAGTGACAGGATCTACGAAGGATTTAAATCCGGCAATTCTGATCTCTGTGATGTGCAATCAGATACTCACTCTTCGGTTTCAGATGACGAACCGGGCTTGATACCCAGTGCCGCATCAATAGCAGCATTCAGACCTGCCGGATCCTGAGCTTCGCGGCCCATTTTTGTTCCGTTCAGGAAGAACGTTGGTGTGCCTGTCACGCCCATGGTTTGTCCGCCATCGACGATATCCAGCATGCTGTCATAGAGAACATCATCACGTGTGCAGGCCTGATATTCGGCTTCGTCCACGCCGTGACGTGCGGCGACGGTCTTCAGGAAGTTTTCGACTGTTCCTGTGCGTGCTGCCTGGATCATGTTTGTCTGATTGGTGAAAAAGTCGTCGACGACGTCAAAATATGTGTCTTCGCCAGAACAACGCGCAATCGCGAAACCTGCAAGTGCGATATCAACCGGCGGTGTCGGGAAATCACGGAAGATGAATTTCACTTCGCCTGAATCGATCCGGTCCTGGATCGATGGGAAGATCTCTTCGTGGAACGCTTTACAGTGCGAACACGTGATCGACGCATACTCGATAATCGTTACCGGGGCATCGGCATCGCCAAGAAACACGTCGCCAAGCGCTGTTCCAGCGACAGCCACTTCACCGGAACCGGAGGTGCTGCCTGTGCTTGCGGACTGTCCGCAGGCCGCAATACCGCTCAGCGCCAGAGCTGAAATGATGAGGGTCGAAATTTTCATAACCGTGTTCCGTCTACAGATTCGGGTGAAACGCCAAATAGCGGGCTCAACGATCCTGTGTATATATCGCTTCACCAAAGGCCAACAGAGCCTCGGATAATTTCGTATTCTTAATGTTTGAGACGCCCTGTTTCAGCTCATCACGTTCCTGTGCAGTCAGGGGACGGGTCGAGATTTTGCCTGCTTTTGGGTCAGCCATGCGTTTCTGAACCAGCTTGATATCGCGAATATGTCCACCAATCGCCGCCGTCAGGTGTTGTTTGAGAAACTCGCCCTGATGCTGAAAGATGGGGGAGGCTGCGGGCAGTATTTCCAGCGTCAGCACCCGTGCTTCCTTTTTACCGGTCAGTTTGACCGGCTTTGAAAGTTTCGACAGGCGTTCACCAACCAGATCCTTCCAACGTTGTTGAAGCAAAGGAAGGCCGGGGCCTTCATCCTTTGAAAATCTTCGCAAGAGTGCGGATGCGCGCAATCCAACGCGACGAGATGAGGTGTCCACCGGAATGGCGCGATGACGCGACAGGCGCGCAAGCGCCAGAGATTCTTCCATCTGCTTGTCTGAATCTGACATTCGCTGAGAGGGTGGACTGGACATGGTTTATTCTCTCATGGCAGGTGACGGCGCTTCAAGCAGGATGAAAGGGGCGTCCACAGATGACGCGCAGTTATCCACATACTGGCCCGATAAGCGCAAAGCTCCTCAACTGGTATGACCAGTATGCACGGAGTCTGCCCTGGCGAACAGCGCCTTCTGACAGGCGAAAGGGGGTTCGACCGAACCCTTATCATGTCTGGTTGTCAGAAATCATGCTGCAGCAGACGACGATTCCGCACGCCACACGCTATTTTCTCGACTTCACGCAGCGCTGGCCGCGCGTTGAAGACCTCGCTGCAGCGGACCGGGATGATATTATGGCCGCCTGGGCCGGGCTTGGTTATTATTCTCGCGCTCGAAATCTTTATGCCTGTGCTCAGGAGGTTGTGCGCCTGGGTGGGTTTCCGGAAACAGCAGATGAGCTTCAAAAACTGCCGGGCATCGGGCCTTATACATCCGGTGCCATTGCCGCAATTGCGTTTGATCAACCTGTTGCGGCTGTGGATGGCAATGTCGAGCGGGTCACGAGCCGACTTCTGACCATCGATCAGCCCGTTCGGGATGTGAAACAGGACATCAAGTCCATCGTCACGGACTGGGTGCCCGAAGACCGCCCTGGCGATTTCGCTCAGGCCATGATGGATCTCGGCGCAACGGTCTGCAAGCCGCGCAACTGGCAATGTGATCTGTGTCCGCTGATGGCGGAATGTCACGCATTTGAGGCAGGGAATGTTGCAGACTACCCGGTGAAGCCCGCCAAAGCCGCCAAACCAGAGCGCACAGGAACAGTCTATATCGTCATAAATGAAGGGCGGATATTGCTCGAGCGACGCCAAGACAAAGGGCTGCTTGCCGGAATGGTGGGATTGCCGGGTACAGACTGGGTCAGCGATGGCGTACCGTCATCTGTTGAAGACGATCAATCCCAGACAATTGGGCAGATCACGCACGTGTTCACGCATTTCAGACTGACGCTGAGAGTTGAGCAGCGTGAAACTGCAGAAACAGCAAGCCCGGTTTGGGTCAATCTCAGCGATTGGAAATCTGCTGGATTGCCCAGTGTTTTCCAGAAGGCGGTGAAGCTCTATCTGGAACAGTCAGAGCGCTTGCTCTGACCGGGCTTGAAGCCTATCCGTTCTGGAGTTCTGCTTTGACCTGTTCGTTATGGGTCTCTGCAAGTTCCCAGATTTCTTCAAATGTCAGCGTGCCGTCGGCAGCGATAACATAGTCACCCTTTTCGTCACCGATCAGGGTGTAGGCACTATCAGGATCTTCAGCATCAGATTCGTACCAATAATCCAGCGCATACACATTTATAAGCCGTGTCATGGGGCCTCCGTGTCAAACCCGAATCGGTTTCGCCCGTCCAGCTATGTAAAAAGGTAAGCACGCTGAGGCGTTTGATCAACCGAGTCCCATCTGAGTCCTGAATTTTCTTCTCAGAAAGTCGATTGGTTCAAGGCCATTTCTGGTTTCATAGTGCCAGAATGTCCAACCATTGCACGCTGATGCACGCTGAACATGCGCTCCCAGCCTGTGAATCGAGCCGACATCGCGGCCATTTGTCAGGCTGCCATCAATACGTACACGGGCTTCGAATCGACGAGATGCCGAAAATAGTCGGTCGCCCGGGCGCAAATAACCATTTTCAATCAAGGCGCCGAACGGAATGCGAGGCTCAGCGCGCTTGCTGGTGACGGTTTTCAGATCATCATCGAGATACGGCTCAACGCGGGCCAGACGTTCGCGGGCATGGCGCGCATAGCCGCCATCCTGCTCAATGCCGATAAATCGACGTCCGAGCGCTTTTGCCACAGCCGCAGTGGTGCCGGTGCCCGAAAACGGATCAAGGATCATGTCGCCTTCTTTACTGGTCGCCAGCAGAACGCGGTGCAAAAGCCCTTCAGGTTTCTGGGTTGGATGAACCTTTTTGCCATCTTCGCCCTTCAGGCGTTCCTGACCTGTACAGATCGGAATCGTCCAGTCGGACCGCATCTGAAGGTCTTCGTTGAAGGCTTTCAGGGCGTCATAATTGAACGTATAAGGCTTCTGGTTCGGGTGTTTGGTGGCCCAGATCAGCGTCTCATGCGCGTTCTGGAAGCGCGTGCCACGGAAATTCGGCATCGGATTGGTCTTCCGCCAGATCACATCATTCATGATCCAGAAGCCTGCATCCTGAAGGGTCGAGCCAACACGGAAGATGTTGTGATAGCTGCCGATTACCCAGATCGCGCCTGTATCTTTCAGCACGCGGCGGCAGGCGGCCAGCCAGTCATGTGTGAACAGATCATAGGAATCGAAGCTATCAAACTGATCCCAGTCATCCGTTACGCCATCGACGTTCGAATTGTCCGGGCGTTTAAGATCGCCACCCAATTGCAGGTTATATGGCGGGTCGGCAAAAATCAGATCGACTGATTTTTCAGGCAGACTGTTCATCACGTCGATGCAGTCGCCTTCAATGATTACATTTTCCAGAGCGTCCATCTTCTGAAGACCTCGTTTAATTAGATCGCATGTGCCAAATCCGACCTGATTTGATAAACAATGTCTTACCGAACGGGGCGGATCAACGGACTGATTCGTTTTTTCGTCAGAAATCGAATCCGATTTGTCGGGTTTCAGGCGGTGGCTTTCTGAACAAATCAGTGCGCAGTGCCCATTTGGACTGGTCATATCCGAGCCGGTTCACTGCCTTGTGAAAACGTGTGGACAGGAGCCTGGCGAGCGTGCCTTCACCGCGCTGGCGTTTCTGCCAGTCTGCATCATAGTCAAGGCCGCCACGCATATCGCGCAGTGTGTTGATGACTTTTGTCGCCCGGTCAGGATAGTGAGCCACCAGCCATTCCTGAAAAATATCCTTCAGATCATATGGCAGCCGCAGCAGCACATATCCGGCACTTCGTGCGCCAGCCTCGCGCGCAGCAGCCAGCAGGTCTTCAAGTTCCATATCATTAAGGCCCGGAATAACTGGCGCCGTCATGACCGAAACCGAAATGCCGGCTGCGCTCAGGTCCGATATGGTCTGGAGTCTGAGTTTGGGTGATGCGGCCCGCGGTTCCATCCGACGAGACAGTTCCGGCTGAAGAGAGGTCAGAGAAATCGCAACACGCGCGAGACCCTTTGACGCCATATCAGAAAGAAGATCGATATCACGACGGATCAGGCCGGATTTGGTGATCATCGTCACGGGGTGATTGAACTCTGCCAGAACCTGCAGCAATTCCCGCGTGAGGCGCAGGCGCTTTTCCTCGGGCTGATAAGCATCTGTGTTTACGCCCAGCGCAATTGGTCTTGGCTCGTAAGATTTGGCGGCCAGTTCCTTTTTCAGAAGCTTGACGGCATTGGCCTTGAAATAGAGCTGACGCTCAAAATCCACGCCAGCTGAATGCCCGAGATAGGCATGTGAGGGCCGTGCGAAACAGTAAATGCACCCATGTTCGCAGCCTCGATACGGATTGATTGAGCGGTCGAAGGAAATATCCGGTGACTGGTTCCGCGTGATAATCGTGCGGGCAAACTCCTGATGCCAGTTGACCTGGCTGGCTTCGTCAAGGTGATCGGTCTCTACCTCCCACCCGTCATCAAAGGCTTCAGTTTGAGACACCTCGAAACGACCGGCAGGGTTGGAAACCGCACCGCGTCCTTTGGTATGTTCACCGGGCGATAATGCTGACAGATCCTGGTCAGAAACGCGTCCGTGTGAGGGAAGTTTTTGTTGTGTTCTCATACCCGGGATAAATATCAGGACAAAAAGAACAAAACAAGAACATTTGAAATCTTATCTACAGCTAGTTTGTTGATCAGAAGCCGGTGGTCTCACGGATTAATTTCTGACGGCGTAGTTCAACGCGTGCCTGGTAAGCCGCTTGGTCCCATTGGCTGAGTGCCGCCACCGCATTGCGATACTCGTCAAACGACAAAGGCAGGTAAGGGGACATGTCCTCAACAAATGCGGTCAGGTCTTCGATCCTTGCCGTTGTTCGTGTGGTGTTGAGATAAGATGCGAGGTTTGAATAACTCTTCACAAAGTCGAGTTCTGATTGGATGAGCTGCGGAAAATCCGCCTCGATTTCCTCAAACTCGATTGCGCATAAACCCCTGTGATAGGCGTCGCCGCATGCCATACGTTTTGTGCGAGCCTCAATAGCGTGAAACGTTTCCATGATGTCGAAACAATCCTGCGACAGCCGGTCAGACATGAGATAGGCTTCCATCAGCGCGACGCTCACGCCGGGATCATGGTTCAGTCGCTGCAGGGCCAGGTCGCGTTCTTCGAGCGCGATGGATTGTTCCAGGCTGGGTGCTGGATAGCGTTGCAGTTGTCTGGATCTCACCTCGTCGCAGACCGCTAGTCCCTCTGTTTCGATGTATTTGTGGTGGTCAACAAAGTTCGCTCCAATGGTTTCAAAAATCGTGATTAATCGATCGTAACCTGACGGCTCAGATGAATCGGCAAGACTATTTATATGGGTTTCGAACTGGGCGAGGCCGTCAGGATAGCGGTCAGAGTTTGTCAGAATGGCCAACACGTCAGGCGAATAGATGAGATTTAGAATTAGATTGCGTATTTCCGGATCATCCGGAGCAATGTCTGAAATTGTCTGGCTCTGAGCATCAACCATGCATTGGCACGTCGTTTCGACATAGATGTCGTCGATGTTTTTGCGGTTTCGATAGTCATCCCCGAGTTCGTCACTGAGAATGGAGTTCAAAAAGCCAGCGCATTTCTCAACAGGCGGTCGACCGTCTGTAAGAGCGGCGAAATCATATTGGGTTTCAGGTGCTTTCGCAGACGGAGAGCAGGCACCAAGCACTCCAAGACAGATCGAAAAGACGATTGAAATACCGGTCATTCGCATATGTTGCTTGCCCCAGATTGAACCTGTTTAGTCATTCGGCCAAGCCGGTTGCGATCCTCTTGATCTGATCTGGAAAATTTCATCGAGTGGTGGAAATTAAGTGCTTGTCAGTTAAAAAGAAAACTGATCAGTGTAGCAAGCGGCTGTTTTTCTTCACCAAAATTCAATTACAGTGACGTATGTGTTCAGAAGAAGTCTTGAGTGATCAGCCAGCCGGGAGGGGATCAGAAACCGTGGCGACTCGTCAAAGCATACTTGTTCTGGAAGATAGCCAGACGCAGGGTAATCTGATTTCGAAAATGTTTGTTGAGTGCGGAGCAGATGTTCAGCTCGTCAGCACCGCACGTGAATTCTCCATGTCGCCAGACCTGTTTGATCAAAAATTTTCTGCAGCAATCATTGATGTCCATTTTGGCGAAGTCAGCGGTCTGAAGCTGATCGAACCCGTCTCTCGTCGGTGGCCAGCAATCGTCAACGTGATGATGACGGCAAACAGCACTGATGATTATGCTGTTCTTGCTGAGGCCCGAAACCTTGGGGCCCATCTCGTCTTGAAAAAGCCGTTCGACAAGGTCCGCGTCTCTGACCTTCTGAAAGATATCGAAAGCATCCAGATCACGGGTCGGCCTCGACAGCATGTGGTTGTCATTGATGACAGCAAGACGAGCTGCCGGATCGCAACAGAGGTTCTGAGGTCATATGGCTATCGCGTTTCTGGGTTTCAGACGGGCGAAGATGCCATTCGCCAGCTGAATTTCGATCACGTCGATGCCGTACTGACTGACCTCAACATGCCAGGCATGCCCGGTGAGGAGCTGATTTGTCTGGTCCGTGATGTCTGGGAAAATATCGGCATCATCGCCATGTCCGCAGACGCTTCAAACAAAACGCGCTTCAAGGAGGCGGATGCCTTTTTGCCGAAACCTTTTGGCGCTGAAGAGCTCATCCATACCGTTGGCGGTGTTCTGGCAAAGGATGTGGAAGTTCTGGACTGTTAGCGCTCCAGCCATTCTTTTAGCGAAGGGCCATCATCCAGATCGATGCGCTTATCGAGCCATTCAGCTCTCTCGCCTTCAACGTTTCGCAAAACATCACTGAGTGTGTGTGCGCTGGACCAGCGTACTTCGTCAAATGGCGCATGAGATCCAATCCGCTTGCGCAGACCCATCAGCCAGAACCCGCCATCCATGGCCGGACCAACAACAAGAGGTGCGGTATTCAAGCTATTTATCGTGGCGGCGATATCCGTGCGCCTGAGGTCCGGCATATCTGTACCGATGAAAATCACATTGCCGAGCGGTGCTTCATCAAAGGCGACCGTCAGTCGCGTTCCGAGATCGCCGGGTGACTGGAGCCAGAGCTCAGCCCCTTCAGGAAATCCGGGGTGGCGATCAAAAAGTGCTTTATCTGGCGTCAGATAAAGCCGGGTTTGCCAGCGCGGATCCATTACCTCACGAAAAACGCGCGCCTGCGCCATGGTATTTATGCGATGGGCTGCCGACGGGCCAATATCCCGCGCCAGTCGCGTTTTGGATAAACCCATGCGGTTGGGCTTGGCGAACACGATCAATGTTGTCAAAGTCATCGTGCAACTGGAGGGGGCGTCTCAATGAAGATCAAGCGTTTTGGCCGAATTTTCTGGACGTTTTTCTGGAGGTTTGTGTTGGCGTTCTGCGTACTGACCTTCGTAGGTTTCGTTATCAGCGACTTACTTTTGTATCAGCCTGACAATTACATCGAAGGAGACCCCGAAAGCTTAGAGCGAATAATGAACTACAATATCTGGCTTGGACTCATAAAGGATACGCTGGTGGGTTGTCTCGTGTTTGCGATCAGCGCCGCCTATGGCCTGTACGCTGTGTTCAAAGCCAAATATCTTAAGTTCAGCATCAGTGTTGAAGACACAAGTCAAGCGGATGAGTTCTAACGATACGCTTTGGCAAGCTTCTCTGGAGAGGCGCCAAGAAAGTATCGACCCAGCAGAAACGCATTCGACCAGGCTCGTTTCCGCCAGCCATCGCGCTCATATTTGTCCGCGGAAGTGAACGCTCGGGCGCTTAGCGGGGCGAGGCGCGCTTTCCCGAGCCGACGAACCATGTCGACATCTTCCATCAGCGGGAAATCCTGAAACCCGCCGACCTCATCATAGAGTTTCCGCGAGAGGCACAAGCCCTGATCGCCATAGGGCAGGCCGAACCAGGTGGCGCGGCGGTTTGCGCGTGCTTCGAGCCATCGCGCCTGTTTTGCATCGCTACGATAGGCGAGGGCGAAATATCCCGCCTGCCCGTGATGATGTTCCATGTGAGAGATCACGGCATCAGCCCAGTTCGCCTCGAGAAAGCTGTCGGCGTGCAGAAACAATAGCCAGTCTCCCTGCGCATTCACGCCGCCTGCACGCAATTGATGTCCGCGTCCACGCGCGCCAACGATTACACGTGCGCCAGCCTCATGGGCATAAAGGATTGTTTTGTCGGTCGATCCGCCATCGACGATGATGACTTCCCGGATCAGCTGACGGGACAGGCCGGGCGCGAGCGCCTGCAGACAGGGGATCAGGCTCTCGCCAGCATTGAGTGTGGGGATGATGACGGAAAACGGGGCAGGCATGGCTGATGTGTGTCAGGGGCGTTTGTCGGGCGCACAGCCAAGCGCTTCGAGTGCAGCCAGAATATTGAGAAGATCCGCCCAGGCCTTTGCCTTTTCAGCAGGGCGACGAAGCAGATAGGCCGGATGGAAGATCGGATAGACCGGAATCGCCTTTTCCATACCAGCAATGCTGAGATCGAATTTCTGGCCACGAAGCCGGGTAATGCCTTGCGTCGCCCCGAGAAGTGACTGTGCGGGTACGGCGCCAGCCACAATGATCAGCTTGGGTTTGATGAGTGCGATATGCTTGTCGACGAAGGGGCGACACAGCGCCAGCTCGTTTTCCGTTGGGTTCCGGTTTCCCGGTGGCCGCCAGAAGTTCACATTGGTGATGTAGGTGTTTTCCGTTCGCGACAGGCCGATGGCGGCGAGCATGCGGTCGAGCAGTTGCCCGGCGCGGCCAACGAACGGCAAGCCTTCTCTGTCCTCATCGCGGCCAGGGCCTTCACCGATCACCATAACGTCGGCGTCAGCAACACCGTCGGCAAACACGGTCTTGTTCGCGCCCTCTTTCAGTTCACAGCCATCAAACTGCAGAATAGCGTCGCGCAGGGTTTCAAGTGTTGTCGCCCGTTCGGCGAACGCTTTTGCCTGCGCAATGCCTTTGGAAGACTTGAGCTTCGGAGCTTCAGCTGCAGGTGCAGTGGTTGGCGTCTCAGGCGTCTGGTTCGATTGCAGAGCCTGAAGCATGCGATCAATCTGGCGCTGATCGATATCCACGCCTGCACCTTCCCACCAGGCGGTAAGGGCGCTGATTTGTCTGCGCAAGTTGGAAGCGTCGAGCTGCAAGGGGTCTTGTCCAGAAGTGTGTTAATCGAACTCAGTCTGATCAGATTGTAAGAGCGAATGCAATCGAAGCACAATCTGGCAGCTTCGCAAGCATGGCGTTCGTCCCATGAACATTCAAATCTGAATTCTTGTGTTGTTTTGGTTTTTGACAATAAAGGCTAACTAGATCAAACAGACACACCAGTTCCGGCCCGGGGAGAAGAATTTATGGCGTCAGACGCAGTCGAACGCGAATCAATGGAAGTCGATGTTCTGATCATTGGTGGTGGACCAGCAGGTCTGTCTGCCGCGATCAGAGTCATGCAGCTCGCTCAGGAAAAAGGCGAAGAGCTTTCAGTCATCGTTCTGGAAAAAGGCGGCGAAATCGGCGCGCACATTCTGTCAGGTGTTGTTGTGGACCCGATTGGTCTCGACACGCTTGTTCCAGACTGGCGCTCGCGTGACGACCGGCCACTGAAAACAGAAGTTACCGGCGACAAGTTCAAATATCTCGGCCCGAAAGGTTCGCTGGATATTTCCTGGCTGCCAATGCCAGGATTTATGAAGAACCATGGCAATTTCACAGGCTCGCTCGGCAATGTGACCCGCTTTCTCGCTCAGGAAGCTGAGAATATGGGCGTGGAAATCTTCCCGGGTTTTGCAGCGTCTGATCTGGTCTATGGCGAAAATGGCGAAGTGCGCGGCGTTATCGCGGGCGTCGCTGGCCTTGATGCTGAAGGAAAGCCAAAGCCGGATTATGAGCCGGGTATGGAGCTTCTCGGCAAGTATGTTCTCTTCGCAGAGGGCACACGCGGCTCACTCACCAAGAAACTCATCGCCAAATTTGACCTCGATGAAGGCAAAGAACCGCAGAAATACGGTATCGGCCTGAAAGAGCTCTGGTCTGTTCCTGAAGAAAACTTCCAGGAAGGCTATGTTCAACACACGCTCGGCTGGCCATTGGCAGACAATGTTGGCGGTGGTAGCTTCCTCTATCACTTCCGCGACAATGGCGAGCCATTCATCTCGCTCGGTTTCGTCGTTCACCTGAACTATGAAAACCCATACATCGCGCCTTATCAGGAGTTTCAGCGCTGGAAACACCATCCGGAAGTGCTGAAATATATTGAGGGCGGTAAGCGGGTGTCTTACGGCGCGCGCGCGATCACTGAAGGTGGCTGGCAGTCTGTGCCGAAGCTCGCTTTCCCGGGTGGTGCACTCATCGGATGTTCTGCGGGCTTCGTAAACGTGCCGCGCATCAAGGGCTCTCACAACGCGATCCTGACCGGCATGATGGGTGCTGAAGCAGCTGTCGCGGCTATTCAGGAAGGCCGTTCAGGCGATGTGCTCACCTCTTATGAGGAAGCCTATGAGGCCTCAGGCGTCTATAAAGAGCTGAAAACTGTCCGGAATGTGAAGCCGCTGCTCTCACGCTTCGGCACGATCATCGGCACTGGCCTTGGTGGTATGGAGATGTGGCTCAACAAGTTGTTCGGTTTCAGCCCGTTCGGGACGATGTCTCACACCAAAACCGATGCGGCATCTCTCAAGCCTGCATCCAAGTTCAAGCCAATCGCTTATCCTAAGCCAGATGGTGTGATCAGCTTTGACAAGCTGACCAATGTGTCCTTCACGAACACCTATCACGGCGAAGATCAGCCATGCCACCTTCGCCTTCTTGATCCTGAGCTTCAGAAGTCATCTGAGCTTGGTGTCTATGACGGTCCATCAGCGCGTTACTGCCCTGCAGGCGTGTATGAATGGGTCGAAGAGGCGAATGGCGACAAGAAGTTCCAGATCAACTCTCAGAACTGCATTCACTGCAAGACCTGCGACATCAAGGATCCGAACCAGAACATCAACTGGGAAACCCCGGAAGGTGGCGGCGGTCCGGCTTATCCAAATATGTGATTCAGAAATGCTGTCGCCCTTCGGCCTGATTGGCTGATGGGCGACAGCAGCTCATTTCAAGAACTGGCAGTGCGGGAGATTGTCTTTTCTGCCCGGATGCCTCAGGGTCGGTCGATGGTATCTGTGTTTCGAAAACTGCTTCTCGCTGCGAGTTGCTCTGCGCTGGCAGGGTGCGCGACCCCTGCTGCGACTGAATTTGACTGGCTCAATGTCGCCAAACCAGCGCAGGCGGATCAATATTCCGACTTTCTGGTCGGTCGCTATGCGTCTCTGACCAATGACCCTGAGCTCGCTGCCGAAAATTTTGTGCGTGCCTCAGCGCGGGAACCAGACGATTCTATTCTCCTCGAACGCGCCATCTTCTCGCTGCTTCTCGCCGGTGAGCGCGATCAGGCGCTTGCGCTGGCAAAAGCAGGGCAGAAGTCTGTTGATGAAATCTCTTCCCTCACTCGTCTGACACTCGCCATTTCCGAGATGTCGAGCGATGACTTCAAGGAAGCGCGTATTCTTCTCGCGAATGGCGAGACGGGCCTGTTCAACCGTATCGTCTCACGGTCCATCGCAGCATGGGCTGCGCTTGGAGAAGATGATGAAGACGGGTCCAAAAGCCAGCTGATTGAAAGCCTTGTGGGTGATGACGTCCTTGACGGCGTTTCGCTCTACATGCTTGGCCTGATCCAGATGTCAGCGGGAAATGATGAGGATGCGCTCGAAACCTTCGAGGCTGTCTGGGGCGAGCGCATGCGTCTCGCCGTGGCATGTGAGCATTATATCCGCCTTCTGTCCGCTAAAGGGGAAACGGATAAGGCGCTCGAAATTGCCGATCAGTTCCGCCGGGAAGTCGGGCCAAATCCGGCCGTAGACTCGCTGTCGAAAAAGCTTCGGGCTGGCGAACCAATTTCTGTGAAGCGCCTGAAACCGACTGAGGGCGCAGCGATCGCGGTCTATTCGCTAGGCACCGCGCTCGCGACTGAAACGGAAGACGATATTGCAAGTGTCTATTTCAATCTGGCGCTAATGCTGGATCCTGAACTTGATATTGCGCGGACAATGCTGGGCAGCACGCTCGATTACTCTGATCGCGGCGAAGAAGCTGTCGAAATTCTCCGCCAGGTGTCTGAGACCTCGCCATTCTATGCGACGTCACGCGGGCAGCTTGCCTGGGCGCTTCTGCGTCTGGGACAAGAGGATGAAGCGCTCGAAGTTGCGCGTGACGGACAGGCGAAAACAGGTGATCGCGATCTCACGATCCAGCTGGGTGACCTCTACCGCACCGTTGGAAAGTTCGATGAGGCCTATCGCTGGTTCGATTCGGTTGTGACGTCAGACGAAGCTGAAGGACGCGAAGACTGGCGCAGCTATTATGCGCGCGCCGTGACACTTCATGAACTTGGTGATTGGGAAGGTGCAGAGAGAGACCTTTTACGCGCCGTCGAAATTGACGATGGACAGCCTCAGGTTCTCAACTATCTCGGTTATTCCTGGGTTGATCGCGGCGAAAACCTTCAAAAGGGCTTCGATCTGATTCAGGAGGCCGTGCGCCTAAGCCCGAATTCGGGCTATATCGTCGATAGTCTCGGTTGGGCCTATTACATGCTGGGCCAATATCCACAGGCAGTGCTTTATCTGGAGCGCGCCGTGGAATTATCGCCGGACGATCCCACTCTCAATGACCATCTTGGCGACGCCTATTGGCGCGCGGGTCGGGAACTGGAAGCGCGGTTCCAATGGCGACATGCACTGGCACTTGATCCTGATGAAGCCGACATTGCCGGTATTGAGGCCAAGCTGGCTTCCGGTCTGAAAGCACCCGAACCGTCTGTTATGGCAGGCGAATCGGGGGTGACTGAGCCGAGCTGACCGTCGTGTTCAGGGGGATGGGGAGCACGCTCGGATGATCACCATATTCGCTCCGGCGAAAATCAATCTCTATCTTCACGTCGGGCCAGTGAGGAATGACGGACGTCACCCTCTCGACAGCCTGGTGGTGTTTGCCGACCAGCGTGCGGCAGACAGGCTGATCTGGTCGCCATCAGAAGATCCTCTGACATTCGTCGTCGATGGGCCGCAATCCGAGAAGCCGCAAAATCTCAGCGATCCTGATAATCTGGTTCTGCGGGCGGCCAGGGCACTGGAAGACGAGACCGGGCGAAAGTTCACAGGTGATCTCGTTCTGGAAAAGCATTTGCCTATAGCGGCCGGAATTGGTGGTGGATCATCTGATGCTGCTGCGCTGCTCCATTTGTTCAACTCCGCGTTTGATCTCAATCTGTCTTTGGAAAAGCTGATTGATCTTGCGCGGCCCCTCGGCGGTGATGTGCCGGCCTGTGTCGCCGGTCGTCCGGTTTTGATGCGCGGCGATGGCGACCGTCTGGAAAGCGTGAGCGGAATCCCGGAAGGGTTTCCGGCCCTTATGGTGACGCCGAATGTCGAATGCCCGACCGCTCCGGTCTTTCGCAGGTTTGACGAAGTGTCCTGTCCACCATCATTTGAAGAGGTGTCTCCTCCCGAGGCGGAAACCCGTGAGGACTGGCTGCTGGAGCTACAAGAAGGCTATACCAATGATCTCGCCTCAGCGGCCATCTCGATTGTTCCTGAGATTGAAATCCTGCTGAAACGGCTTGGCGCCTTTCCTGACATCCGGCACTTCGCCATGTCCGGGTCCGGGGCCACATGTTTTGGTATTTTCGATTCACCCGAAGACGTTCATAAGGCAGCTCGCAGTCTGAAGTCGGAATTTCCAGATTGGTGTATTTTCGAAACTGCATTTGGTGATGCTCAGTTTGACCTGAGAAAAGAGGACGCCTAAGCCTTTGGCTAGGGCAAAGAAAGAATGTCGGGCGTGTATCTGTTTGCAGCATTAATCAGTGTTCTGGCGGCGGTTCTGACTGTTGGATTTGGCTGGCTCGTGATGAAGCACGGCCCCAAGGACCATCCCGACGGCGAACGAAAAACGCAAAGCACAGCCATGCCGACATCTGGCGGTATTGCCATCTTTCTGGCGGCCATTCCGGTAACACTCGTCAGCATGTTTCTGTTTGACGGATGGTTGAGCCTGCAGATCATTGTCTTGCTTCTCGCATCCGCAGGCATGTTCCTGATGGGGCTGTGGGATGATCTGGTGAATCTCCCGGCACTGCCCAAATTGCTTGTTCAGGTGGTCCTCGCGCTGTTTGTGACCTGGTTCGGTGTTCGGGTGTCTCAATTCGATCTCGGCCGGAATGTCCTGGAAACGGGTTTTTTGATCGCTGTTCTCGGGTCGGCCACCTGGTTCGTCGTTGTGACGAATGCCGTGAACTTCATGGATGGCTCGGATGGTCTGGCCATGGGGGCATCGGCGACCATCGCTGGAGGGATTGCATTGCTCGCAGGGCTATCCGGCGCCTACGACCTGATGGCTTTTGCGCTTATCATGTTCGGAGCCTTGATAGGGCATCTGGTCTGGAATGGGCGAGGGAAACTCTTCACCGGCGATTCGGGGGCTTTGTTCGTTGGCTTCTACCTGGCGGGACTTACCCTGATCCTGATCGAGCGAACTGGCCTTTCCGTCTGGGTGGGACCTCTTCTGTTTATCGGCTTTCTGGCAGATGTTCTGCTGACACTCATCTGGCGCTATCAACACAAGCGTTCTTTGATGAAACCGCATCTGGAACATGTCTATCAGATCATGATCCGCACAGGCGCAAGCCATGCGCTTGTGGCCTGGATCTATATCTGGGTGACCCTGCACGGGGTGTTTGTTTCAGGCATGTCTCTGCTGCTGCCCAGAGGCGGCGCGATGGCAGGGTTCGCAGCGCTGATACTCATTCTCTATATTCTGAACCGCCGCATTCGCGGTTCAGCCATCAGGCATGGACTGATTTCGCCTTAACGCCTTAATAGGCGCGATCGACACAGAAATCGGCCAGATCCAGCAGGGCTTCGCGATAGTCTGACTTCGGCATAGGTGCCAGAGCTTTCTTCGCAATCTCGATATATGAGCGGGCTTCTGCCAGCGTATCTTTCGCTGCGCCGGTTGACCGGATCAGATGGATCGCATGAGGCAGGTCCGCATCGGTTTGCTTGTCCGGATTAAGCGCACGATCCCAGAAACTCTTATCCTCGTCAGTGCCGCGACGACGTGCGATTACAACGGGCAGGGTGATTTTACATTCCCGGAAGTCATCACCCACCGTCTTGCCGATTACGGCTGTCGTGCCACCATAATCAAGGGCGTCATCGACCAGCTGGAATGCGAGGCCAAGATTTCGGCCATAGGCTTTCAGCGCGCGAACCTGGCTCTCATCGGCATCCGCACACACAGCGCCTGACTCGGCTGCGGCCTCAAAAAGTGCAGCCGTTTTGGCTTCGATGATTTTCAGATAGTCTTCAGTCGGCAGGTCGAGCTGGCCCTGAACGGCCAGCTGATGCACTTCGCCTTCTGCAATAACGCTTGAAGCATTGGACAGAATATCCAGAACAGCCAGACGACCCGTTTCGACCATAAGCGTAAAGGCGCGGGCGAAGAGAAAATCCCCGACGAGAATGCTGGCTGAGTTGCCCCAGACATTTTTGGCCGCAGGCTTGCCACGTCTCAGGTCAGACTCATCAACCACGTCATCGTGCAGAAGCGTCGCTGTGTGGATGAACTCAACGGCTGCTGCAAGGCTGTGAACGGGCGCCATCTCTGTTGCATTGCAGGCCTTAGCGGCGGCCAGAGTGATCAGCGGACGCAGCCGCTTGCCACCAGCGGCAACGATATAGCCCGACAGGTTCGGGATAACAGACACCGGACTTGCGGCGCGCTCGATCAGCAGTTTTTCTACAGCTTGTACATCGTCATCCAGCAGTCCAGACAGATTCTGGAAGGCATGTTTAGGATCAAGCTTTAGTGGGGTTGCGTCCAAGGATCTGGCCCTTTTACTCACTCTTACTTTAATAAAGTGCGCTTTCGAGCAAAGGAAAGTACCTTTGGCTGGGGCGCGGCACTAAGTCACCGGTGGCAATGCTTTTGGCGCATCTGGAAATGAAAGGCAAATGTTTGGAAACGTTAATTCGCACAAATGACCCAGTCGTAATCTCTGTGATACAGGCGCGACTCGATGAGGCGCAAATCACGTTTCTACTAGGGGATGAGTTCGCAAGTTCGATGGATGGCTCTATAGGGGCGATACCGCGACGGATACTTGTGGCGGAAGAGGATTTGATACCCGCTCAACGTGCAATTCAGGACGTTCTGGATAAACAATGACAGATGCTGTGACAGAAGACTGGCTGTTGAATGAGCAGGTGCGGATCTTCCAGCCTGAGACAGGATATCGCGCAGGACTTGATGCGATTCTCCTTGCGGCCTCTCTGCCAGACCTGAATGACAAACAGATTCTCGACATGGGGTGCGGTGCCGGCGGGGCATTGTTTCCGGCAGCCTGGCGTCTCAACTCATCGCGGTTTGTCGGGGTTGAAAGGGAAGAAAGCAGCGTTTCACTCGCCGAGAGGGGTGTCAGTGCAAACGGATTTGAAGGGCGCGTTTCACTGTTTCCGTCCGACGTCCGAAACCTGCCCGAAGACTGGGAAAACCGGTTCGATCTCGTCATGTCGAACCCGCCATACTTCGAGCCCGGGCGCATTCAGTCGCCAACCAAGGGGCGGCAGGCAGCTTATCTCGCGGAGACATCTCTGGTGGACTGGCTGAAAGCCATGATCAAGGTTGTCGCGCCAAAAGGGCGGATAACGCTCATTCATCGCGCCGGCGAACTGGGTGAAATTCTGAGCTATCTTCTGAGCCGCACCGGCCAGATTGAGGTGCTTCCTGTTTTCTCAGCGCCCGGCGAGCCAGCAAAGCGTGTCATTATTACTGCGCGAAAAGGCCTCAAGCGCGGCGAGGTGCGCCTGCATTCGGGTCTGACCATGCACGTGGCCAAAGGCAATCCGACCTATACTGATCGGGCCGACGCCATATTGAAGGGGGCGCCGCTCGACTGGGTCTGAGCCCAAATTCGGACCTAATCGCCTTCTATTATGTCGGCTTAGCCCCCATCTTTCTGATAGGGTGCAGTGGAAAGGAGACGCTTATGCAAACGCTCTTTGCCATTTTGTTGATGACGGGATTGATTTTCGGTCTCGCAATCTGGGCACTCGGCCATCCGAAAATCTATCGCGCCGTATTTGGCGGGCCCCGTCGGTCTCTCGACCGGTAGCATCTGTTATTCGGTGAGAAACCCGATACGGCTGAGGAAACTGTCTTTCTGGTCTTTCAGCTCTGTTCCGCTGACCACTTTCTTGAGAGACCTCTTTGCGCGCGATGAAAGCGCCGGGTCCAGATTGCAGTGCTGCATGACGGGTTTCAGATAATCCGGGAAATTCTCGGCTGCATCGTCATAGCTGATGGCCATGTGGCCGACTGTGGCCAGCTCAAGCGCATCTGCATTCATGATGTAGCTGCGCTCGATCGACGTCATTTCCTGAAGAATTTCAAATGTGCTGAACTCGAGTGACGGACTGTCTTTTGGCCCAGTGTCCGGGCCTGAGTCCGCTCGGTGATAATCCTGTGTGGCGCGCGCCTTCAGACGCGAAAACGTCGTCGCAAAGATGTCGTCGCGCTTGAGTGAGACCAGATAGGTAGCCCCAAACAACGGAGAGAGCTTCTGAAGCGCAGAGATGGCGAGCTTCCGGCTTCCACGCGGCGTGTTGATCAGCGGAAGCGCCTCTTCGGGGCTGGCAAGCCATGCGCCCAGATAAATCAGCTGATTGGCCATGATGTTGATGGCAAACATGTTGCCAGAGCCGCTGCGACCACGCGACAGGAACTCGTCCATTGTCGGTACGGCGCCGCGTTTGTTGAACATCCGCGTGAGCCAAAGCAAGTGTTCTCCCGGAACGCCAAATGCGCCGGTGGATTCAAGATCCTTGCAAACGAGCGTGCTGCCTGTCCGTTGTGTCGACAGGAGGACAAAACAATCGAGATGTTTGAAATCGGTCTCGGGGCTTGCTTCAGCCAGAGCCGTTAGAATGGTTTTCTGAGGTGCTGACACGTTATCTGCTGCAAATCCAGAGGCTTAGAAGTCCCCGCACAGATACATGAATTCCATGCGGAGACAACTTGCAAACAGATGGGCGTCAGATGGACGTCAGTATCTCTTTCGCAGCCGCATGACACTTTTCGATTTCATGTGGCAGCCCAACACAAATCCGGGACCATTCAGGTCGCTCTGACCAGCGAGAGCCGACAACGCGGACGCCTTTTTCCATCATGCGAGCCGAAAACTCGCCCGCATTCATACCGGTATCCATATAGATGAAGCTGCCTTGCGGGTCTTCAGCAATCGGGCGGCCAATGTCGCGTGCCATAGCGATCAGTTTTTCGCGACCGAGTTTGATTTTGACGCGCATGTCTTCAAAGTGAGCCGTGTCGTCCAGTGACGCTGACGCGGCAACCAGACCCAGCTTGTTTACGTTGGACATCAGCTGGAACTCATAGAATTCTGCAATCATGTCGGCAGGCATCAGCGCATAGCCAATACGCTGTCCGGCCATGCCGTAGATTTTGGAGAAGGTGCGCGCAACGACCACCGGGCGGCCCATGCGCACATACTTCGTCATAACCTGCTTTTCGTAATCGTCTGCAATGTCCAGGTAGGCTTCGTCGATAAAGACCGGGACCTGAGAAGACACGCTGTCGACGAATGCGTCGAGTTGAGCCGGATCAATGGTTTTGCCTGTCGGGTTGTTCGGGTTGCAGATGTAAACGCAAGTGCCCGGTTTTACCTTGGCGCCGATGGTTTCAAGATCGAATCCCAGATCTGCTTTCACTGGCGAATAATCGACTTCAGCGCCGAATGCTTCTGCGACGCGCGGCACACCTTCATAGGTGAGTTCAGAGGTCAGAATCTTGAGACCCTTACTGTTCGCCCAGAGTGAGAAATGGCCAAGAATCGGTTGGGACCCGTTCGTGATCAGGATCTGATCAGGCGATACGTTTTCGCGTTTCGCAATCTGCTCGGTCAAAGCAACGATCGACGGGTAGGTGTAGCGATAGATATTTGAAAGCTCACCCTTCATGGCTTCCACCGCTTTCGGCGATGGCCCGAACGGGTTCTCGTTAGACGACATGATCGCGATGGCGTCCATGTCTGGCATGGCATCTGCTGTGTCGGCTGTTGCCGTTTGCTGAGAGCACGACGACACAAAAGCGGACGCACCGAGCGTTGTTGCGCCAATGCCTGCGAACTTCAACCAGTCGCGGCGGGACAGGGTGGAGACTGAAGCTGTATCGGATGACGACATGGAAAACCCCTCTGACTATTTGGCGGCAGCCCAAATTTTTAAAAACCCAATGTGAGGACTGTCGTTTGAGTGAAGACATCGCGCAATAATCGCACGGTGAGCGCAAGCGAATACTGAGTTGCGCTGGGAGGTGGATCAGAATTCGCGCAGCCAACTGGCATGGTTGCTCACGTCTCAGGCGATTTCTGGCGAATCGGCACTTGTCGCGGCAGTGAGTTGAAGCTAGCTTCCGCGCGCTATCGAAAGAGTCGAAATGACACGCGAAATCACCAAGCCAAAATCCTTTCAGGACATCATTCTGACGCTCCAGAATTACTGGGCGAGCAAGGGCTGTGCTGTGCTGCAGCCTTACGACATGGAAGTTGGCGCAGGTACGCTGCATCCGGCGACAGTTTTGCGTGCGCTTGGGCCAAAAGCCTGGAACGTAGCCTATGTGCAGCCGTCGCGCCGTCCGGCTGATGCGCGCTATGGTGAGAACCCGAACCGGCTTGGCCATTATTATCAGTTTCAGGTCATTCTGAAGCCAAACCCGATCAATCTGCAGGACCTCTATCTGGAGAGCCTGTATGCCATCGGCATTGACCCGGAAATCCATGACATTCGCTTTGTTGAAGATGACTGGGAGAACCCGACTGTGGGTGCCTGGGGGCTTGGCTGGGAAGTCTGGTGTGATGGCATGGAAGTCAGCCAGTACACCTATTTCCAACAGGTCGGTGGCCTTGATGTGCGCCCGGTTTCGGGCGAGCTGACTTACGGTCTAGAGCGCCTTGCCATGTATGTTTTCGGTGTGGACCGGGTTTATGACCTGCCGTTCAATGATCCGGACAGCGCGCATCCGCTGACCTATGGCGATGTGTTCCTTGAGAACGAACGCCAGCAATCGGCCTTCAATTTCGAGCACTCAAACGTCGATATGTTGAAGCGCTGGTTTGAGGATTGCGAAATGCAGTCGAACGCTCTGCGTGACGCCGGTAAGCCTCTGCCAGCCTATGACTATGCGCTGAAGGCGTCCCACACGTTTAACCTGATTGACGCGCGTGGTGCGATTTCGCCAACCGAACGTCAGGCCTATATTGCGCGCGTTCGTGATCTGGCACGCGGTGCAGCAGAGCTCTGGGCAAAACAGGAAGACGAGCGCGCGGCGTGAGTGAAATTGCTCGGACGCCAGATTTTGAAATCACGTTCGAGCGCATTCTGGCGCATCATGATGACATGCAAATGGGGATCGCGAAGGCGTCCTTTGCGGTGTTGTTTCAAGATTTTCTCTACTCATCCATAGCGGTTGTGGTCGGCGTGTTTGCTGGCGCAGGGCTCTGCATTTCGCAGGGCTGGTCTCTTGAGACCTATTTCATCTGTGTCGCTGTTGTGATCGGTGTTGCACTCCTGACGATGTTCGTTGTGCCGAATTTTATCGGAGATACCCGCCTACCATTCGATTTGTTCCTGGTGGCGGAAAACGGTTCGTTTATAGGGGCTTGCACCGTCAGGGCGTATAAAGACACGCTTAGTGAAACCAAAAACAATGCGCAGCGAGTTTATAATTGGTCAGCCATACTGAAGCTCTACCGGTCGAGGTCGCACATTTTGCTTTTCACGGACCGCGCCGAGGCGATCTACATTCCTATCGACGCGTTTATCAGTGACGAAGAACTAGATGGCTTCTGTGCGTTTTGTGAAGATAAGATCAGCAAGCTGATAGCTCGTCAGGTTTGAACTCCAAAAGCGCTATGCTGGCTTAGTCAAATGTATAAGGTGCGCTGTTCATCTAAATTGAGCTGAACCGTCATATGTCCAACACCGACAAACCAATTGCCCTTGAAGCCTATGAAGCGCTGGCAGAGCGCTATGCCGCGATGGCTGAGACCAAGGCTGAGAATGGCTATAATGAGCACCCGGCCATGCGGATAGCGATTGGCGATCCGGCGGGGCTGCAGATTCTGGATGCCGGTTGCGGCCCGGGCTTTCTGAGCCGGGATCTGCTCGACAAAGGCGCGGCGAGCGCAACGGCCTTTGATATCAGCCCCAAAATGGTGGAGATCGCGAGGCGGACGACAGGGTGTAGGGCGACCTGCTTTGTGGCTGATCTGGCGCAGCCGCTGAAAACTCTCGAAGATCGGAGCTTTGATCTGGTCGTGTCATCTCTCGCGATCGACTATGTGCGGGACTGGTCGGTTCCGCTGTCTGAGTTCGCTCGGCTTCTGAAAACAGGCGGGCGGCTGGTCATGTCTGTTCAGCATCCCATGGGCGCCTTTAACTGGTACAAACCGAAGAGTGCATTTGGCGTTCAACTCTGCAGAGCCGACTGGAAAGGCTTTGGCGGCGAACCTGTGGAGGTGCCGGATTATTATCGGTCGTTTGAAGAGATCATCAATCCGGTCATGCAGGCCGGGTTCTCGCTCAAAGGCGTAACCGAAACGCGGCCTCTTCCGGAACTCAAAGCACTCAATCCGCGTAAGTTTGAGCAGAATGACAGCTTCCCGACATTCATGATAATAGATGCGGTCTTGTCAGCCACGCCCGGAAAGTAACTCACTTGCTCCACATCAATGATCAGATCCAAATCGAAGACTGGGAACTGACTGAGCAGTTTGTGACCTCGTCTGGCCCGGGCGGCCAGAACGTCAACAAAGTTGCCACGGCCGTCGAGCTGCGGTTTGAAGCTGAGCGAAGCCCGAACCTGCCTGATCCTGTGAAGCGTCGGCTGAAGAGGCTTGCAGGCCGCAAATGGACACAGGATGGCGCAGTTATTCTGAAAGTTCAGGACACGCGCAGCCAGGCTCGTAACCGTGAGATTGCGCAGGAGCGACTGACGGAGCTGATCCAGAAGGCACTGGTTGTGCCAAAGCGTCGTATTCCGACGCGGCCGTCACGCAATGCCGTCAAACGTCGGCTCGACGCCAAAACCCAGCGCGGACAGGTGAAATCTCTTCGCGGGAAAGTTGATCCGAACGATTGATCACTTCAGAGTGAACCTCTCACCATGTTCATGCGTACAGAGTGAGACCCTCAACACTCCGGACCAGACCATCTGATGAAACTCCTCTTCCTTTCTGCCGCGGCGCTCAGCCTTTCTGCCTGCACGATCACCATGAAAGAGGAGACGATTTTCCAGCCGCCGAGCACGGCTATGGCGAGTTCTGTCGATGAGATGTATCTGGATGATCAGGAAGAACTAACCTCGCCTGACTCGCCTCTGGTGACTGACGCAAAATATGTTGGTCTGCTGCCGGCGAGTATTGAGCACGGCTATCTCTATCCGGAAACGAAATCCGGGCCTTACTCGATCATCCGCGCCAGCGACGCCGCGCAGACCGAAGATCGCCCGATGATCCTTCTGTGTTATGGCACGGGCGCAGACCGGCGCACATATGGCACCACTTATGCCCGCAACCTCTTGCCCTATGGCGATGTGATCGAGTTCGATTATCCTGGCTATGGTGATAATCCGGGTTCGCCATCCATTGCCGGCATTGAGGGAATGAAGCCCGATGTCGTGGCGCTGGCCGAAGCCGAAGCGGGCGATCGTCCGCTTATCTATTGGGGGCATTCACTCGGCGGCTTTATTTGTCCGAGCTATGCGGCCTCCAGCCCGGAAGTCGACGCTGTGGCCTATTGGTCCACCGCGCTAAATGCCGAAGAAACGAGTGAAGTCTGGAAACCCTGGTTTCTGCGCGTCCTGCCGGTGAAGATGGAAATGTCGCCTGATCTGGCAACACAGGACGGGCAGGATAATGCTGCCTGGATTGAGGATTTCGACGGCCCGGTTCTGGTGATTTCCGGCGGCAAGGACGATGTGCTTCCGGCATGGCTGCAGGAGAGTCTGCGCGACGAACTGATTTCGCAAGGCAATGACGTGACGTATCTCAGCCTGCCCAATGCCAATCACGTCAACGCGCTAAGTCAGCCTGAATTCCCGGAACTCATCGCGCCTTGGGTTTCTGACGTGAAAGCCTTCGCTGCGGATCAGTAATAGGCCTGACAGGCATGGCTGATGTCTTCTCGCGCCTGTGACTGAACGAAGCTGTTATATTGCGCCACGCCCAGTTTCGCCTCGTCTGGAGTCATGCCCATGGAGGCGAGAAACGCGGTTTCAGCCTGTTCAGACAGGATTTCGCCTGGCGCCATGCTCGCATTCATTTTGCTCGTCACATAATGCGCTTTGGAGGCCAGCGGAGGCATCTGCTTCTCCATTTCGTCGGCATTACAGGCGCAATAGCCGATCTTATTCCCGAAACTTCGGCACTGAGCGATGATCACATCCCGGAAGCTGGACGCGGCCAGAACGCCGTCATTTCCAGATGGCGGCAGAGGTGATGGCGGATTGGAAACTTCAGGTGGTTCAGGCGCGGTTGGAATCGCCGCGATGCGGGACTCTTCAGCTTCCTGGGCGGCTTCAAATTCAGCTTCGGCTTCGGCAGCAGCCTGTTCAGCGGCGGCCATTTCCTGATTGAAGGCATCAGATGGGCAATTTTCAACAATACCCATCACATCATCCATCGGCAGCGACATCATGATCTGTGGTGACAAAGTCGACACCTGCTGAGAGGCTTGTTTGTCGCCCATCAGGGCAGCTGTGAACAAGCCGAGAGCTTTTGTGGTCTCGGCATCAAGCCCTTTGGCCGCAGCGTCGAACGTGTCATTCGCGCATTTGCAGTCATAGCGCTCGCCGTTCCTGCAAGCCTGGGTGACCATGACATTATCGGCGAATGCACTGCCCGAGACAGAAATCATCAGGCCTGCGGCCAATAGCAAATGCTGAAACACTTTCATCAACTCTTCCCCTTTTGGGCGATGTTGACCGCAATCCGGGGTCAACTTCAACCCGAACACTGTTGAAGTTCATAAGGAAAAAGCAGTGAGATGTCGCGTCAGTCGTTGCTGACGGGCTTCAGAGTCACTAGAGCATTGCCTGAATTCTGGCCGAAACGGGCATATCCGGAGCCGGTCACAATCATGCCTTTGGCAACCGCGATGGCATGACTGTCAATTGAACCACCCTGCGCCGGAAGCCCGTTCAGGCTCTCGAATTCCATAGCGGTGTCGATCTCGTTCAACACTTCACCGGTTTTGATATCGAATACGAACAGCTTGCCATCCAGAGTTCCCGCCACAACCGTTTCGCCCACAATCAGAGGCGTCGCGGAGAAGCCGAACAGGCCTTCGCAGCGGACAAGTTTTTCGCCGCGTCCGTCATCACAATCAGCTTGCGCGTCATAACCCCAGAGAGGTTCGCCATCTGTTACCCGGAAGGCAAATACGCCGGGCTTGGCAGTGTCTTCATTGCCGCGGATCGGATCATTGATCGTCAGAATGGCTGTCTTGCCGTCAGTTGCAATCCCCCAGTGATTGCCGCCCAGTGCTGTGCCTTCGCCGACCTGTTGAGACCAGACAACGCTGCCATCATCGGCGCGAAGAGCCCATAAATGACCCGATTTCTGTCCGGCCAGTACGAGGTCTGTCGCTTCGCCAGCAATCTCAGCCGTCACCAGAACAGCCGCGCCGCCAAAGTCGAAATCGCGACCGATATTCTCTTCATCCCAATGCCATGGACAGTTTGGACCAGAGGTTTCATCCGTTCCGCGACAATGCGCATTCCAGGCATCGCCCTCCATGGCCTGGAAAATCCAGTCTGGTTCACCTGTGTCGAGATCGATGGCGATAATGGCATCAGATGTATTTGTGGCGGGCAGGGAGGTGTTTTCGCCCGTTGTGACGATGACGCGATTGCGTTTCGCATCGACCGTTGGTTGCGCCCAGATCGGCGCACCGGATGGGCCTTGTTGCGGCTGACCAAGGCTGTTGGTCAGGCCGTTTGGCTCTGACTCTTTCATGGTGTGGTATTCCCACAGCCAGTCACCCGTTGCGGCGTCCAGAACCACGAGCGCGCCGTGTCCGGTGCAGCAGCTTTCGACATTCGGGAACACGCCCGAGGCCGAAATCGGCACGATGACCTTGTCTTCATACACAATTACGCCCGGGCGGATATCACCACCATCGCCGCGTTCAGGCTGGCCATCAGCTTTCCAGATCAATTCGCCCGACTGTGCATCGACCACATGGATCATCCGTTCTTCTTCGACGAAGAGAATGGCTTTCCGGTCGCCAATCTGGCCATAGGTCAGTGGCGAGCGCGTCTGGGCGCCGAACCGATAGGTCCATTTTACACAGCCTGTGTCTTTGTCGAGCGCAGAGAGGTTGCCGCCGCCGCCATAAAAGAGCGTGTCGCCGACATTGGCCGTAGCGACGCTCATCTGGAAGCCGTCAGGCTCACCGATCACCCAGTCGATCTCCAGATTGGCCATGTCCTCTTTGGTGAGACCCGCCTGTTCAGACGAGACATAGCGCCAGGCATCCCGGTTCACGCCAAATGTCGTCCAGGTTTCATCGCCAGTGAGGTCCACGGTGCGATCTTCCGGGGCGCACATGAAGTCATCTGTCCAACCGGACAGGTCTGGTGCTTCTGACTGGCCAGAGACCAGATAATCTATGAGGTCTGTCTTTTGCTCTGCAGAGAGGGCAGCTGCCATCGGTGCCATTATGCCGGTGGGGCCGAGCGCGGTCTCAATCGTCTCACGTGGAAGTTCGATGAGCTGATTGAAAGGGATGGCGCGCTCGTCCGCTGGGTTCTCGTGGCACATCTGGCAAGAGCGTTCATAAATTGCGCGGCCCGGCATCGTGTCATCCGGCTTAGAGGTCTCGGCCTCTTGCGCAGACGCGACTGCGGAAACCGCCAGAAGTGCGAGCGCACTGATCCCGCTGGTCAGAACTCTGGTTGCCATTCGTTTCACTCCCCGTGGCGCGCCGGATCTGATGCCCGACTCTCAAACAGAAGAGTACACTATCGCGAACCGCAAGATCAGAAAGAGATCGAGCTGACATTTGCCTCTGCTGGCTGATCACGTTTTGGCGACCTGACACGCCTCTGCCGGGCAATTTTGTCGCATTCTGTACGACAAAAAAGCCACCATATTTGTAAGGTCTTTAGTTCAGAGACCGAAATTCGGAGGACAATATGAAACTCAGTCAGATCGTACTCAGACTGGCGCGCAATCCGGGTTATCCGGAAGGTGACCATGATCAGGGATATGTCATCGTGGCGCCGCTCGATAGTGAGGCCAGGCTGGATGTTGCGGCCTGGCGCGACGTGAAATCGCACTGCACGGTACGCCGGTTCAATGGTGAGAAAGATATCTCAGATGGCCTTTTGACCCATCGCGGCAGTCATTGGTATTTCCATTATGACGAGGAAGATGAAGGCCATGGGTCCGACAGCGATGGCGGCGTAGAGTTGATCCACGAAGAACACTATCACACCGCTGACGACTGTACCTGCGAATGCGGTCTGCCAGTTGAAGAAGTGGAAGCTGG
>NZUJ01000027.1 GCA_002701295.1 Ponticaulis sp. | reverse complement strand
GATTGCGCGAGCAGTTGAGAGCTTTGAAGAAGACCTGAATGTTCAGATCTGGGGCACCGGCGGCATGAGCCACCAGCTCCAAGGGCCGCGCGCTGGCCTGATCAACGCCGAATGGGATCAGAAATTCCTTGATGATCTGACAGTTGACCCAGAGCGCCTGCGCAATGTTCCGCACATCGAATACCTGCGCGAGACCGGCTCAGAAGGCATTGAAATGGTTATGTGGCTGATCATGCGCGGCGCACTCGGCTCAGACGTCAAAGAACTTCACCGTCACTATCACGTCCCGGCCTCCAACACCGCCGTCGGACATATCGTTCTGGAGAAAACCTCATGAAAATCGCACTGGCTGGCGCTGGCGCCTTCGGGGAAAAGCACCTCGACGGTCTTTCCAAAATCGACGGCGTTGAGGTGACCAGCCTTGTTGGTCGAACCCTCGAAAAGACACAGTCTATCGCAGACAAGTACGGCATTGGTCACGTGACCACCGAGCTCGATGAAACGCTCGCACGGGATGATGTGGACGCAGTTATCCTCTGCACACCGACACAAATGCACGCGTCACAAGCCATTGCCTGCATGACCGCTGGCAAGCATGTCGAAGTCGAGATTCCTCTTGCTGACAACTGGGCGGATTCACAAGCCGTTATGGATAAGCAGAAAGAGACAGGTCTCGTCTGCATGGTTGGACACACACGTCGGTTTAATCCGTCTCACCAGTATGTTCATAACAAGATCACGGCCGGCGAGCTGAACATTCAGCAGATGGACGTGCAGACCTACTTCTTCCGCCGCACGAACACGAATGCGAAGGGTGAACCGCGTAGCTGGACAGACCACCTTCTGTGGCACCACGCTGCGCACACGGTAGACCTGTTCCAATATCAGACCGGAGAGAAGGTTGTCGTGGCTCAGGCCGTTGACGGCCCGCATCATCCTGACCTCGGCATAGCGATGGACATGTCGATCCAGTTGAAAACAGAGACAGGCAAACTGTGCACGCTGTCCCTCTCGTTCAACAATGATGGACCGCTCGGCACGTTCTTCCGCTATATTTGCGACAACGCCACCTACATCGCTCGGTATGACGATCTGGTAGATGGACGCGAAAACGCGATCGACGTCTCCAAAGTCGACGTCTCCATGAACGGCATTGAACTTCAGGACCGGGAATTTATCGCAGCCATCCGCGAAGGCCGCGAACCGAATAGCTCCGTCGCGCAAGTCCTGCCTTGTTATGAGGTTCTCTATCAACTCGAACAGGGCATGAAATAATGAAGACGGATGTCGCCATCATTGGTGCCGGTCCTGCTGGGCTCATGCTCGGACACCTGCTCCGTCAACAGGGCATCGGTGCAGTTGTTGTCGAACGTCAGTCCGCTGACTATGTGCTAGGTCGTATACGCGCTGGTGTCCTTGAACAGGTCACGGTCGACATTTTGAATGAACTCGGCCTCGGCAACCGGATGAAACAAGAAGGTCTTCCTCACGAAGGCTTCTTCCTTGCTGATGGCGAGCGCCTGATCCACATCGACATCGCAGAACTGACCGGTGGATCCAAAGTCATGGTTTATGGTCAGACCGAAGTTACGCGCGACCTCATGGACGCCGCAAAAGATCGTGACCTTGAAGTTGTCTACGAGGCCAAGGATGTCGCACTTCATGAGATAGACACCGAAAGACCATATCTGACCTACCAGAAGGATGGTCAGGAGCATCGTATTGATGCCCGCTTTATTGCAGGTTGCGATGGTTTTCACGGCCCTTCTCGCAAGGCCATTCCGGACAGCGTCGGCAAGACATTCGAACGGGTTTATCCATTCGGTTGGCTGGGGATCCTGTCGGATGTTCCCCCATGCAATGACGAGCTGATTTACGCTAATCACTCGAACGGCTTTGCACTCGCCAGCATGCGGTCTCAAACCCGTAGCCGTTACTACATTCAGGTGCCGCTCGATGAGAAGATCGAGAACTGGTCCGATGACAGACTTTGGGACGAGCTGAGTATTCGCCTGGGCCCTGAAGCGGGCTCTCGCATTACACGCGGTCCGGCCCTTGAGAAATCAATTGCCCCTCTTCGGTCGTTCGTGTTCGAGCCGATGCGGTACAAGAGCCTATTCCTCGCAGGTGACGCGGCGCATATCGTGCCGCCAACCGGCGCGAAAGGCTTGAACTTAGCGTCATCAGACGTGGCTTATCTGTCACGCGCGTTCGTAAGCTTTTTCCAAGATAGCAAAACAGACGGCATCGACACGTATTCCCAGACTGCGCTTGCTCGCGTCTGGAAGTCAGAACGATTCAGCTGGTCGCTTACAAGCCTGATGCATCGCTTTCCGGATGACGGCGAGTTCGGACGCCGCATGCAGGTTTCTGAACTCGATTACATCGCATCTTCGCGCGCAGCTCAGACCGCAATCGCCGAAAACTATGTCGGATTGCCGCTATGACCGGAACAACAGAACCCAAAAACCAGAAGCGGCGATCGCCACCAATACTTCGAACGGAGGGAAAAATGCAGAACCGACTTAGAGAATTCACATCGCATCTTGCACTCGCCACGAGCTGTGTCTTTGTTCTGGCATCGTGTTCGAGCTCTGAGCCTCAATCATCAGCACCATCTACCCCCGCTGAAACGTCAGTAAGCTCGACATCCGCATCAGCAACATGTGCTGACATCTCCGGTCTTTCACTCGACTATACAGAAATATCGATGGCTGAAACGGTCGCTCCCGGCGCGTTTTCTCCGCCGCCGAATCCAATGGCCAGACCTGCGGACTATTCAGGTATGCCTGAATTCTGCCGGGTCGCGGGATCGATCAAGCCAACTGAGTCGTCCGATATCCGGTTCGAAGCCTGGCTACCGACTGAGAGCAACTGGAACGGCAAGTTCATGCAAGTTGGAAATGGAGGAGCCGCGGGTTCGCTCATGTATGGCTCCATGGCAGAGCCACTATCGCGCGGCTATGCTGTGGTGCACACCGACACAGGACATAAAGGCACTGCAGGCGACTTCAGCTGGGCTTTCGACGCTCCTGAAAAACTGATTGACTACCAGTATCGCGCCGTACACGAACTGACAGTCAAAGGTAAGGCCATCACTGAAGCCCGCTACGGCGAAGCTCCCGAAAAGGCGTACTGGTTTGGGTGCTCGACCGGCGGCCGCCAGGGCCTGAAAGAAGCCCAACGCTTCCCGGAAGATTATGACGCAATCATTGCGGGTGCACCAGCAAACAATTGGGGGCCTCTTCAACTATACAGCATTTTAGCTCTCAACAGTCTGGGCGAAAATGGCCTCCCCATCTCCAAGCTGCCCATGCTTAAAGCGGCATCTGTCGGCCAATGCGACGCAAATGACGGACTTGAAGACGGTATCATTTCAGCTCCTCAAACGTGTAATTTCCGCCCCGAAGCCCTCACCTGCCAGCCGGATGATGATGTGTCATCATGCCTGACTGAGCAGGAGGTCTCAGCGGCAGAACGGCTCTATGCAGGCATCGTTTTGAACGACGGAACGACTGTATTTCCTGGAAGCGGGTTTGGAAGCGAAACTGACTGGGGCGTCTATGCGACACCTTTCTTCCGCATTGGCACCAGCTATATGCAAAATGTTGTTCTGAAAGACAAAGACTGGGACCCGTCCACGCTCGATATGGATGCAGATCTGAAGCGCGCCTGGGCTGTTGATCAGGGTGAGATGACGGCCATGGAACCTGATCTCACAGACTTTATCGGAAATGGCGGCAAGCTTCTGATGTATCACGGCACGACCGACGGCATCATCGCTTACGGAAATACGCGCAACTATTACGAGAGCATCATAGAAACCATGGGACAGGACGCTATCGAAGACAGCGTTCAGTTTATCACCGTACCGGGCATGGGTCATTGCGGAGGCGGCGATGGTGCCTCGCAAATTGACTGGATTTCAGCACTCGAAAGCTGGGACGAAACCGGCGCTAAGCCTGTAAAACTCACAGGCACGAAGCCAGGGTCCGACCCAGTCATGTCGCGGCCGGTCTGCGCTTATCCACAATCGGTTATTTACGACGGAGAAGGAGATCCAAGCAGTGCAGACAGCTTCGCCTGCAAAGACCCATCTTAAATAGTTTCGAGACCGACACTGGCACCGCACTCTAGCGCGGGCCACGCGGTCAGAAGTACCGGCCCACGAGAATACCCGGGGCCAATGCAAATTTATTTTCCCCATCAACTCCGGGCATGTCCGCTTTGGAGAGCGGGAGAGCTTTGGGAGGACGAACCTTGAGAGATTTTACAACCAGTTTGAAATGGACGGCGTCTTGCCTGGCCATGAGTGTTTCACTGTCGGTCGGCGCATTTGCACAGGAAACCACCGACGCACCGGAAGATGACGTCGCGCGTCAGGATACGGTCGTCGTGACGGCTGAGCGTCGCAGTCAGGATGTACTGGATGCACCGATTGCTGTTACTGCGCTGTCTCCTGACATGCTTGAAGCTAAAGGCGTCACAGACTTTTCTGAACTTCGCAACGCCGCCCCTTCACTCAGTATCAGCGACGCGTCAGTGACGAAAAACGTCAATATTCGTGGCATCGGCCTCAACGTGGTCTCCCCCGTTGTCAGTTCAGGAGTAGCGATCTATCGCGACAACCTGTTTATGCCAAATACGATTGGCCTCAATGAGCCATTTTTTGATATTGCTGGCATTGAGGTCCTTCGCGGTCCACAGGGCACGTTTGTGGGACAGAATTCCACCGGTGGTGCGGTTCTGATCAGCACAAAAGACCCCAAAATTGACGGCAAACTCGATGGAAACATCTCGTTGGAAGCCGGAAATTACAATCTTTTGAAAGCCAGTGGCGCAACCGACCTTCCGATTAATGACAAGCTCGAGGCTCGCGTAGCTTTCAACATTGAGAGCCGTGACAGCTTCTATGACAATCAGGGCGGTGATGCCCAACCCGGGAAGGTCGATCAAATGCATTTCCGCGGTGGCCTTCGGTTTGAACCGACTGACACTCTAGGCTTCACGCTGAAAGCGGATGCAGGCAGTCGCGACACCGGTGGATTTGCTTCAGTGCCAATCCCGCAGGGCGATTACGGTGCTTATGCCGTTTCTGGCGACTACAATATCGCTTACGACCGCGAAGACGTAAGAAACCATGAAAAGACCGCTCGTATCGGCCTGACTGGAGAATGGGATTTCACAGATTCAGGTCACGTCCTCCGCTCTGTCACAGGCTATCAATATCTGTCTCAGGACATGCTCTGGGATGACGATGCGACAACTCGGGACGAACAGTATCGGGACTGGTATTTCTCTGACAACGTCTTCTCTCAGGAACTCAACATCATCTCTCCGGATGAAGATCGCCTGAACTGGATTCTCGGCGTGTATTATTATGAAGACGTCCTGAAAGTAGACCTTGAGACCACTGCATCATTTGCCCCAGGCCTGCCAGTTTCTGCAGGTGCACTGACGTCGGCCGCTGACGTCCGCACGAAAAAGAGCGGTCAGTCAATTTTTGGCCAGGTTTCTTATGACCTGACGGACTCACTCGAGATTGAGGGCGGCGCACGTTATTCAATCGATGAGACCGAAAGTCAGCTTTCCGTCGTTCGCGGCACAATCCCGGCGAGCTTCGCGCTTAATCTTGCATTCGATGATGCTTTCGATGACGAAAACGTCACTGGGAAGATTGGTCTGAACTGGGAAGTGAACGCTGATCACTTCATCTATGGCTTTGTTGCGGAAGGTTATAAAGCCGGAGCGCTCAATGCGGGCGGATCGGTTGCAGATGCAGAACGGGTTCGCGACTACGAGCTCGGCTGGAAAGCCTCTCTACTGGAAGGTCGTCTGCGGTCTCAGCTCAACGCGTTCTATATGGAATATGAGAACTATCAACAATCTGTCGTCGATACGGTGACGGGTTCTGGTCTCTCTACCGTTCAGAACACCGGTGAATCCGAGATCATGGGCGTAGAGTACGAAGGCAGCCTTTCCGTAGGAAACTGGAACTTCGACCTTGGCTTTGCCTATGTCGACTCCTCGATCGGCTCAATCTCCCTGCTCGATACACGCGCCATTCCAGCACCAGTTCGCATCCTGGGGCCTCAATGTCAGGCCGGTCAGACGACAGGCTGTTTCGACTATTCTCCATTCATCGTGACCCTCGACGGCCGTCCAAACCCATACTCCCCTGAGTTTAAGTATTCGCTTGGTGCGCAATACACGGTCTTACTTGAAAATAGCGAGATCATCATTCGGGCGGACTACACTCACAGCGACGAGCAATACGCGTCCCTGTTTCAGGATCCAAACTTCGACCTGCTTGAAGAACGCGACCTACTCAATGCAAGCGTCACCTATTTTTCAGGTGACTGGCGCGTGCAGCTCTATGCAAACAACCTCACAGACGAAGTTTACCGGTCCGGTTATTACCTCGACCAAAGCTTCTTCAACGGCGCACCTCGTCAGTTCGGTATCCGCGTGAACCGCGCGTTTTAAGCCTTCTAACGGTTCTGATAATCTTCGGTTACGGGCGAGACCGATCGCCCGTCTCCAATTCCATCTACTTGTACAGACACATGCGACCCCCTTGGAAAAGGCGTGTCACCAAAAAATGACGGAGGCGAGTTATGACAGCCAGAGCAGCCGAAATTCTGGACCGCGAGCCGATGGGCGTTCCGCAAATCGTCATCGTAGCGATGTGCGTTCTATTGACCGCACTTGATGGTTTCGATGTCCTTTCCATCAGTTTTGCTTCGCCAGGCATTGCCGCAGAATGGGGGATTTCCAGAGCGGCCCTCGGCGTCGTGTTGTCTATGGAACTGATTGGCATGGCGATTGGCTCTATCACGCTGGGTCAATTGGCAGACCGTTTTGGACGTCGCCCCACCATCCTCATTTGTCTCTGCATCATGGTCGTCGGAATGTTTCTCGCGTCTACCGCAGGCTCTGTCGGCATACTGTCCGGCTACCGGCTGCTGACAGGACTTGGCATCGGCGGAATGCTCGCATCAACAAACGCAATGGCCGCGGAATACTCCAACACCAAATATCGAAGCCTAAGCGTGTCACTCACCGCTGCCGGATACCCGATGGGTGCAATAATTGGAGGAGCCATATCCTCTCATCTCCTCACTCAGTTTGATTGGCGATCCGTCTTTGTTTTCGGTGCAATATTTACGGCTGCTATGCTTCCACTTGTCTGGTTCCTTCTGCCTGAATCCGTATCCAGCCTGTCTGCGAGACGACCAGACAACGCCCTTGAGCGGATCAATTCTATCCTGAAGCGCCTCGGGCATTCAGCGATCAGCGCGCTACCAGAAAAGTCGGCTATTGAAACCAAACCAGGACTTCCGCAGCTATTCACCAAGAATTTGGCACGCACGACGACGCTTTTGATCGTCGCTTTCTTCGCGCATATCATGACGTTCTATTTCATCTTGAAATGGATCCCTAAACTTGTCGTCGACATGGGTTTTGCAGGCTCTGAAGCTGGTGGCGTTCTCGTCTGGGCAAATGTTGGCGGCGCTATTGGTGGCGTCCTGCTCGGCATTCTTGCATCAAAATTCAATGTCCGCTGGCTCACCATCGGCACACTCGCCTTCTCTTTTGTGACTGTCGTAGCTTTCGGGACAGGACAGGACACTCTGAGCAAACTGAGTCTGGCCTCAGCGTTCGCAGGATTCTTCACCAATGCGGGCGTCACCGGCCTATATGCGATTATCGCGGCATGGTTTCCCGCAGACGTGCGTGCGGGCGCGACAGGTCTCGTTATCGGTGCAGGCCGAGGTGGCGCGGCTCTTGGGCCGATTATTGCGGGCTATCTCTTCGAGACAGGACAGACTCTGCTCACCGTCGCAATCCTCATGGCGCTCGGTTCGGTACTCAGTCTTATCGCTCTTTTGCTGCTTGGCCGTAAGTCAGAAACCGCTGCCAGATGAAGTCGCCATGTCAGCCCATGCCTCCATCAGATCTCTCGGAAAGTCCGTTTCGTTACGCGCCCAATCTGAGTCGGAAGGACCTCCCATTACGACCTGCCCTCAAAGAGATGACAACGCCACAAAGAGCTCACTTCGCCCCGAAAAACCTGTTTTCTGTAATATCTGCTTAAAACGCCAGCGAGCCGTTTCGTAGGAAATGCCGAGTTCATCTGCCGTTTCCCGGAGATTTTTTTGCGGATCGAGAGAGCACAAGAAGTCCAATTCTTTCTGACTAAGATCCATTGCCGCCGCGAACTCTTGTAGCGCTCTTCCTCTGGCCGCCCCGTCATGAGGACATGTAACCTGAAGGATCGCGGCATAGCCCAACCAATTCGGCAGCCTTTCGTTCACCTTTTCCGGTATTGCAGCGACTCGGATGGTGAACTTCTGTCCGGAACGGTCGGTGTAAAAGAAGACACCGCTGAGGCGGGCGTTCCTGGCGTCGCTGACCAGTTTCTCCAGCATTGACTGGACAGAAAGGTCAGCACTCTGCAGCCGTCCGAGACTCGATGAGAGAAAGTCAATTTTGTCGAGGAGCGCTTCGCTCGAAGGGGCAAGCTCGGACATACTGAGATCTGGCCTCAGCAAGCACTCAAACACGAGATTAGCGGAATGCCGGGATGATTTTAGGGCGCGATCAGTGAGATGATCGCTCGCTATCTGCCTTGCGTTCCTAAGGTGTGGTAACAGCAGACCAAGTCGCTCAGCGTTATTCTCGTTGAAGAATTCAGCCGAAAAAGAACGGTAAACAGATATTCCAGAATTTCCGTACCGGCTCGAACGAGCAAACGCGCCGAAAATGCTATCCTTTAAATCGCCATTCTGATTGATCGTCTGAAAATACTCCGTGTCGTCGTATTCATCATTTCGAAGCACGCTCTGTCTCAGCAATGTTTGGTCAATTCCCGTCTTAACACCTGACAACCGGATAGGATCTTTAAGGTTCCAGCCAGAATTATAAAGTCGCCAGGTTTCAGGGTCGAAATTGTCGGAACTGTAGCCGTTGAATGAATTAGATTTCGGCTCCAGCATCAAAATGGCAGCACGGTCGCCCCCAACAAAATGAGCAATTCTCTGCAGCGTCTCGGACAGCTGCTCCGGATTGAAAAAGCCGGTGTAGATCGACTCGATTGTCTCTGAAAGATGTCTACTCTGATGCATCAGCGTCTGGCGAACTGAGAATTTTTGAAATTGTCTGCTCAGCCAACCATAATATCGGTCAAATTGTAATATCCAGACACAACATCGAAAAGTAGTTCTAAACTTGCTCGATTGAGCGTCACGAAGGCCCGCTCCTTGATATAGAAATCAGCCCATCAATCGATCAGCCGTCTTCAAACACGCAAAAGCACCACACCGGCAGTCTCACTCGGACCCGCCACGCAGCCATCCACCTATCAATTTTGATAAGTGACATGGACACATGTTCGCGCTAGCTCCTCAACAGCGTAAATAAAGACACTCAAAAGTTGAGAGACAGGCAGAAGCGGGTAAATCGACGGTTCAAACCGCGCATCAAACACACGTTCACAAAAAATGATTTGTCCAAACTTTTTCATCCGAGCCCACCCAATTGGGTGGCTACACAGAGTTGAATTTGGATAGATTGGTAGCTTGTTTGTGCCCGCAACGTCTTGGGAGCGTTGTGAACCGACTGAACGAATAAACTGACGATCGGGGGATCTGAAGAATGAATATAGTGCCGACGATCACAGCGCCGGGTACGGCTGAATTTGACATTAATTCAGAAGACAATCTGTTCGCAGGCCTGAATGTCGCCGACACCGAAGACGATACCCTAACGATCATTCTGGAGGTTGAAGGGTTTCTCAGCCTCGGAACCCTCACCGGCCTGACCTTCCTGGAGGGCGACGGCACAGATGACTCCCGCTTGGCCTTCACAGGGAGCGTAGCCGATATTAACGCCGCGCTCGCGTCTCTTTCTTACACGCCTGCAACCGACGATGTCGACGGTGATACGCTTCAGATCAGTGTCAGCGATGGCCAACATTTCGATACAGCCCCCGGCACCTTTCCGGCCAGTATTGAACTGTCATCTCTTGACGGCAGCACCGGCTTCACTCTCAACGGCGTCGCTGCGAATGATCGCGCAGGATACTCAGTCGCCAATGCTGGGGATGTAAACGGTGACGGCGTCGATGACATCATCATCGGGGCCTATCTGTCTGACGTCGGCGGCAACAATAATGCTGGAACGAGCTATGTCGTGTTCGGAACGACCGCAGGGTTCGCATCCTCGTTTGATCTGTCATCTCTGAACGGCACCAACGGGTTTGCAGTTACCGGTATTTCAGGAGCAGACGTCACAGGTATCGCCGTTTCTTCTGCGGGCGACATCAATGGCGACGGATTCGCTGATGTTCTGATTGGCGGCAACGGCGTTAATTCCGCCGGCAACAACGATTCTGGCGCGAGCTATGTGGTGTTCGGCGCAAGCGGCGGTTTCGCCGCCAGTTTCTCAGTTTCGACTCTGGATAGCTCCAATGGATTTTTGATTGAGGGCGATGCTTCCGGCGACAATCTTGGACGCGACGTCTCGGCTGCCGGCGATATCAACGGTGATGGTTATGACGACATCATCATCGGCGCATATCTGGCAGACCCGAACGGCAACACCTCATCCGGTGCGAGCTATGTCCTCTACGGTTCAGGCGCGGCCTTCGGCTCGTTTGTGAATGTCTCTCAGCTGAACAGCTTCAATGGATTTGCGATCAATGGAGTCGACGCGAACGACAGTTCGGGACGTTCGGTTGACGCAGCGGGTGATATTAACGGGGATGGTGTCGATGACCTGATCATCGGCGCCTATTATGCCAATCCAAACGGAACAATCGACGCTGGCGAAACCTATATTGTCTTCGGCCAGGCGAGCGGTTTCGGAACGAGCTTTGAGCTCTCATCTCTCAACGGAACCAATGGCTTCGCCATTAACGGCGTCGACGAGAACGATATTTCCGGAATTTCAGTCTCAGGTGCTGGTGATGTTAACGGCGACGGCATTGATGACGTCATCATCGGGGCCAGCCTCAATGATGCAGACGGCAACACAAATGCTGGTGCGAGCTATATTGTCTTTGGCTCGACGGCAGGCTTTTCGTCCAGCCTCGAACTTTCTGCGCTGAATGGCACAAACGGATTTACGATCGACGGTCTCTTCGCCGGCGATGGATTGGGCGTATCTGTGTCGGCTGCTGGCGACGTGAACAATGACGGAATTGCCGATCTGCTCGTCGGGGCCAATGGCGTTAATTCTTCCGCTGGCGCGACTTATGTGGTGCTTGGTCAAACTGGGTTGGGTGCGAGCGGCTACTTCGAACTGAGCGCGATTGATGGCACGAATGGCTTTGTCCTGTCTGGGGTCGACGCCAACGACAATGCAGGCTGGTCAGTCTCGCGCGCAGGTGACGTTAACGGCGATGGCGTGGAAGACATCCTCGTCGGCGCATATGGAGGCGACCCGAACGGAGTAAACTCTGCCGGCGAAACCTATGTCATATACGGCACACAGACACTGACCGAGCAATTCGTGACCGACAGTGTGACGATCGATCTGGTCAATTCTTTGCCTGAAATCACAGCGCCAACAGGGCTCTCCTTTGGATACAATACGAGCGCAAACGCCATTGCCGGCCTTAGCGTCTCTGACGTGAATGATGATGAGCTCACCATCGCGCTGTCCGTTGAAGGCGCGCTGACATTCGGCACGATTGCAGGCCTCACCTTCACTCTGGGCGACGGCGCAGACGATGACGCCATGGAATTTTCCGGCAGCGTTGCAGATATCAACGCCGCCCTCGCCTCCCTCACCTACACACCAACCACCGACGACACAGACGGCGATGCGCTGAACATCAGCGTGAGTGATGGTTCCTCGTTGAACGACACGCCGTATGCATTCGAACTCTCGGACCTCGACGGAGCCAACGGATTTACAATTTTCGGCTACGAAACTAATTCTCAGGCGGCGTGGTCTGTGTCATCTGCCGGCGACTTCAATAATGATGGTTTCGAAGATCTTTTAATTGGTGCGCATCGTGCAAACTCATCAGACGGGAAAACCTTCGTCGTTTTCGGAGGATCTGGATTAAATCCATCCGGCTCATTTGAGTTATCTGACCTCAACGGCACGAACGGCTTCGTCATCACTGGCGTTAGCGGCGGTGGATATTATACCGGCTATTCGGTGTCTAACGCAGGCGACATCAACGGTGATGGCATTGACGACATCATAATCGGAGCGCCAAGCGCCGATTCATTAGGATGGAACGATTATTACAACCACGGGGAGGCGTATGTCGTTTTTGGTTCCAGCAGCACGGGGATTTCGGGCGAGCTGAATGTCACCGCCTTAAACGGCAGCAACGGCTTCAAAATTGAAGGAATCAATTCTTACGACTCCGCTGCTGAAGCAGTCTCGTCAGCAGGTGACGTCAACGGTGACGGGTATGATGACCTGATTATAGGAGCGCCATACGGCGACCCCAATGGAGAAAGTAGCGCAGGTGAGAGTTACATCGTTTTCGGCGGAACAGCCGTTGGAAGCTCAGGGTCAATCTTCCTCTCAACTGCTTTAGACGGCTCCGTTGGCTTTGTCATCAACGGCATTACGACGGGCGACCTTACAGGGTCGGCAGTGTCGGGCGCTGGTGACCTGAATGGCGACGGGATAGATGATTTTATTATCGGCGCCGATGCTGTCGACCCGAACGGTGAAACTTCGGCAGGTACCAGCTACGTTGTTTTTGGAACTTCCACTGTCGGTTCAAGCGGATCAATAGATCTATCAGATCTGACAGGTGCAAACGGATTCATATTGAACGGAACCGATAGCTATGATTGGTCTGGTTATACGGTAGCGCTTGCAGGGGATTTGAACGGGGATGGTATCGATGATGTAGTCATTGGCGCCTATGGAGCCGACCCGAACGGCCGGTCGTCTGCTGGCGAAAGTTATGTGATATTCGGAAGCACAGATATAGGTGCTACGGGTAGCCTGGATTTATCCGATCTGAACGGGACGATTGGCTTTGTCGTAAATGGTGCCGCCTATGGCGACCAGTCCGGAATTTCAGTCTCATCTGCTGGCGATATCAACGGTGACGGTTACGATGATCTATTGATTGGTGCCAATGGCACCAGCGCCGGGACTAGCTATGTTATTTTTGGACAAGCATCCATCGGATCCGAAGGCACAATCGACTTGCTTTCATTAGACCGCTCAACCGGCTTTGCCCTTGTTGGTGTTGATTCGAGCGAAGAATCGGGACGCTCCGTTTCTGCCGCAGGCGACGTAGATGGCGATGGAATCGACGACCTTCTCATAGGTGCCCCCTTCGCGCGTGGATCAAACAATTACCTTTACGCAGCCGGAGAAGCTTATGTCATCTATGGCGCGACGAATATTTCTGAGATGGTGCTACCCACCGAGGTCACAATCGATCTCGTCAATCTGCCGCCGGAGCTGACGGCACCCGGGCCGCTCTCATTCCTTGCCGACTCCTCTGGCAATGCGATTTCCGGCATCAGTGTCAGCGACCCGAATGGCGATGAGCTGACCGTCCGGCTGGAAGTCGAGGGCACACTTTCCCTGGGCACACTCACCGGCCTGACCTTCACTGAAGGAGATGGCACAGATGATTCTCTGCTGGTCTTCTCCGGCAGCGTGGCAGACCTCAATGCTGCGCTCGCTACCCTCATCTACGCACCAGCTGCTGCTGACCCGGATGGCGATACGCTGAATTTCAAAGTCAGTGATTTTGAAACAATTCCAGGAACCTTCCCAGCAAGCATTGATCTGTCATCACTCGATGGCAGCAACGGTTTTACACTGAATGGCGTCGCGGTGGGGGACCGCTCGGGCTATTCCGTCTCAGATGCAGGAGACGTGAATGGCGATGGCATTGGCGACATTATCATCGGTGCCTACCAGGCGAACTCTGTTAGCCCGACCAATGCTGGCGAGAGCTATATCGTCTTCGGCAACAGCGCAGGGTTCTCGGCCGATTTCGAATTGTCGAGCCTCGATGGCTCGAACGGCTTTATGGTTTATGGCCTCGCCTCAGCTGACGTTACCGGCATTTCGGTGTCCGGCGCGGGCGATGTAAACGGCGACGGGTATGATGACGTCATCATCGGCGGCAATGGCGTCGACGCTGATGGCGACAGCGATGCTGGCACAGCCTATATCGTGTTCGGCGCGAGCGGTGGTTTCTCCGCCAGCATGTCGCTTTCCGCACTCAATGGTTCGAACGGATTCTCCGTTGATGGGCATGATCCGGGCGACAACCTCGGTCGATCCGTCTCCTCCGCAGGCGACATCAATGGCGACGGCATAGATGACGTCATCATCGGCGCCTATCTCGACGACCCGAATGGCAATGGCGCGTCGGGAACCAGCTATGTAGTCTTCGGATCCACGGCTGGCTTCGGCGCGAACCGGAATGTCTTCGATCTGAACGGCAGCAATGGCTTCGCGATCGATGGCGTTTCAGTAGATGACCGATCTGGATTACCTGTTGCCAGTGCTGGCGACATCAATGGTGACGGCGTTGATGACCTCTTCATCGGCGCACACCAGGGAGATCCAAATGGCGTCAGCAATGCCGGTGAAGGTTATATCGTTTTTGGGACGACATCCGGATTTTCCTCTCGCTTGCAACTTTCTGCACTCGATGGATCAAATGGCTTCACCCTCAATGGTGAAAGCGACTCTGACTTTGCAGGGCTCTCAGTCAATGGCGCAGGAGATGTGAACGGCGACGGGATCGATGATCTGATCATCGGCGCATTCGGTCACGACGTTGGCGGAAATGCCAATGCTGGTGCCAGCTATATCGTGTATGGCACGACAACCGGTTTTGCTACGAGCTTCGACCTTTCGAGCCTGAACGGCACAAATGGTTTCCGGGTGGAAGGCCTCGCTGCTGGCGATGTAATTGGTGGATCGGTCTCGTCAGCAGGCGACATCAATGGTGACGGCGTTGAAGACCTCCTTATCAGCGCCAATGGCGCGAATGGCACGGCGGGCGGCGCATATGTCGTCTTTGGCGGATCAGCCATCGGCACCTCAGGAAGTTTCGAGCTGAGCACGCTTGACGGCACGAACGGGTTCGCGCTCGCCGGCATCGCGGCCAGCGACAGTGCTGGCTATTCGGTTTCTGCGGCCGGAGACGTCAATGGTGATGGCGTCGATGATCTCATGCTCGGCGCTTATGGCGCAGACCCGAACGGATCAGAGTCTGGCGAGACGTATGTTGTATATGGGTCAGCGAGTATTGCAGAGCAATACGTCACCGACAGCGTTGCAATTTCTCTTCAGGAGTATCTGCCGGAAATCACGGTGCCGACCGGACTCTCCTTCCCTGTAAACTCAACCGGGAATGCAATATCCGGCCTCAGCGTCGATGACCAGAATGGCACCGATCTGACGGTACGTCTTTCTGTCGAGGGCACTCTTACGCTGGGCACACTCGCAGGGCTGACCTTCTCGGAAGGCGATGGAACGAATGATGCGCTGTTCACCTTCACAGGCAGCATTTCTGACATCAACGCCGCGCTCGCGACGCTCACCTATACGCCAACCACGGATGACGAAGACGGCGATACATTGAACTTCGCGGTCAGTGATAGCCGACACTTTACAGTCAGCCCAGGCACCTTCCCGGCAAGCATTGAGCTGTCTGCGCTTGATGGCACAGATGGGTGCGTCATCAACGGCATCGATGCGACGGATCAGTCAGGTTTTGCCGTCTCCAACGCTGGCGATGTCAATGCAGACGGAATTGACGACTTCATTGTCGGTGCTTTCCGAGCCGATGGAACAGGAACAACCGACGCTGGCGAAACCTATGTCGTCTTTGGAACGAGCAGCGGATTTGGTTCAAGTTTTGAGCTGTCTTCTCTGAACGGCACCAATGGTTTCACCCTTCACGGTGTCGCTGATGTCGACGTGTCAGGAAGCGCTGTCAGCGCCGCTGGTGATTTCAACGGCGATGGAATCGATGACTTCCTGGTCGGCGGCTATGGCATCGATGCAAATGGAAATGCGAGTTCCGGCGGCTCTTATGTTGTTTTCGGCTCGAGCAATGGCTTCAGTTCTGACCTGGAGCTTTCAGCGCTTAACGGTTCGAACGGATTTGCAATCGACGGAATCGATGCTGACGACAATTCCGGCAGATACCTGTCGTCAGCAGGCGACTTCAACGGCGACGGTTTCGCCGACATCATGATCGGCGCAGATGCGGCTGATCCAAACGGAACGGGTCAGGCGGGAGAAACCTATATCCTGTTCGGCACGAGCTCCAGCTTCGGAGCAAGCTTCGATCTCTCAAGCCTGAACGGAACAAACGGTTTCATCCTCAACGGATTCTCTGCTGATGACCGTGCAGGATCGTCTGTTTCACTCGCTGGCGATGTGAATGGAGATGGTATCGATGACGTCATCATCGGTGCTTACCGAGCCGATGCTAACGGAAATTCCAATTCTGGTCAGGCCTACATCGTATTTGGATCGACCTCAGGATTTTCGACCCAATTCGAGCTTTCATCGCTCAACGGGACGAATGGCTTCTCTCTCAAGGGCAACGCAGTGGACGATAATGCCGGCATCACCGTGGCGGGCATTGGCGACGTGAATGGCGACGGCTTTGATGACATTCTCGTCGGCGCAAGTGGCGTTGATGCGAACGGCCTGTCGAACTCAGGCGCAAGCTATGTCGTTTTTGGGTCCAGTGCAGGCTTCGCATCAAATATTGATCTATCAGCGCTAAACGGCACGAATGGCTTTGCACTGAACGGCGTCGCCACGGAAGACCGCTCAGGCCGACAAGTTTCGTCAGCCGGTGACGTCAATGACGATGGCATAGATGACTTCCTGATCAGCGCAATCTGGGCCGACCCAAATGGAAATAGCAAAGCGGGTGCCACATACCTTATCTTCGGCAGCACCGCGCTTGGCTCATCGGCCAATTTCGATCTCTCCGATCTGGATGGCAGCAACGGGTTCAGCCTGTTTGGTGAAAATGTCGAAGACTGGGCAGGATGGTCTGTTTCTGCGGCTGGTGATGTCAATGACGATGGCGTGGATGACCTGATCGTCGGCACCTATAGCGGCGGCAGCAACGACGCTGGCCTCAGCTACATCGTTTACGGCCGTGAGGACATTCAGGAAGACTTTGTCACGGACACAGTCGAAATCGAGTTGATCGGACAGGACTTGCCAACGATTTCAGCGCCGGGGACTCAGACGTTTGGAACGAATTCCCACAACAATCTGATCTCTGGACTGTCATTCGACGATATCAACGGCGATGACCTGACCATCACCCTCCAGGTCGAAGGGGCACTGTCGCTCGGCTTTCTCACAGGTCTTACTTTCGAAATCGGTGACGGAACCGACGATTCAGAAATGCGCTTCACAGGGTCAATCGCAGACGTCAACGCGGCCATTGCAACGCTGCGCTACAGCCCGGCCAATGGCGATACCGACGGCGACACACTCCAGATCGGCGTGAGTGACGGGGAGCATTTTGTCCAGGTACCAGCGACAGAACCTGCGAACCTGCAGCTTAGCGCTCTGAATGGTACGAACGGCTTTGCAATCGAAGCCGAATGGCCGACAAGTTTGGGAGCAGGTTTCTCTGTATCGAATGCGGGCGACTGGAACAATGATGGCGTTGACGATCTGATTATCGGCGCACCAAATGCGAAGGGCTCGACCTATGGCGACCAGCCAGGGCACAGCTTCATTGTCTTCGGCACGACGGCCGGCTTCGGTTCCGCCTTTGAGCTTTCGACGCTCGACGGTACGAATGGACTGACGCTTCTCGGTATCAATGACAACGATCTCGCCGGATACTCAGTTTCTGACGCTGGTGACGTGAACGGTGATGGCATCGACGATGTACTAGTTGGTGCACCGACATACTCTTTCGGCGAAACGTATGTCGTTTTCGGCACCACCTCACCGTCCGCCAGTTTCGAGCTGTCTTCGCTTAACGGCGCAAACGGCTTTACGCTTTTCGGCACGAGCCAGTATCAAAATCGAAGTGGATGGTCCGTATCATCGGCCGGTGATGTGAATGGCGATGGTCTGGACGACATATTGATTGGTGCCTGGCGCGCATCACCCAATGGAACTGAAGCCGGCGAAGCCTATGTTGTTTACGGCAGCAGCACCTTCTCCAGTGCGACCTTCGAGCTATCAGCAATCGACGGTTCAAATGGTTTCGTAATCAAAGGTATCGGCGATTATGACCATGTCGGTGAGTACGTTTCGTCCGCGGGGGACATTAATGGCGATGGCTTCGATGATGTAATCGTCTCCAGCAGGTACCGAACCGTGCAGGGAAACAGTGGAGCCGGAGAAAGCTATATTGTGTTTGGCGCCAGTTCCGGTTTCGGCTCAGCTTTTGAATTGTCGGACCTTAACGGCGCCAACGGCTTCACCATCTATGGTAACGAAGCTTTGGATCGTTTGGGTACGTCCGTTTCCGGTGCTGGCGACGTAAATGGCGATGGCATTGATGATTTCATCATCGGTGCAGAGGCCGCTAATAATTATCTTGGTGAAGTCTACGTCGTATTTGGAAACACAGCGGGCTTTGCCGCCAGATTCTCTCCGACGGTGCTGAATGGATCGAACGGTTTCACCATCAATGGCATCGCGGCATTTGACTATGTCGGCGTCTCGGTGTCGTCGGCGGGCGATATTAATGGCGATGGCATTGCAGATATCCTGATCGGCGCAGACGAAACTGATTCGAACGGCAACAGCGCCGCTGGTTCAAGCTATGTCGTGTTCGGCTCGTCATCTGGCTTCGAGTCGAGTTTCGATCTGTCCGCGTTGGACGGTAATAACGGTTTCGCCCTACATGGTATCGCCGAATATGACACTGTCGGTCGCTCCGTATCCGCCGCTGGTGACGTCAATGGCGATGGTATTGATGACATCGTAATCGGTTCAAGTGCTGGAGAAGCCAACGGCGAAAGCTATGTGATCTTTGGCGCGACCAATATCAGCGAGCAGTTCATCAATCTGGAAGAACAATTCGTCACCGACACAGTCACCATCGATTTTGTCTCTGGCGCTCAGCGCGACTTCGATCTTTCTGGCACGTCCGACCTTCTCTTCCAACTGCCCTCTCAGGGGAATTTCTTCCGGCTCGATAGCCCGGATGAAAATGCGCTGGCGTCAAATGAAGGACGTCCGAATTCGGTCTCGTTTGGCCTGGCTGATCTCGATGGCGATGGAACGCTTGATCACATCCTCAAGGCGTTCAATGGCGCACATGTGGTCCAGTATGGTGCTGAAAACACTGGCTCGCAGAATATCGGCCGGGGAAATTCCGTCATCTCTGGATTTGCTGACATTGATGGCGATGGAGAAGCAGAAGCCTTCGCGCAATCTCTGAACCCGAATGTGGATCGCCTGTTCCTTCTGGATGATCAGTTCGCGACGATCACGAACCTGAAAGTCTCTGATCAGACCCTCAAAGGCTTTGGTGACTTTGATGGCGATGGCGTCACCGATGCGCTGATCGAAGCGTCGAATGGTGCGAAACGGATTTATTCCGATGCAGATGGCATGGTCCTCTATGGCAAGCGGAATAACGACTCTGTCGCCATTGGTGACTTTGATGGTGATGGCGATGACGACCTCCTCACCACGCGCGGCGGCGGCAATCCATTCTATATTCTGGAGGGCGATGACACCTCGCCATTCGATACCGAGACAAGCATCGGCTTCGGCTTCCATACGGCTGTCGCGGCAGGCGATTTCGATGGCGATGGCGCGAAAGACGTTCTCATCCGAGAAAACGCCACTGATAGCTGGAGCATTCTCACCTCAGGCCTGACAAGTCAGTCTGTTCTGAACCTCGCGGCCTTCGAGTATGAAGCCATTGGCGATTTCAACGGTGATGGCGAAGACGACATCCTCTTCCGTCTCGGCAATGATAATGGCCGGATTTATTACTCGGGCAGCACCGCCACCTTCGACACGCTCACCGACATGTCTGGCGCAAACGTTCGCGACATTGCCGATTATAATGGCGATGGCCTGGATGACATCCTCATTTCAGACCGAGCGACAGGTGCTTTCGCCATTCTCTCCGGCGGAACGGGGTCGCCGATAGACCTTGATAGTGTTCTCGACAATGCAAGTGTCGTATCAGCCAGTGGCATCGACACGCTGGGCCTCGTTCCGAGCCTCCCCGCGACAAGTTCAGTGGACACGCTTCGATCTGATCCTCTGAATAGCGCTTTTGACCGGCTTCACGCTGATTTGTCAGATGCAACACCTCACGGAAATTGGCACACGGAGGGGCTGGTCGAACTCGTCTAAATCACACAGCCGTGTAAGAGTGTTGGACGTTCTAATCACTCCTCTGCGCCGCTAAATCGCGGCGTAAAATCGGTAGCTTGCCTCAACCTTACGGAAACATCTGAACAGGTCCTACCCCGTTCAGTTCCCGAACAACGCCTCTGCCTGGGCGAGGTCGTCCTGCGTGTTGATATTCAAAAAGAGTTCCTCGGGCGCGTCGTAATCGAGCGTCAGCGCACCCGCTCTCTTGGCAAGTACATGAAGCGCAAGATCGCCCTCTTTCACAAAGCGCACGACATTGTCCAATTCACTTGCCTGCCAGGCTGAAAAGGCAGGTTGCAGACGACCGGCAATGGACAGAACCGACGCCGTCGCGCCGCTTTCCAACAGCGCGACAAGTGCAGTCAGACACTCTGATGGAAAAAATGGAGCATCGATTGGCGTTGTCACAAGCTTGGTGTTCGGACCGTACGACGTCAGCGCATAATCAAGCGCCGCCAGAAGTCCGCCAGCAGGCCCAACAGGTTCACCAGTGGGCAAATAATCGTCAACCAGGTTCACATCCGGATGTCTGTTGAGCCAGTCAGGCGCAGTGGACGAAAGCAGGATAACGTCATCGACGACATCTGATATCTTCGGGATCACCATTTGATGGAGAGGATTGCCCTGAACCTCTAAGGCGGCCTTGTCGATACCACCCAGTCGCCGCGCGCGCCCGCCGGCATAAACGGCACCGATAATTTTCTCCGGCATCACAAACGACTTTCTTCTGGAGCGTAAAAAGTAAATGACACTCAAACAGGTGAGAATCGCATTTGCACACAGTCTTCACCGCAAATTCTATTGCCGTCAGCCCAGAACGTCATCCGCCTACAAGAAAGACGGGCAATGACCACTTATTGAGCCAAAGACCTCAGAGAAAGACCTCTTCCGCCTTCGACCGCTGAAGAACCTGAAGGATAGCCCGCTCAACCGTTTTGCCAGAGAAAGGTTTCACCAGAAAATGGCTCGCGCCCTCGCCAACAACCAGATTGACGTCCTTGACCGTTTTGTACGAGGTCAGAAAAATCACTGGGCAATCGAATTCAAGCTCGGTGTCACCCGCCCGGATAAGCCTCAACAAATCCAGCCCGCTGACCGGTTTCATACGCCAGTCGGTGATGACGAGACTCGCCGGAAATGTCTTGAAGGCTTCCAGAGCCTCCTGCCCGCTCGCAACCGTTTCCACATGCGACACACCCAGGGAGACGAGGATATCGCGCATCAGCATACGAACGGAACGGTCATCGTCCGCGAAGAGGATGGATTCTTCCGCAAGCTGTTCGCGAAATCCCGTCACTTTGGTTGGCGTCTTGACCACACCGGGCGCCGATCCGTTTAGGTCAGGGCGCAAAAGGCGCGAGTTCTGAGGCAAAACCTGGCTACTGATGAGGGCAACTGACCGCAGTCGGTCAGCAATCTTCAGTGCGGAACTGTCAAAACCAATCGGAAACCGCTCAATGACGACATCGAGAGATTCCTCGATCTTCCCCAACTGCTCACCGAGAAATGAGAACCCCATACACTGGGCAGCCCCGGCCATGCGATGGACTTCATGGTGAAATTTGTCCAAAGCCTCGTTGCGATCACCCTCATTTTTCGAAAGTGCTTCGAGAAGAGACGTCAGATTCGCAATTTCAGTGGGTAAGTGACCGCAATAGCGTTTGACGATTTCACGCAAGTGTTCGTTCGCTTGTGTCATCATCACCTCGTTCCGTACTCGCTGTGTCGCCAGGGCCAGTATTGGTCTCAGGCAATGGGTTCGACAGACTCACTCTGTTTGCGCGCAGACCAGACACTCCGCAGAGAATCCGCCAGCATCACAGCGTCGAACGGTTTCACAATCACAGTCAGCGCACCAAGGGCCATATACTGTTCTTGCTCATGCTTCTGCGCTTTTGCTGTCATGAAAATGACCGGCGTCTTTTCAAAACCTTCGACCTGACGGACGGCTGCAAGCGTACCGGGACCATCCATGTCGGGAAGCATGACATCAAAAAGTAAAAGATCTGGTTCAAAACTCTTTAAAGCTTCCAAGGCTTCTGCGCCGGACGCGCAGTGAACGACGTCAAGGCCGCCAATGTCGCGCAGAGCGATCATCGCGACTTCAGAAATGTGAGGATCATCCTCAAGATAAAGAATTTTATTCAGTGAATTGGACATCCAGGAAACTCCTTGATTGAGACAGGTCACGAAGCAATTGCGGACACTTCTGCAGTGGCCAGAGGAAGATCGAAGTGGAAGGTTGTGCCCTCTCCTTCGACGGAATCAAAACTGACTTCGCCTGAGAATGCTTTAATGATGGATTGCGTAATATTCAGCCCGAGGCCCGTACCGGCCGTATTCTGGCGGGTTGAAGAGCCATCTGCCTGAGCAAATCTCTCGAAAATGCGCGCGCGGAAGTTCTCAGGAATTCCGGGGCCGTGATCCTCTACGGAAATGCGCACGCGACCATCATCCAGGAAGCGCGTACTTGTCGTGACATCTGCACCTTCAGGTGAAAACTTAGCCGCATTGGACAACAGGTTTACGAGCGCCTGGTTGAAGCGGCTGGCATCCACATTCACGAGACAATCATTGATGTCATGCTCGACCTTGAACTGAACGTTGAATCGCTCCGCAAGCCCATCATGGCGCATGACAATGTCATCAACCAGATCGCGGAGCTTCAACGTCTCCATGTGGAAATCCATTTTCCCAGCGGCGATTTTTTCGACATCCAGAATATCATTCACAAGCGATGACAACCGACCACATCCATCATGAGCAAGTTTTAACAGCCGCATGCCTTTTTCATCGAGCTGTCCGGCGCTGACGTGTTTCAAGAGGTCCAGAGACCCGAAAATGGACGTCAGGGGTGTCCTGAGTTCGTGATTTACGGTCGACACGAACTCATTTTTCATGATGTCCACCTGTTTGCGCTCGGTAATGTCGCGCATGATGCCGGTGAAGAATTTCTTTCCGTCGTGTTCCAGCGCACTAATTGCGAGCTCCAGGGTGAAGCTGTGCCCGTCTTTATGCAGCCCCTCAAGTTCAAGCTGCTGGCCTAGAATTTTCGCTTCTCCGGTGTCTTTCAACCGCTGAAACCCCGCAGAGTGGGCGTCTCGATGCTCTTCTGGAATGATCGTCAGCAACGTTGCGCCTTCCAGCTCTTCAACCGTGTATCCGAAGATCTGTGCACACGCCGGATTGCAGTTTTCAATGATCCCGTTTTCGTTGATGGTGCAGACACCGTCGACGATATTGTCCATCAACAATTGGCTTCGTTCCTGCGTTTGTGCCAACTCCCGTTCTGAAAGCACCCTTTCTGTTACGTCCTGGAACACGCCGAAAATGATTTTTTCGTCGTTGCCGGTTTGATTTTCGAGCACTTCGCCGCGCGAAACGACGTAACGCATTTCGCCGGTTTTCCGGATGATACGCAGCTGAAATTCGAAACTCTTGCCATGTTCAACAGCTGCCTGCACATGGTCTGCAACGATTTGTCTGTCGTCCGGATGGTAGAATTTGATGGCGTCTTCAAGGTCCGGAATCCCGCCATCCGGGTCCAATCCGTGAATTTCAAATACACCTTTAGACCAGCGCATCTCGTTCGTTGCGGCATTGAGGCTCCAGTGCCCCATATTGGCGACATGCTCGGCAATTTCGAGACGCCGGTTGCGCTCTTCTACTTGTAGCTCGCGACGCTTGCGATCCGTAATATCCTGCTGAATACCCGTAATTTTCTGCGCGTTGCCGAACTCATCACGCTCAGAAATGATCGCTTTGGAGAGCACCCAGACATAAGAACCAGAGACGTGTCGCATTCGGAACTCAGTCTCAAATTTGTCTATTTCGCCTTTTATAAATCGCGCCATATCACGCGTCACACTCTCACTATATTCCGGATCAACATGCTCATGCCAGCCTGAATGATCTGACGGCATTTGATCGCGTCTGAGGCCTATCAGGCCGGCCGAGCGCTCGCAGAAGTCAACCTCTCCAGTCTTTAGGTCCCATGTCCAGAAACCGAGTTCACCGCCATCCAGTGCAAACTCCATATTCTGTTTGGCTTTTTCCAGCTTATGGTTCTGCTCCAGAATGCTGGCTTCCTGAGACTTACGCGCGGTTATATCCTGATTAACACCCACGACGCGGACGGGATTTCCATCAGGATCGCGGTCAAAAGTCTTTCCACTGGAATACACCCAGACCCACTCACCATTTTTGTGGCGCATCCGATACTCAGCCTCGCATCTGGCGACGTCACCAGCCAGATACTGTTGAAGATGAGAGAATGTGGGCTCCAGGTCTTCGGGATGCACCAGGTTTTTCCACGCAGAGATATCCTCTGCGATTTCTGACTTATGATAGCCGAGCATATTCGCCCAGTAGTCCGAAAAGACGATCCGGCCAGTCGGCACATCCAGTGACCACAGGCCCAATTCTGCAGCTTCCAACGCCAACTCCAGCGTTTCTTTCTGCTGCTTGATTTCTTTTCTGGCCTGATAGGATTCAGACAAGTCTCGAAGGCTGCCGCTGAAATAGGTAACACCGTCCTGTCTGAATTCGCTCACGGTAATTTCAAGTGGAAACTCTTCGCCGGACTGCTTGCGACCAAACACTTCCCGGCTTTTTCCGATCACAGCAGCGCGACCTGTGAACTGATAATTGCTCAGATATTCATCGTGATGGACGCCATATTCACGAGACATCAGCTTTGTAATATTTTGTCCGATAACCTCTTCGGCCCGGTAGCCGAACATGCGCTCGCATGCGGGGTTAAACACTTCAATAATGCCTGCCCGGTCGATCACAATCAGGCCGTCAACCGCATGCTTTACGATACCGTGGGTACGCGCTTTGCTTTCTTCAAGCTCCTGCACAAGCTCGCTAAAAGCCGCAGAAAGATTACCAATCTCTCCGCCGATCTTTGTCGGGAGCTGAAGCACGCCTGCCCCCCCTACTTGCCGGTACTGAAGTACCCGATCCGTCATAACCTTCAAAGGTTCTGTCATTCGGCTGGCAAAAGCCGCCACCAGTCCGGATCCAAGGCCAAGAAGAAGAAGAACAAGCGCAGCATTGTCGGTCAGAGAATTCGACCCATTCGCCAACATTTTTGATCGTGGCACTGTAACGACAGCATCAAGTTTCAGGCCGTCAGAATTACCAATTCCGGACAGATGAAACACAGAAGCGATATCTGAACCGGGTGTCGACCCAGCGAGAATTGCCGAAAGCAGATCATCAACTTCTGATGAACGGTCTTTATAGAATTCAAACGTCCCCAATTTCCTGACTGGATCGAAATAAAAGTAGTCGCCGCTCTTATCGACGATATACGCCGGATACAGAATATCGATCTTTTCAAGGACATGTTCAAATAAGGCGTCAGCCCGAATATTGATGACGACTAGTCCATACTTTTGTCCGGCTTCATCTGCGACAGGTACGACAGCCCGGATCATTGGGCTCCCCATAGGATCAGGAACACCATTCTCACGATTGTTCGTGATAGGAACCATCAGGACTTCGCCAGTACGAAAACCCAAGGCAGCTTGCACATAAGGCTCGTCGCCCTTTTGCTGCAATCTTTCCTCAGGAACGATAAACGTTCGGTCCGCGACGCGTTCGACACGAACAAGCTCACTGCCATTATTATCGAAAGAGATAAACCTGATCTGGTCGTAATCGGGACGGACGCTCATCATCGATTCAAAAATCGACTCCAGTCGATCCCGCCAGATCGTCTCGGTTGAGCCGTCAAATGGATCTATGCCGTCATTTCGGGAAGACCGGATTATACCCCCGATAGGCGGCGTGCGCGCAGCAAAACGGGCATCAGCGGCCGCATTTTCCAGCGCAGCTTCCAGCCTAAACCCAATTTTTTGCGCCTCGTCTGACAGTTGCTCCTGTGCACGCGTTTCAGCAAGCTCGGTCGCTTTGACCTCGTTCAGCCAGATCACGGCAGCAGCGGCAAAGAGTGAAAATGCCGCGGAGAGCACCACAATCCGTGTACGCAGGGACGAAAAGTTAGGAACGAAAGACTTCATTTTTGAGCATCCATCGAGGGTTGAGCCGCTCAACAATGCACATCATTACTTAATAGACTCCTCACACTTATTAACGGGACACTAATAACAACTTTTGATTAACCAACAGACGCTTCAAACATGTAATAAATTTGTATAATTATTTACACTTCGCCTTGAGTAATCAAATCTCTTCGTAACACTCACGGGTTCATCGGATTCGTTTTTCGGGACTTAAATTTGTTGTCGTAGGATCAGTCCATCAGTTCGACGTCAGAAGGGCATCAGAAATGAAGAACAGATCAGAGAACGCCGTAGCGAAGATTGTGGCACGATATTGCGAAGACTTTCCAGGACAGGTTCGTAGCCTGATCGAATTTCTCGAAGATCGTCAGGAAGGCGATCGCGCATACGATGTATTGCGCGACACCCGTGCCGAACTGCATCGCATGGCGGGCGCTGCTCATTGTCTGGGCTTTCGCCAGGTTGGTGCCGAACTCTCTGATCTGGAACGCACCCTTCAGGATATTGCTTCCCAGTCAGATCGCGCAATGGAACGCGAAATCCCGAAGATCAAATTGCGTATTGAAGGGCTTTTGAACTTTCAGAGCCTGCTTCTCCCTCAAAAATCACGCCTACTTTCAAAAGTCTCAAACTCATCAGAAGCTGACAGCCTGTGCTCTGATGACCGGAGCCGCTCTGCAGTTGAAGACGCGCGATCGCGAATGATGAGCAAGGAACGCTTTCTCATCGCCGAAGATGACCCCTATATCCGCGATATGATGAAAACAACGCTCATGGACATGGGTGTTGAGGACATCAAGGTTGCGGCTTCTGGATTTGAGGTTCTGAAAGTTATCAATGAGTTCGAGCCCACATTCATCATTTCAGACTGGGAAATGGAACCGGTCAGCGGCCTCGAACTTCTGAAATGCATTCGGCGTGGCGGCACTAATCTGCCAAGCGACACACCCATCGTGTTTTTCACCGCTCATAAAGACCGTCAGAGTACACTTCTCGCAAACCGGAATGGCGTGAACAAGCTGGTCGGCAAGCCCGTTTTGCCGGCACAACTTCGCGATGCTGTTCTGGGCGTTGTCGAAAAACGTTTTCAACTCAAGAGACGCGCGACCCGCGCAGCCTGAGGGCTTCGCGCTGGCGACCGGACGTCTAAATGGAGGGACATGAGATCATGATTCAGGATGCCGGGCCGCTGGAACGCGTCGTCGAAAATTATTGCAATGCCGTTTCCGAAGAGGTTCGCAATCTGCATGATCTGCTGAAGTATCGGCGTGCGACGCGGGCACATCCGAAAGATGTTGCCCGGCGCCTCCACGCCGACACGCATCGCATGAGTGGCGCTGCCCATTGCATGGGGTTTCGCGATTTTGGCAATCGCCTCTCCCGCATGGAAAAAAAGCTCGAAAAAGCACTTCATAAAAATCCGGCTGAAATCGAGATCATTCTCGAAAGCCTGGAAGAACGCGTGGCTGTTCTGTTTTCTCTGCTGCCACACATTCACGCCGGAAACTCGCGAGTTCTGCAAATATTGGAAGAAAACAGATCCGAGAGCGAAAGCGATACGAACAAGGCGACACCTGACGCCACAAAGGCTCTTTCAGGCCTGCGCATTTTGCTCGCGGATGACGACCCGCATATCTGCGCTCTGATGGCCTCGACCCTAGAGAGCATGGGCGTCGGTGAAACGCATTCCGTGAAGTCCGGCCTTGAAGTCTTGCGCGCGATTGATGAGTTCCGTCCCGATATGATTGTCACCGACTGGCAGATGGAGCCTATTTCCGGCTTTGAGCTCCTGCAGTGCATTCGCAGTGGCGAAACACCCATTCGGAAGGACACACCGATCATCTTCTTCACCGGAGAAGAAGACCGGAGCTTCATGCAGATGGCCCTCTCCAATGGCGCCGACCGGTTTCTGCGCAAACCTGTTTCGCCAGAAATTCTGGAAGCCAGCATCCTTCACATCTTGGAGCGAAGACCGGAAACTCAGGTTTTCTGAAATTGTTTGAGCAGCTCCATGGCACGAATTGCGCCATCTCGTGACTTTGGCCGGATGGCGTCGATGGCAAGCCCCCTCATTGAGGCAGCATATAGCTGAGTGAATGCTTCGACTGACTCTTTATGGGTTTCGTCAATGCCTATGGCCTGAGCCAGTGCCCAGATACGTTCCTTGTGGGTGGCATCGAGCATATCATCCATTTCCTGGAAACGATCTGCGAGCTCTGGATCACTGCGCGAACTCAGCATCAGCTCTATGCGCGCCACACCGGATGGAGACAACATCGCCTCCCACAATGTGTCGATCAACTTGTCGCGTGTCTTTGCGCTACGCTCGGCATTGGTCAGACGAGGCCGCTTTGTAGTTTGGTCCGACGATGAAGGCATTTATTTGAAGAGTCTTTTCTATTCAAATTCATATGAAGATAAAGACGTGCAGCGGATATTTAAACCTCATTCGAAGACGATCCTTGAACGTGCTCACGTCATGAAGACCTCTCCGGACGCAGACGATTTAGATCTCTTCAAGTCCACAGGCCACGAAGTCTGCCCCCAGGCCCCTGATCGCCTCAAGATCACCTTCGGCCATATTCTCTGTTTCGATCATCAACACGGCATATCGGCGTAATTCCGACAGGCTCTCGCAGACTCTTTGTTGATTTCCGGCCTTTGAGTACAACTCGTACATCTGATAATATTGGACGATCATATTGCGCTGAAATCGTGCTACATCTGGTGCACCGTCAAACGCGGCCTGCTGAACCGCCAGGCTTTTCAGGCCCACGGCTTCAGCCTCATCAAAGCGCTGAAGACCAACCAAAGGTAAAATCATTTCTCCGCTGAATGTGACGACCAGCGACTTGGCATTCTCATTACTCGGATCATCGGCAACCATTTGCTCGGCGATCTGGAGCGCGCTTTCATAATGTGACAGCGCATCTTCATATCGTTCAAGATTGTACAGCGTAAATCCCATTCTCCACTGAGCGATAGCCAGTCCGCGCCGATACTGAGTATTTTCTGGTTGTTCTTCCAGCAGGCTTTTGGCTTGAGCAAGTGCCTCCTCCAGTACACGTTCTGCTTCGGCATATCGATCTTCGCGCGTCAATATCTCTGCCTTGTTTCGCAGAAACGAGCCGTATGAGCGTTTCAGATCCAGACTGTCCGGATGCGCCTCAGAGAGTGTTCTTGCCTCATCAATGATCTGATCAAATTCCGCAATCGCAAGTTCGGTTTGATCCTGCCACCCGATGATTGAAGCTCTCAGCCCGCTGGACGTCAGACGTGCAAGGTCGAATGTAAAAGCATCACCACCGGAGGGCGTTGCGAGAAAGTCGATAGACTGGTTCAGCAACTGGTGCGCCTTTTCAAGATCCTGATAGGGATTGTTGGCGATGTGCGCCTGCTCAAAATAGACCTGCCCCAGTGCCAGCCGAACATCAGGGTTGTTCGGCGTGCGCTCGTTCATCGACAAGAGAACCCGTTCAGCGGCTTCGAGGCTTTGAAGGGCATCTTCTGCGGACTGGTAAGAGCCCATGCTGGGACTCCCCTGAATGCCAGCGAGCCGCTTGAACCCAAGCGCGGTATCCAGACGAACATCATGTGGCGCGTTCTGGTCATCAGCCAGTGACTGCAGATAGGTTTGCGCCGTTTGTGCAAGGCGCGCTTTTGCTTCAGTCGCCCCCGGAAGTGTATCGATTTCATCATAGATATCGAACATCATGGTGTTGGCCAGCGCATGAAGTTCATCGAACCGTTGCGTCGCCAATTGCCGTTCGCGTTCGGCTATGGCGTACAATGAGGAGGTCACAATTAAACCACCCACAACACCGGTTATGGCCAGTCCGGTTAGCGCGGCACCGATTGGATGTCGCTTCAGGAAATACCCAAACTTTCCGGCCGGGCTCGGCGGATTTGCGGAAATGGGATGACCCGTGAGATAAGCGTCGATATCCTCTCGGAACATCAAAACGGATGCATATCGTTCAGACGGATCCGCTTTACACGCTTTGTCCATAATGGCCTGAAGATCGTTTCGGACCGGTTTGCCGTCGAACAAGGCAATTAAAAGTCGCCCCAAAGAAAAAACATCGGACACGATATTCGGCGGCGCACCCTGTTCTCGTTCTGGCGCCGCAAATCCAGGAGTAAAACTCAGACTGACCAAAGAACTTTGAGAGGATTCCCTTGCGTCAGAACCATCAGCTTGTGGGCGGGCAATCCCGAAATCGATAATCTTGGGCTGCCCTTCTGAAGTCACCAGAACATTTGAAGGTGTTATATCCCGATGGACAATCAGGTTCTGGTGGGCGTGTGCAATCGCGTCGAGAATATCGCAAAATAGTTCGAGAGTTTCTCTCTCATCGAGCGATCGTTCGGCAATCCAGCGCGAGATCGGCTCACCGTCGATATACTCCATGACGATGAACGGAGACCCGTTTTCAAGTTCACCACCATCAAATAACTTCGCAATGCCTGGGTGGGTCAGACTCGCCAGAATTTTTCGTTCGTTTCCGAACCGCTCCACGAGCGCTGTAGAGAAAAGCCCTGGGCGGATAACTTTAATGGCAACCGTGTGCTCGAAATCTCCTTTGTCACGAACACCTTCATAAACGACGCCCATCCCCCCTTCCCCGATAACGCGGGAAATTCGATAGGCGCCGACCCGTTCCGGATGCACAACGCTTGATAATTGATTGCCAGCAGCACCCGTTCTCAGAAACGATACATCCGACTCGTCGATATCGAGCATTTTGAGAACAGCTCGATACACATCCGCATCATCGCCCGCCTGAAGTTTGACCCAGTCAAGACGCGTCGCGGAAGGCAGCTCCATCGCGGCTTCAAAAAGTTCCAGAACTTTGCGGTCCCGTTCTGCAGAGCGCGTCAAAGACCCCTCCCAATGATCGCCATTCTCATCTAGACTATCACTAAGCTCAGATTGAACCATCGGCATCAACAAGAATTCATGTCCTGACTGACTTAGAAACCGATACCGAAGACCCGCATGACTGAAACCACGCAACTCCTCATAAGATGGCGCAATGG
>NZUJ01000026.1 GCA_002701295.1 Ponticaulis sp. | reverse complement strand
CACGGGCCGCCCGTTGACGTCCATTTCCACCAGATACCCACGCCAGGAAAAATCCAGCAGGGTGTGCGTGCCGTTGTTCAGCTCGGGGTTCAGCGAATCCGAGGTCGATCCGTGTTTCAGGCCAACGCGAAAGTGGCCGCCCTGTTTGGGTTCAGCGGCACTTGCCTGACCATACATAGTGGCGGCCGCGGTGGTGCCAAGCCCCAGCGCCAGCGGTGTGATCAGAAGTCCGATCCAGAACCCCCACGCCGTCACGTAAGCCAGATACTCGCGGCGGGCGACCAGAAAAAGCCTATACATGTCGGTCTGCTCCATATCGGGTTTCCGCCTCGGTTACGAGCGATACGAACACGTCGCGTAAGCGCTGTTCGGCGTGCTCAAAACCGGCAATGCCAATCCCACGCTCAACCGCGAATTTCAAAACATCCTGGCTGGTAGAACCGCGAGGCAGGGAGACTTCCCACCACAGGCGATCCGTGTCCGCATTCGGTTCTTTAGGATTCAGCAACACTGCCGGAAAGGCAGAGTCAGCGAACGGATTGTCCGCGCCTGCATCTGCTGCCGTCGCAATGCGCACGAAGTTATCCTGCGTCGCATAGGCTTCTTCCAGCGTTCCGTCGAACATCTTGCGCCCGGCGGCGAGAATAATGAGCTGGTCACACAGCCGCTCGGCATGCTCCATCACATGCGTCGAAAACAGAATTGTCGTGCCGCGCGCATGTTCTTCGCGGATCAGCGCTTCAAGGTCAGATTGATTGACGGGGTCGAGACCGGAGAACGGCTCATCAAGGATCATCATATCGGGCGAATGAACAAAGGTCGTCAGAATCTGAACCTTCTGCGCCATGCCTTTGGACAGCCTTGAGATCCTGGATTTCCGGAACTCGCCAAGGCCAAACCGGTCTAACAGTTCGTCTGCGCGCTTGATTGCAGAAGATCTCGACATGCCTTTCAGCTGTCCAAAATAGGCAATGATGTTGCGAGCGCTCATTTTTTTATAGAGACCGCGCTCTTCTGGCAGAAAACCAACCCGGCGCAGATTGGTGAGGTTTGGCGGACCGGAAAACAACCGGACCTGCCCTTCATCCGGCGGCATAATGCCGAGCGCCATGCGCAGCGACGTTGATTTGCCCGCACCATTCGGCCCCAGAAAGCCGGTGATAGACCCTTTCGGCAGCGCAAAACTGACGTCTCGAACAGCATGAAACCGCCCGAACCGTTTGCTCACGCTCTGCAGTTCCAATTGCCAATCAGCCAATTGCACGCCCCTGTCACTGACCATTCGTCATGCATTTGGCATCACATATTTTAATGATTCGAAAAAACGCTTGCCGATATGTCAATTCAGAAGCAGCATGATTGTGTGAGAAAGACGATTTCAACTTCCGGCCCGTCAAAATCGGAGCCGTTGACCGCCTCGGATATCGGTATCCGGGGGGGCTCGCACTATTCCATAACAAAAAGCGGCTCGAATAGACCGAGCCGCGCAGATATTTTGTTCAAGGTCGAGATGGCGCTCGCCCGGTTGGAAGCAGGCGATTACGGATATTGTATCACCTGCCATGAAGCCATCGATATAGATGCCCTGACAGCAGATCCGTCAGTTATGGTCTGTGACGATTGTCGCCATTCAGATCATTGAGCGATCAAAGCGGTGTCAGAGCACCGCTTGCGCGAACATGATGATCAGCTGAAGCACCACGGCAATAACGACAAGGCTCACAATAGCCACGTTCCAGCCGCTTCCCAGCTCCATGACCAGTCCAAGCACGAAACCGGTAATCGCCAGAATACCCAGAGCAATCATCCAGTTCATGCCCATGGTCAGCGTGAAGGTCGCGTAAGCAACCGCGAGGATCAGCATGACACCCGACCATTTGGCCACAGTCATGAAGCCTTCCCAGGTCGCCTTCTGGGTGTCGATATTCATTTCGCCGCGAACATATTCTCCGCTCATACGAAGCGCCCTTTCAGCCAAAGTTCAAAAACTGGTTCTGGATAATGTGAAGCTCGCCTCAGAGCAAGTCTTCTTGGCCCGGAGGATAAAGAAATCCGCCTTTGCCTCAGGTTTGTCTGTTTGGTGCAGAGTGGTCCCAATCCTCCAGCAACGTACGAAGCGCAGCAATGAACGCCAATGGCTGATCCAGCATGACATGATGATGGGCATGCGGAATTGAAACGAACGGAACATTCCGATCAAGCAATTGCTGCATATAGTCTTTGACTTCATCAGGAAAAATCTCGGAGTCTTCGCCGCGGAACAGAGCAATCCGGCACGCTGTCGCTTTCAGAAGCTCACTCCCCGGCCGTCCGAAATCAAAGCGCTGCCAGATGTCGGGGTCAAACCGCCAGCACCATCCCTTTCCACGCTCATTATCCACCTGTTTCAGGCTCCAGCGGGCAATGTAATCGAGCACATAGTCATTCTCGCACGGCTGCGGCGGCGCGAGACGAAACCGGCTGAGCGCTGTATTGAGGTCAGGATAAATCCGATTGCCGCGGATGGTTCTCGGTCGGCGGCCAATATCCCGATCGGGCGGATTTACAGGGCTGTCCACAATCACGGTGCCCGCAAGGCGATGACCATAGCGTGCACCCGTGAGAATTGTCACAAAGCCACCGAATGAGTGCGCCACAATGGTCGGCTTCACTTCGTGATCGAACATGCCTGTGGCTTCACACACCGCGATTTGTTCTTCGCAGAACGTGTCCATGTCATAGGTGTCCCGCCAATCCGATTCGCCCATGCCGGAAAACGTCATGGCAACCACATTGAAGGACTTCGCGAAATAAGGCGCGATAAAATCCCACCAATGCGCATGTGCGCCATTGCCATGAACCAGCAAAAGCCCCGGCTTTTTGGAAGATGACCAGCTCTGATAATGAATGCGGGCGCCGTTTACGCGAACGAAGCGCGTTTCATAGCCGGATGCGACAGCATTGGTGAACCATTCCGGCGCTGGCGGCACCGCACCGGCAAATTTTGCAAGTGGACCTTCTCTGGGTCGTTCCTGTTCTGCTTGTTCGCTATCGGGCTTCACGCTGCTTTCCGTCCCGTTTCTCTGTCTTACCAACATCCTAGACCGAATTTGCAGTCTGGCCAGACCCTATTTTTTGCATTGCATCATCCAAGAGGATATTCGGCTTCAGAGACATATCGGGATGGCCCCTTGCCGCTCCAGCTCGAATACAGGTGAAACCGGTCGACCCAGAACGGACCGAGGTTCAGCAGAGCATGCTTTTGCGCAAAACTGGCCGCCTCCTCCAAAGGTGTCCCATGCAGATAGGCCAATGTCACATGCGGCTTGAAGGGACGTTTTTCCTTCGGCAAACCAATGCGTCGCGCCGCGCGTTCGCATCGCGAAGACAGGCTCAGCAAGGGCTCGCTCTTTTCGACACCCGCCCAAAGCGAATGCGGCTCGTTTGCGCCAAACCAGCCGGTCCCTTTCAGATTGAGCTGAAACTGACCCGCCCTGATCTCGCCGAGTTCATGGTCCAGATCACGCGCCTCGGTTCCATCCAGCTCACCGAAGAACCGCAGCGTGATATGAAAATTCTCGACAGGGCGCCAGCTCGCGCCGGTGACCTTCTCGCAAATAAGAGAGAGTTCCTCGCCAACTTCTTCCGGAACCTCAATAGCGGCAAACAAGCGATACATAGTGTCAGACGTGTCGGAGACCAATTTGTGCGCGGGCTCAGCCCTAAAATTCGTTTTCCGGGCCAGACTTCAGAGACGCATTTGCAAATATTGGCATAACAACAAAAAGCTCCAGAAAATAGGCGCTTGTCGCGAGAATTCCAAAAATCGTAGGGCCGGGTGAAAGCGCTTCATAGCCCGCATATCCCAAAAACCCGATCATAATCGGAAGCATGGGTAACATGGTCGGGGCAAAAACCGTCATGCATTTGCGCGGATAGAACAAGAGTGACAATGGTGCGAGCTGAGCGACATAGATCAGGGCAATGCCAGGAATAACGCCGAAATCCTTTGCGAACAAAGCCGTGTTGAACAGCGTAAATGCAGGCAGACCATACCAGACTGGCTTAACGAATGCTGGAGACTTCAGTGGATTGTCAGACAAAACAGCTGGCGGCGTGGCGTTTAAAGGTTCGAGCAGACCTGAGAGCCCATCAAACAGATAGCCGAGCCATTCAGGCTCTAACCCCACCGCCTGCAAAGGTCTGAGGGCGGTTTCTGTGAGGACAATCCAAACCACAACGAATATGACGATACCGGTCTTGATCAATCGTGTGCTCATTGCCACCCTCGCCCTACAAGTCCCTGCGGAATTCTTTCACCTCTGCTTGCAGTCTGGCAATAGTTGACGTCACTTAGAAACCTGTGATTCGAAGCCCATGAAAGGCCTTACCATGAGTGCGCCCCTCGGCTCCAAAGCCAATCCCTCAAAATTCGACGTTTATAACGACCTTCCCGAAGACGAGCCGTATTTCGTCATCAGGGCTCGCGATCCGCTCTCCTCTGCCCTGGTTGAACTGCACGCCTATATCGGTGCGGGGCAGTCAGGCGCTGCGCACAACAAGCTGGCGGAGATCATGAACATGACAGGCAATAAACCGCCACGCCCGTCTGACAGCCCGAAATACCGTGAGACATTCCAGATTTCTCTGTCCATGGAAAAATGGCGCGACGGCTGATCAGTCCTGCCAGCTTGCCGAAGACTTGAGCGATGACGCGAAGGCCATGATGTCGCGCGTCTGCTGAACCTGCAATTCCATCAATCGAATATCACGCCGGTCCATCATATAACCACGCGTGATCCTGTCTTTCTGTTGTGCAAGGTCGATGCACAACATGAGAACGGCCTGATGTGCTGACTGCGATGTTTTCACATCGCGCGGCAGGCGGTTCGATGGTTTTCGGGTATTGATTTCGCCGCGGATCAGTTCGCACGCAGTCTGCGCAAACTGGATCTCCTGCAAAGGATATTCGCCACGCTCGTCTTCGGGTGTTGCCGGGTCCAGGCGATAAAGCGCCTGTCGGATGTCATCGAGCCTGCGGTCAATCCAGCCAAAGCCCTCAACATCTGCGCGCGCAGTCGAACCGCTCGCAATCAGCAGAAGACACAAACACCCCAGAATCCCCGATCGGACCATTCACACCCCCGGCATCAGCAAAACGCTAAACTGCCAAAGCTCGCCGGGTCGGGCAAATCACGCTCACGCGATGGAAAATCAGCTGGCTTCCGCTTCTGTGTCTTCAGGCTTTACGCGCAGATCATGCTCGCGCACCTTCCGGTAAAGCGTTGACCGGCCAATTCCAAGCTTGCGTGCCACTTCAGACATATGCCCCGCGTAAAAGTCGATGGCATACTGGATCAGATCACGCTCAACCTCTTCCAGAGATCGAAGCTCACCGGTTGGTCCGGTCACACGCACCGGATGGTCTTCATCGTCTGAAGACAGGTCCATCGGCATGCCAGACATCGCTGAATGACTGGTCTTATCCGGCGCGTCAGCCACATCCTCATCAGAGAGATCGACAGCAATGCCGGAAAGTTGAGGGAAATCCTGACGCTGAAGTTCGTCGCCTTCACACAGCACAACGGCGCGGAAAATCATGTTCTCCAGCTGACGCACATTGCCCGGCCAGTCATAGGCGCACAGCATGGCCAGCGTGTCGCGGCTGGCACCGGAAACCTTGGTACCTTCCGAGGCATTGAAACGTCGAATGAAGTGGGCGGTCAGAGCGGGTATGTCTTCCTTGCGCTCGCGAAGGTTCGGCATATCCACCGGAAAAACATTCAGTCGGTAATAAAGGTCCTCACGGAAGCGACCTTCAGCGACCAGCTGAGACAAATCCTTGTTTGTCGCCGAAATAATGCGGACATCCACCTTGGTTGGACGGCGTGATCCAACTGCATCTACTTCGCTCTCCTGAAGCACACGCAGCAGCTTCACCTGCATATCAAGTGGCAGCTCGCCAACCTCATCAAGGAAGAGCGTTCCGCCATCGGCTTCGACGAACTTACCGAGAGATTTCGAGACAGCGCCTGTAAACGCGCCCTTCTCGTGGCCAAACAGAATGCTTTCGACCAGATTTTCCGGAATCGCACCGCAGTTGACCGTTACGAACGGCCGACCTGCACGTTCGGATGCACCCTGGATACACCGCGCAATCACCTCTTTACCTACACCGCTCTCACCAAGAATGAGGATCGGAATATTGGAGGACGCTGCGCGCTGGCCGAGCCGCACGACCTGACGCATGGTTGGCGCAGAGGCGATCATGTCATCAAAGGACAATTCGCCATTCGCCGTCTTTTTAAGGCGTTTCACCTCACCGCGAAGGTCTGACATCTGCAATGCATTGCGGATGGAGACCACAACACGTTCCGGAGAGACAGGTTTGACGAAAAAGTCGATTGCGCCGGCACGCATGGCCTGGACGACAGTATCAATGCTGCCAGAGGCTGTCAGAACCATCACCGGCAGTTCCGGGCGGGTCTCCTGCAGGCGAGCAAGCACATCCATTCCCGACATACCTGGCATGACCAGATCAAGCAGCATGACATCCACGCCATCAGACGCGTTGCGTGCCATTTCCAGCCCGCTTTCACCATCTGGCGCAACACGGCAGGCAAAGCCTGCTTTCTCGACGGCAGCCTGAAGAAGCCGTCGTTGTGTCGGATCGTCATCAACGACGAGAACCGTCTTTGCCATTGCTTATCACCCTCATCCCACCGCATGCGGTATGTCTTTATCGGGTGCCAAGATGGCACACTGACTTAAAATTATACTTAAGCCAGCCGTGGCAATTTATTGTTTTTGGAGCTGTGTCGGCTTTTTTGTTTTGCTGAACCGCGCAAGGCTGGTCTCAACAAATCGCGGAGCCAGCATGGCAATCGGCTGTTCGAAGAACTGATGCGCCACCCAGGCAACAGGAATGCTGGACAGGGTAAGGAAGGCAAACACGCCGAAAACAGCCGGATCACTGGATGGCCCAGGCAGGGTGATGCCAGTGCCGAGTTCGATCAGATTATTCATATAGATCGCATAGGGCATATGGATCAGGTAGAGCGCGAAGGCCGTATCACCGAGTTTGATCCAGAATGGATTGTCAAAATACGGATGTTTGGTTCCAGCCATCGACCGTTCAAATGCCGCACACATAAAGAAAATGAAGACGCCAATCGAGAAGACTGCGGGCAGCCCCAACAGTCCGCTGGAGGCCATGGCGATCGCCAGAATGCTGGAGGCGCCCTTAAAGCTCGTGAACGGCATGCGGTATTCGCGCAGCCATTCGCGCAGGGCAAAGCCAAGAATGAAGCCGATAACAACGCGCGCCAGCGCATATCCTTCAAGGTCTGAATAGCTGTATCCGGTCGTCGCAATCGTGAACACATACCAGAACACGGTAAGTGCAATGGCGAATGCAAACAGCAAATTCGGCCGTTTAAGCTCACGCATCGCCAGAAATGCCGGGAAGGTCAGATAGACAAACCATTCCGCGCTGATCGACCAGCTCGGGACGTTGAACGAGATGACCGGGTCAATCGGCCAGGCCTGAACCATCAACAGGTGCATCCAGATTGTATCAGATTGATACCGCTCAGGATGCGAGGCCTCGATACCCATCGCAGAGCCAACCATAAAAATCAGGATCAGCGAAAACAGCGTCACGATGTGAAGCGGATAGATACGGAAGAAGCGTCTGAGAATATATTTGCGGTAATTGAAACGACCTGAGTCGTTGTAGATGTGCGCCAGAACAAACCCTGACAGGATGAAGAAAAAGTCCAAAACGAAGGACAGTCTCTCCAGAGCGACAAAGCCTGTGGTCTCATAGTCAGAGAAATAATTCGTATAGTGATAAATCGCGATCAGGATCGCGAACGGAAAACGGAGCGTTGTCAGCTCTGAAATATTACCCTGAAAACTGGCCCGCATACCCGACACTCCTGGAACATACCAGTGTGAAGCAACTGTCATGCCAGTCTGTTAATGGCGAGAAATTTTATTAAATCTCTATTCGGGCTTCCAAAAAGGGGGTCATTCGCCCCCGATTGTTATCTGGGTCAACCGCACCTCGTCTCCGTCAACCGTCGCACAAACCTGACCCGCATCATCAATGATGAGAATGTCCTTCAGACCGGCTCCGATGTATCCGCGCGTCCCATCAGGCAGAGCAACTTCGCGCCAGTCATATCCGTCCGCAGACGTCACGCTCTCGAAGGACGGAAAGTGGATCGCTTCATTCTCAGCTATTCCGATGACATCGGCGGAGGCAGAAGGTTCTGCACGCACATTATAGCGGCCAACAACGCCGTAAAAGCTGGACCAGATCCAATCCCAGTCTGGCTCACCCGCTGGATAGAGGCTCTCGGCAGCGCGATAATACATCTGGTTACCCGCTTCCCAGTCTTCGAAATAGGCGCGCGCCTGACAGAAGCCATCGCCATATCTGACAACGGGGGTCCCGGGCGGGGACAGGGCAGAAAAAGTCAGGGCCACGTCGCCCAGATCAATCTCCTCAGGCGTTCGAATGGCCGCAGCTTCCGGACTGAACCAGTCAATTCCGCCTTCATCGCGAAATCCGACAAGGAAAGCTTTCAGATTGTAAATCTCATCCGGCGCGGCACAGATACCTCCATGGTCCGCCGCGCAGTGAAACGCCTCATCGCGCAGTCCCATGGCGTAAGGAATTGCCGCCTCACCACCGAGGCTGTCGACAGGGGTCAGCCCCTTACCCGCTTCAAAATATCCCCCGGCCTCCAGGCCCTTGAGCGTTCTGATCACATCGTCAAATGCTGACGGAGATGGCAAAAGCTGACCGTCATCACCGCCATAGAGAATCGGCTGCGGCGAATAGGAAAACCCGGTATCTGTTTCAGCCGCCTGACCATTTTCCCGAGACGATAAGAGTTCCGGCAGGGCGCTCGACTGAACCGTGCAGTCCTTGTCAAACCGGGGCGTTCCTCCACGCCAATAGGTCATGCTGCCTGTCTCACCAGGCTTGTCACCGCTTAGATAGTATTCCTCATTGCCCAGCGTAAAACTTGCCACTGCCTCACCGGCAGAATTCGCATAGAGGTCAAAACCCTCACCGCTAAGCAGAACTGGGTCTTCCGGCACCCGGCGCGAGTCACCATTCTCAGCAATCGAAACAAACTGTATCCGGCGATCATCATCTTCCCCGGATGTGCAGAGCGACAGGACTTCGCCATCAGATTCATCAAGGCATGACCAGCTCGTCATGACAGTCGCCGGGCATGCCGTAACCGGTTCGTCCGAAACCTTACCAGGGATAATCGTAAGCGCCTCGTCATTTCCAGCCTCGCCGAGATGCCCACCGATTGTATCCAGAAACGGATGCGAGGTTTTGCAAGACAGGCTGAAAACCTCTTCCTCACCGCGCTTCACCGATATGTCTGCCGTGTCCGTAAAGCTGTCAGCATCAATGCTGTAAGCAAACTCTCCGTTCGAAAAACGCAGTGTCGAACCGCCATAGCGCCAGATCTCGCGCTCGAACATATCTGCACCGGACATCCGGGCTTCCGGATAGCTCAACTCCAGCGCTCCCGGTTTTCCAACGCGATATTGCACCCAGGATGCATCGGCTGCGCTCGTGGGTGACCCACAAACAGACAAGAGGCGTGATCGATCTTCATCCTGACAGGACCAGAAGACAGCTTCACCCGGTTCACACAGGCTGGGCGCATCGAACACATCAAACAGCATTTTCGCATAGTCGCTGGGCGCCTCTTCGCCGACCATGCCATCCAGATTTGAACGGCCCCAGGTCTCAATCCAGATCCGCTTCATGATTCGTTGGTACTCGCCGCGAAAGCTCATGGGTGGGCCCATCCGGCTCGTAACTATACCCGTGTCATAGACGGCGAGCGCATCTTCAGGATTAAATGTCTGGCCAGTCGCCGACGCAGTTCCAGTATAATTGAGGGCAATCATCTGAAGCGCCCCAAGAGGGACCGGGAGCGCTTCCTGCACCGCCTGCGTGTCAGCCATAAACTCATCGATTTCGGCAATAACGATCTCAGCGGCATCAAAATAAGCAGAACTATTTCCGCCGAGTTCGTCCCAGCGCATCAAAATCGTTTCGGCCTCATCTATAAAGGCATCACCCGTCAGCTCCTGTAGCTCGACGACAGATTGATCGACGGCATCCTCAAGCGTCTGCCCGAAAGCAGGAAACAAGCTTGATAACGTGACAATTGATGCCACCAGCGCTGCTTTTGAAACCCTCATGAAATCCACTTCCCCGACTGAACAACATTTCAGATAGACTTATAATATGAGGTCCGAATGGACCAGCAATGCGGGCAACCTTCCGCATCCGTTACACAAAATTTATTGAATTACGATAATTTCACTTGATAAATTTATTGTTATTCGATATATAACTAGTCGTAGGGAGCAGTGATCTGGATAACCGGCCAGGGAAAACGCCGGAATTGGAAGGACACTGGAAATGAAAAACGTACTCATCGCACTCGCACTTGGCGGATCTGTTCTGGCTCCAGCAGCTTTGGCAGATGAAACATTCAACATTGAATTCGACTACAAAGCTGCCGAATTCGAAACAGCAGAAGGCACAAAGGCACTTTACGACCGCCTGCAAAATCAAATCCGCGCTGCCTGCGACGTCACATCGTCTCGCAAGGGCGTGAAGTTTCAGCAGATGGAAAACCAATGTGTGGCCAAAACCACGGAAGACGCGCTGAAAGCCATCTCGTCACCGGTTCTGACGGCACATTACGATCAGTCCAGCGGACGCGTTTCAGGCTAATCACTGAAACACCTCCTGCCGACGAAGCAGCCGCCATCTCATCATGGCGGCTTATTCGTTTGTGGACAGCCCGAGAAGTTGCGCCGGGTCCGGGCAGATCAGCTTCCACGCTTCAATTTCTGACTTTCGGCAGACGCCCGGAAAGTCGCCGCGTCGTCCCTGAATATCCAGCATGATCTGAAAATGGAGATGCGGCGCCCAGCCCCCATTCACATCTGACGCGCCAAGTTCGGCGATTTTCTCACCCGCTGTGATCGGATCTCCGTCTTCGAGCCCCAGAAGAGAATCTTCAGACAAATGTCCGTAAAGCGTCCAGAAAGTCAGCCCGTCTTCGGGCTGATGTTCCAGAATGAGTGTCGGGCCATAATCAAGCTCGCCATTATTGACCTGAAAGCTGTGAACATGACCCTCGAGCGGCGCGAAGACGCCTGTTTCTGCCGGCGCAAAGATATCAAGCCCCAGATGAAGCGTGCGCGCCTCATGACCATCACCGGCAAAAACCGGACTGTTATAAATGGCGCGCTCTTCCAGATACCCACCCACAAGGAGCTGACCCGCCTCTGGTACGAACTCAATAGGAAGGTCTGTCCAGCCTCGTTTCTGTAATCCCTCACGGTCGAGCGCAAGTTCACCCACAGTCTTGCCTATACCCGTCATGATATCCGGAGCCGGTTGGGAGCGGTTCTTGAGCCATTTCTGATAGCGAGCGAGGCGTGTTTGTGATGCGTTCATGGCTCTTTCTGCACATTCAAGCTCATTTTTTCCAGATATTTTTGGCGCGCTAATGACCTGCTGACATCTGCGCGACTCGCCCAATTTCAGGGCGTATCAGCAAAAGCCGGACCCAGAATGTTTTCTGTATTACGAAAAATAAATATTGTTTTTCGATAATTTCCCCTTGAAGATTTGTTGATAATCAATAAATCCCATTCATCGAAAGCGGGACACAACACGGAACGCTGATCAGAGGAAAAAAGGACACATTATGAAAACGACTATCGCAACTCTCGCCCTTATTGGTGCAGCCATCACTCCAGCAGCTTTCGCTGGCTCAGACCTGCCGATCACAGTTCAGTACGACGCTGCAAGCGTTCAAACTGCTGAAGGTGTTTCTGCCATCCAGTCACAGGTGAAAGACGCATGTGCATCAGAAGGCAATGGCCTGCGCGGCCTCGACGCACAACGTCGCATTGATCACTGCGTGTCCGTGAATATGGACCAGGTGATGCAGAAAATCACTGACGCTCAGACAGTTATGCTGGCGTCCAACCAGTAAGGTCTGACCCGCGCAACCTCCCCCTGCCCAAGGGCCGTACTCCCGTAAGAGTGCGGCCTTTTTGTTTTGCCCCTCGGAATTGACCGCTAAGCAACTATCTCTGTTTTCAGGAGACTTGCATGACAGACGATCCGGAACGCAATCGATTTTCTGCCCGTCTCGGGCGTGCGGCGAAAGTCGGAACGAACTTATCGGGTGCTGCCCTGCAATTTGGGGCAAACCGGGTGTTTGGCGGGGGTGATGAGAAACTCGCTGGCGCGCTGGCCGCTGCGCTTGGCAACACCAAGGGGCCGCTGATGAAAGTCGCGCAGATGGTTTCAACGATTCCAGACTTTCTGCCACCCGAATATGCCAAAGAACTCGCTCAGCTTCAGGCCCATGCCCCGGCTATGGGGTGGCCCTTCGTCAAACGCCGCATGCGCGCCGAACTCGGACCTGACTGGCAGTCAAAATTCGGTAGCTTCGAAAAGGAAGCCGCGCACGCTGCCTCTCTCGGGCAGGTACACAAGGCGACCACGCTCAACGGCGAACCCATTGCCTGCAAACTTCAGTACCCGGACATGTCGAGCGCTGTTGAGAGCGATGTCAATCAGCTCGGCACTTTGCTGGGCCTCTTCAAGCGTATGGATGGCTCGATCGACCCGACGGAAATGGTTGGCGAGATCACTGACCGCCTGCGCGAAGAACTCGATTATGAACGCGAGCGCAAAGCCATGCGGCTCTATGGCCAGATGCTGGCTGAAAAGGATTTTGTTACGGTTCCAAAACCATTTGACGATCTCTCTTCAGGCCGCCTCCTCTCAATGAGCTGGATGGACGGCAAACCGCTCCACCAGTTTGAAGACGCACCGCAAGACACCCGCAATCAGATTGCCGAAATGCTGTTCTGGACCTGGTGGCACCCGATGAACCGCTATGGCGTCATTCATGGCGACCCGCATCTGGGGAATTACCAGATCACGGGAGATGGGTCCGGCATCAATCTTCTCGATTTTGGCTGTATCCGCATCTTCCCTGCCAGCTTCGTTGATGGCGTGGTGAAACTTCGCGAAGCCATCCGTAAAGACGATTTGGACGGATGTATGGAGGCTTACGAAATCTGGGGCTTTAAGGGCCTCACCCGTGAGCTTGGTGAAGTCCTGAATGTCTGGGCGAACTTCATTTATGGACCGATCCTTGATGACAGGGTCCGCCCGATCGCTGACGGCGTTTCACCGGGTGAATATGGGCGGAAGGAAGCCTTTCAGGTGCGCAAACTCCTGAAAGAGCGCGGACCGGTCACCATACCGGCCGAATTCGTCTTCATGGATCGCGCAGCTATCGGCCTTGGCGCCGCCTATCTCCGCCTTGGCGCAGAGCTAAATTACTGCCGACTGTTCGAGGAAAGCATTGAAGGCTTCAGCGCCGATGCACTCGCGCAGCGGCAGGCGGAGGTATTGGCGGATGTTGGGCTTTCCGCCAGCTGAGGCTGAGCCCTTTCAATTCACGATCAGAAACACGGCCAAACCGAGCGCCATGAAAGCGAAACCGATCATGAAGATGGAGACCGCGCCGATCAGTGCCTGATCCTTCTTTGCCATTGCTATGGGCTCAGTTGGATGCACCCAGCCTGTACGCACCTCACCGATCTGTTTGAGCTTGGATTTATAGCCGGACGTCTCGGCATCTGGTAGCTTGGTGACAGTCGACTGAATAGCGGGGCTTCCCCCATCCGAGCGCAGCGTCTCGCCTGCTCTTGGGCCATCCAGTATCTCATAAATTGGAACGATTTGCGTGCCGGGGTCTGACCCGCCTGACACGATGACTGCCAGATCCAGAACCTTCAGCCGGGATGACGTGCCCTGTTTTCTGAATCTTGCATTCTTTCGAATGAAGTGGACCCCCATGCCGCCCAGTACGAGCGCAAAAATGACGGCCAGTCCGGCTATGATCCATTCAAGAGATTCAGGCATGAGAGCGGGTCCGACCTTTCATCGTCCAATATACAGTCTGACGGCGAGCACCACGAAACCAATGCCGATAGCAAGCAGGATACCCGCTGAAAGGCTGTTTTTGATCAGATCCTTCAAGGTGACTGCAAATTCTGCCGACCGATGAGCCCAGCCGCTGATTTCGGATTTGTCTTTTTCTTTAAGTCGCGACGTATTGATCCTGGAAGGGTCGTCCGGGATCAGGACCTTTTTCGGCGTCAGATGGCCGACATTTGCGCGTCCATATTCGCCTGCCCGCGCACCATCCAGAATCTTGTAAACGGATGCCCGCGTCGATCCTTCTCCAGAAGAGATGGTGATGTAACCGACCTTCAAAAGCCGGGCCTTATAGCCTTCGAAAACAACGCGAAAATTGAGCCATATGAGCAGTGCTCCCGCAAACAGAAATGCCAGTGCGAGTATGCTGACGACAAAAAATGCAAAAGGGTCTACATGGTCTGGCAGCACTGCCTGCTCCGGAATGGCCGATCAACTAATTCCTGCATTTTCAGAGCTTAAGATCAAGATCTGCGCCGTTTAGTCTTTCAAAAGCCCATACCGTTTCGCCATGATCTTATCGAGCATGCGGCGCGGCAACAGGCGGGGCAGCGTCCAGCTGGTCAGCTTGTTCGGCACCGGCGCATAACGCGCTTTCGGCTCGCGCGCTGTCAGCGCCTCAAACACGGTTTCAGCGACCACTTCAGGTTCCAGCCCGTCATCGCCCCCCTTGATAAAATCATCAGCAAAAGCCTTTAACGGCTCACCCCAGGGTGTATCCGCATAAGGCGTCTCTTTATTGGCCTCACCGGCCTTGTCCCAGATCGGCGTTTTCACAGACCCCGGCCCCACAGTGATGGCATCAATGCCAAACATCATCAGTTCACGCCGGAAGGAATCGGTCAGGCTCTCCATGGCATGCTTGGTGGCACAATACGCGCCCAAGAATGGCGCAGTCAGTTCCCCGCCCATACTGGTGATATTGACGATACGACCGGGCTTTCCCGTTCGCGCTTCGTCCATGCCAAGCAATGGCAAAACAGCTTGCGTGAGGGCCAATGCGCCAAAACAATTCACTTCGAAATGGGCTTTGAAATCTTCGAGCGACTGCAGGGCAATCGGCGCCATATTCGCAATGCCGGCATTATTGACCACGCCAGACAACGTCCCGCCGTCAAGCTGGCTATCGATCAGGCCAATCGCCGCATCCAGGGTTTCCTTCTTGGTCACATCCAGTGTGACCGGAACGATATCAGCATTAGCCTCCACCAGAGCCCGCGCGTCTTCCTGTTTGCGCACACCGGCATAAACCCGCCAGCCCTTCGCGGCGAAATACTCTGCCGTAGACCGACCTATACCGGTCGACGCGCCTGAGATGAGGACTGATTGCATGGGTGAACTCCGTTCCTGCCATCATCAATACGTCTGGCGGACGGATACGGTTCAGATCAGTCAGACTTGCCGCCGGAAATCACCTTGAATTGCGGTCTTTTTGGCGGTGAACGTTCCGTCTCGTTTAGGCTCTGTTTACCCTGATCGGATGCAATTTTGAGCTGCGGCGGACCCTTTGGAATTTCGCGCTTGGGTACGATGTGTTCTGCATCCCGATGAACGAAATCCGCCTGTTCGTCCGTATTTTCCGCTTCTTCAGGCTCATCCTGCTTTCGGTTTCTGAAGACGGGCTTGCGCGCCCGGAGCGGCTTACGTGTTGTAAACCCGCCAGAGGTTTTACCCCGGCTCTTCTTGTCCAGCTGCCGCAGAATTTCACTTTGCGCCATGGAAAGCGCTTCATCCGCTTCGCCCTTGGTCAGGTCTGCGAAAGCCGATCCATATTTGTTCAGCCGTTCATCAACACCTTCGGCGAACTCTTTTTCCCAGTCGGTCAGCTCAACGCCTTCAGCCTCGGCGCGTTCAACCGCCTTGCGGAGCTTACGCAGCGCTTTTCGGGTTTTCTTCTGGTCGATATCTCGAGGCAAAAGCGTGTTCCTGACTGATCGGCATAAGGTTAATCAGCTTTTACGCCGTATTCCAGTCCTTCATCCGCAAACTTGGATAAAGCGGCATAACGCAACGCGCCCAATGCATATTTGCATACCATGGCTTCCAAACTGTCGATTGCGACTAAAGTCGTATGCCTGCACTATGATCTCAATCCGGCGGCAAGTCCGGTCCTCATGGGGAGTATCCTTCAACCTCGTCTAAAGGACACTCGCAATGAAATCTGTTTTTCTGTCTACTGCACTTTTCGCCCTCGTTTCCGCTCCTGCTCTTGCTCAGTCAGCAAGCATCGAAGTGAAACTTCCAGCACAACCTACATCTGCACAGGACATTGTTGATGCGCACGAGAAAATTCTCGCTGCCGCGAAAGATGTCTGCTCAAAGCAGTCCTACGAATTCTCTTACCTGCGCTCACGCGCTCAAGCTGAAAAATTCTGCGTTCGTCAGTCTTATGAAGCTGCCGTGAAAAACGGTCGCGACGCACAATTCGCCGTATTCCTCGATGAGTCTGCTCTCGAAGGCACAGAATTCGAATAAGCTCACCTGACAGTGTGTACAGAAAAGGGCGCCTCTTGGGCGCCCTTTTTTTATTCGTCTCAACGCGTCAGCCGAAATCAGATTTCGCCGAGCGCCAGAAGATAGGTTTCCAGAACCTGTTCCTGCTCTTCGCGTTCCTGGCGGTCTGTCTTGCGGATCTTGATGATCTGGCGAAGCGCTTTCACGTCGAAACCGAAGGCTTTCGCTTCAGCGTAAACGTCTTTCACCTGTTGTGCGACTTCAGCTTTTTCTTCTTCCAGTCGTTCAATCCGCGCAACGGTCTGCCGAAGTTTTTCAGCGGTTGCCTGGTTGAGGGATTGCATGGAAACGGTGGACGTATTGTCGTCAGCCATAGGTTTTCATCCGGTCAGGTTTCAAAATCAGATAATTGCACCGATTCGCCTCTGGCGAGTCGGGAGATCGTATCAGCAATCATAGGCGCTTTTTGATGGTGAGGCATATGCCCTTCATCATCAAGTTTAACAAGCACAACATTGTCAGGTAATTCACGTTTCAGGCGGGCGGCGTGCAAAGCGGGCTTGATAACCGTATCGCCGCTGCCGGAAAACACGACAACCTTCACGGCCAATTCCCCGGCGTAACGATCATCCTGCTTCTGAATCTCGGACTGCAGAGACACCATGTCATGCGCATTGGCACGAAAGTTCGGAGGCCTGAACAGAAGATCTACCCCGAGCCTTTCGGCATAGTCATCCGGTACTGGTGCCGGCGCAAACAGATTTGTCAGACTGGACCGCGCTGCAGACGGACCAACAAGTGGCGCAATGTGAGAGAACGGATAGCCGATCACTGGCAAGGCCGCTGCCTGATTGTACCAGGTGATACCCCCCGAGCCCCAATCATGCGTCACCGGTGCGATCAGCACCACGCTGCGCGTGAGTTCAGGATAGTCGAGCGCAAATCTGAGGGCGACTGCTCCGCCAAAGGAGTGCCCAACCACGACAACAGGTTCGTCAGTCCGCTGCCTCACGGCATTGGCAAATGCGCTCGCTTGTTCGCCGAGCTGGTCAGCATCTTCGAAGCGGTCGGAATACCCATGACCCGGACGATCGGGGATCAGCAGTCTTAATTGATTGTCCTGCAACTCGGGAACCAGCGTGATCATGAACTCGCGCACGTTCGCGCTCGCGCCATGGATCATCAGCACCGGGGCACCATCACCCTGATCAACCAGATGGAGTTGTCCGGTCTCGAGGGAAACAAACTCGCCCTCTGGCGGGTGTCGGGTTTCAACGCGCGAAGTGTACATGGCCGAAGACACACAGGAGGAAAGGGTCAAAGCCGCCAGCAAGAAACCAGCGACGCGGAGCGGATGCATCAAATTGAGCGCCCGTCGACCTGCGGACCGAGGCGACGCACCTGCGATTGAGCTGTTGAATGATGGGGGTGGATTTTCAGGACTTCCTGATAGGCTTTGAGCGCCTGTTTGGATTCGCCCAGCTGTTCAAACAAGGCGCCGAGTGTCAGCCAGGCATTGAAATGCCGCGGCTCAAAAGTCAGTGCTTCATTGAGATCATAAAGCGCCTGATCAAACTTGCCTTCATTCAGAAAGATGAGTGCCCGTTGAAACCAGGCTTCTGAAAACTCCGGCTCGACGGCGATCGCACGGTCAAGGAACTCGCGCGCCATATCGAGATCTTCGATCGCCTCGGCAACCAGGGCGCGCTCAAGAAGAATGTCGGCCGTGGCCGACCCAGATTCCTGCAGCGCAGACGAAATATCTTCGGCCAGAGACTCCGCAATTACAGAGGATTTCGCCGTCCGTAATTCCTCAAACATTTCATCAGACGGTCCGGCTGCGCCACTCGCAAGGACGAAAGATGCCAAAGCCGAAAACAAGAATGAGTGCATGTCCCACGCGCCAGTTCATATAACCTAGACAGATAACATTGAGGCGCGAAGCCGGTGGGTCAATAGATCAGATGTTAAGAGACGGTCACGAAAGCCGTGAAAGCTATAAAACGAAGCACAAACGAAGAAAACGGACCCTGATACCAAGGTCCGTCATCAAAATTCTCAAGGAAGTTCCGCGCTCACGTATGAGCGATCGCGTGTGGCTTAGCCTTGCTTGGCCTTGAAACGCGGATCAGTTTTGTTGATCACGTAAACACGACCACGGCGACGCACCACTTTGCAATCCCGGTGGCGCTCTTTGAGGGCTTTGAGGGAAGACTTGACTTTCATGGGTTCTCTGCCGTCGATTGATTAAAACGAAGCGCGGTGACTACAGCCAAGGCCAGTCAGAGTCAACTGCTTTGGGCGCCAAAGATTGCGGAAAGAGCATTTGGCAAGACAAGCGATTAACTGTATCCAATTTATGGGGGATGAGGGAAACGCTTACAATGGCTCCGATCCGTATGAACGCTCTATTTTTTGCTTCTGCATTTGTGCTCCTTTCCTGCCAGAGCACACCTGAACGTCCTGCTCCCGGACAGCCACCCGTTACAGATCCGACACCGCCAGTCACACAGCCACCTGGCAATCCCACCTGGTCATTTGACTCGTCAGGACACGCGCAGCTCGACGCATGGCGCGCCGATTTCGCGCCGCGGGCTTATGCTGCAGGGCACTCGAAAGACGTCATTCACTCAGTGCTGGACGGCATTGAGCCAATGCGACAGTTCCTCTCAGTGTCGTCTGCCCCGGTGGATCAGGCTGAATTCTCAAAGCCAATCTGGGATTATGTCGACGATACCGTCAGCGCCTCCCGCCTTTCTACGGGTCGACAGAAACTCGCAAACGATACAGCGCTATTCGATGCGCTCGAGCGAACTTATGGCGTTCAAAAGGCTTATCTCGCAGCCATCTGGGGCATGGAAACCAGCTATGGTGCGGTGATCGGCAACTTTGATGCGCCGTCCACGCTCGCCTCCATGGCTGCAGAAGGTCGTCGTCAGTCATTTGCAGAGCGCGAGCTCATGGCATTGATGACCATACTGACGGCTGGTGACGCCTATCGCCATGAGCTCATCGCCGGATGGGCGGGCGCTATGGGTCAGACCCAGTTCATGCCAACAACCTACGTTGCCTATGCGGTCGACTGGACGGGCGACGGCACCAAGGATGTCTGGCGCGCGCGTGCAGATGCCCTGGCTTCTGCGGCAAACTATCTTCAGGCATCGGGCTGGCGCCCAGGCGAGCCATCGCTCGTTGAGGTCAGCCTGCCGACACCTTTCAACTATTCCTATGCCAATGGCCAGAAACAGCCGACCTCTACCTGGGCAGCACTTGGCGTTACGCCCGCAACCGGCGGCGTGATCGATCCTGCGGGCATCGGTCAGTCTGAACTCTGGCTTCCGGCAGGCGCTGCAGGACCAGCCTTTCTGCTCTATCCGAATTTTGATGTGATCAAGACCTATAACCGGGCGGACTCTTACGCGCTTTCGGTCAGTCTTATTGCAGAAGGTGTTCAGAACCGCCCTGCGCCTGCCGGTGCCTGGCCGCGCGATATCGACCGTTTGAACATTGAGGAAATCAAACGCCTTCAAAGCGCGCTGAACCAGCTCGGCTACAGCGCCGGACCAGTCGACGGCATTGCCGGTCGCGGAACGCGGAACGCGCTCCAGTCCTTCCAGATTGCCGCAGGCATGCTTGCCGATGGCTTCCCGACACGACGCGCTCTGGCGGCGGTCGAAGGCGCCCTCTGAGAAACGTCTTCAGACTGAAACCGGCGCATTAGTCGGTTTCAGTGTCCGCCTCTTCGTCGGCCTCATTATAGGTCGCTGTCGCTCTGAAGAAGGCAAACACCCCCATCAGCACGAGCAACACTGCAGAGAACAGGAATGGGAAGTATGGGTGAATGTTCTCATACGCCCACAGCCCGAACACCGGTGACGCGACAAATCCCATACCGTTGGCGGCGGTGACAAGACCTGCGACATTGCCCTGAAGCGTTGTCCCCACAGCAAGGCTCGCGCCCGAAGTAAATCCGGGGCGGGAAAAGCCCTGACCGATCCCATAGAAGATCTGCGCCACCCCAAAGACGGCCAGCGACGGAATACTCACAGTCAGCAGCGCTGACATGATCAGCAGGACACTACCTGACACCATGAGCGCTTTGGGAGAAAGCTTAAGCCGCGGAATGAGCGCCAGCTGCGCGGTGAGCGTCGCCAGAGCGCCGAGCGTCATCACAATACCCAGCTCCTGCGCACCAGGATTTTTGTTCGTTTCCGACGGTTCGGCCAGATAGCCAACATCCTGCAATCGATCGAGCATGAAATAGGGAAAAGTCTGAAGGATAATTCCCGAGACTAATGACAATCCAACGCCATAGATCAGAAACGGCATTACCCCCGGGTTTCGCCACAACCCCTTCCCTTCAGGCGTATCAACCTTCTTGATTTCCGGCTGGCGGTTTTCGGGAAGATAAATCCAGATGCACAAACCGATTGTCAGCGCGATCGCAGCAATCACGAAGACAGGTGCAAGAAGGTGGACCTGATCAATAAGCACACCAGCGAGACTCGGCCCGATGGCTGTGCCGAACGTAAAACCTGATGTCAGGGTGGCGATTTCCTCGGTCCGTTTGGAGGGCGCTGTCCGGTCAGCCACATAAGCCTGCGCCGCCGGATTGGTCCCGGAACCAAAAACGCCGAACAGGGACCTGCTGGACAACAAAAGGAAAAACACCAGTGGCCAGTAGGTAATCAGCCCCATCATACTGATCGCCCCGATGGATCCGAACAGTACCATCGACACGGTGAAGCCAAACATGCCCATGGCCGCGACACGGCGCCGGCCCCATTTGTTCGACTTATTCCCCCAATAAGGGCTCATCACCACCCAGAGAAAAGCCGAAAGCGAAAAGATCGCACCGGCTGTCCAGGCTGGCAATTCAAGTCGTCTCACAAGCAAGGGCAATACGGCTGTGATCAGCATGGTGTTGCCAGCACCAACTGCCATCAGTGAGAAGAATAAAAGACGAAAAGCCCCGCGACGATTGCCTGCGTTCAGCTTTGATGTGTCATCGGCCATCTGCGCTTAATGCGCTCGCGCCTGATACGCGTCAATTCAAAGCTTTGGATTGGGGCGCAGATCACCAGATCAGAATTGAGGATAACATGCGCCTTGCATGGACGGCTCACCCTTGATGAGCGCCATGTCGTTGAACTGCAAACACGACCGACCAAACTCACGAATGGATTCAGTGGCCTGATCTTCAGCCCAGGAGTGTGCACATGCCGCTTTATCGGGAGCCGTGGAACTCGCATCCGCACCCGGGCGACGATAGGAATTGATGAATTGCGTAATGCATGTCCCGAAATCGCGGACTTCCTGGCGGAATGCATCGCGCTCGTCTTTCAGGCCAGCCAGGTCGCTCAGAGAGGTCGTCTCATCAATCTCGAAGTCAGGCTTCACAATCGTACCGCAGGCATCTTTCACGGTTTCCAGCCCGATTTGCGTCTGTTCAGCCGGACACACGCGATAGTCGTCGACCGCGAGAGCAAGGGGAGAACAACTGATCGCTCCTGCCAGAACGATTGTCAGAAACTTGCCCTTCGCCATTTTTGGTATCTCCTGATTACGCAACACAGATGGGCAACGCATTGTCAGCCTGCCCGTCCAAACTCTACTCTGATCATTCACCTAAGTCTTCAGGCAGATCTTTATTCAGTTCTGCAAGCCGCTCTTCTGCCTCTTCGGCAGACTCAGCGCTTTGCTTTTCAGCCGCCTCAGCAGCCTTTTTCTCGCTCGCCTCCATGAAGCCTTCTGAGAAGGCTTCATAGGCGGCATAAACTTCGTCTTGTGCAAGCGATGAGGCATTATACGCGCTCAGCGCATCAACCCATCCTTCAGAACGTTCAGAAATCGTAAGATCCAGGCATGCTCGGTAGTTCGCGGATGCATCTTCGAACCGGATCAGCCCCTCGGTCACATCATTATAGTCCTGTACGTCGATCTCTTCGACATTCATTGAAAAATCAGGACGCTCAGGTGCGGTGCAGTCTTCTGCAAAAGCCATATTCGGAACAGCGGCGCTCACGCCTATCGCGATAAGAAGTCTGCGCAAGGATCTGTGCCTCCATAAGATCATGAGCGGGCTCGTTGCGATTTGTACCAAACCGGCACCCCGGCTTCAACGCGAAGTGTCATTTATGACTGAAGTTTTCACACATGCTCATCAATTTCGCGAGCCAGGCAACCGCGCGTTAAGCCTGTTCGGGTATGAAGAGGAAAAGATAACAACAGAAGTTGTGTGTGATGTTTCAGCTAATCGGTATTGCGGTCGTTTTCGGCATGGTTTTCGGCGGCTTTATGCTCGCTGGCGGCCATTTTGATGTAATTATCAAGGCTGCACCTTTCGAAATGATGATGATTGGCGGCGCGGCCATTGGCGCGCTTCTCATCGGCAACTCATTTAAAACGGTGATTGGGGTTCTCAGCGGCTTTGGTAAGGCGCTGGCCGGGCCAAAATGGAAGCCCAAAGACTATACCGACTTGTTATCGATATTATTTGTCCTGACCAAAACGATGAAGACCAAAGGGGTTGTCGCCATTGAGGCACACATCGAAAACCCCAAGGAATCTCGCATCTTTCAGGAATATCCAAAGATCATGAAGGATCACTTCGCGATCGACCTCATCTGCGACACGCTTCGCATGATGACGATGAACCTTGAAGACCCGCATCAGGTCGAAGATGCCATCGAAAAACAGATCGAAAAGCACCACCATGAAGCCCACGCCCCTGCGCACGCGCTTCAGGGCATGGCGGACGCCCTTCCGGCGCTCGGCATTGTTGCCGCGGTTCTGGGCATCATCAAAACCATGGGTGCCATCAACCAGCCGCCGGAATATCTCGGTAAGCTGATTGGTTCAGCGCTTGTGGGTACATTCCTTGGCGTGTTCCTCGCCTACGGTCTTGTGGGTCCATTCGCCGCGCGTCTGGGTGAAGTCATCGACGAAGAAGGCAAGTTCTATCAGATCATCAAAGACGTTCTGGTCGCCCACCTTCACGGCAATGCTGCTCAGATCTCTGTTGAAATTGGCCGCGGCAATATTCCAACGCCCGCTCAGCCAAGCTTTGCTCAGCTGGAAGAAGCCCTCAACAGCGCACCAGAAGCGGCTTAACCGCCGTTCACTGGCTCTTCAGGCATGAGGCGCATCCAATCGCGCTTCTCCAGGCCATAGACCATATCCATCAACTCGAACTGCAGGCCAGTCGGACGCGAAATATTGCTGTTCCACATGGCCACAATACCCGTATTGAGTTCGGGATCGAACAGAATGAGTGCCCGGTAGCCGCGAACTGCCCCGCGATGCCCAACCACAGTACGGCCCTCATAATCATAAACGCGCCAGCCCAGCGCATAATCCGCGTCGTGGATACGATCAAACCGCCTCCCCATGCCGCGCGCCTCTCGAAGTGTTTTCACAACCGGCGTGTGCGACACGCGAATGGCGTGCTCTCCAAAGACTGTCGATCGCAACCCCATCTGGGCCTGCATATAACGCGCAAGGTCATCGATAGACGAACTGATGCCGCCAGCTGTAGCGACCCGGAAATAAGGCAGCGTAATGCTGTCGCGAACGAGTTTGCCGCCGCGCCATGAATACGGCTTGGCATAATCTGATGACCCGACAAATCCTTCATAGGTCGTCGCCGCCGTCGCCATGCCGAGTGGCCGGAAAACCTTCTGCGTCACCAGCGTATCAAAGTCCTGACCGGTTACGTCCTGAAAAATCTCTGAAATCGTATCAAAGGCAACATTCTGATAGCCGTGACATTCGCTGACAGGGCAGATCAGATTCAGATCGCCCAGAATACCGCGGATCTCTGAAGGCTCCTTGCCGCTTTCAAGAATGTTGTCATACGCATTCGACACAAGACCCAGACGGTGGGAGAGCACATCAGAGATGGTCGCCTTCGACTGACCAAACCCCGGCAGTTTGAGTGTCGTCGTATAGTCAGAGATCTTCGACGAGAGCGCCAGCTGTCCCTCTGCCTCAAGTTCTGCCGCCAGCGTGCCGGACAGGCCTTTGGAAACAGAGGCCCATCTGAATCGGGTTTTGTTCGTAACCGGCGTGCCGTCCTTTTCGGTGAAGCCGAAGCCTTTGGAATACCGAATATCGCCGTTTTCAACCACGGCAACGCCAAGACCCATCATGTCTTCGCGTTCCATGAGCTGCTCGATGCGCGCTTCCAGATAATCATAGTCGATCGGATCGGCGCTTGCAGTTGCCCCAAAAGCAAACATTGCCAGACCCGATGCGAACGCGCTTCGCATAAAATGTAATGGCCTCATGCCTGTCCCCAGTCGGAGCGATATGGTTAAATTAGCGAAAAGTGAGACGCAAGCTCGCGTCTCAACAGGTATGAGCATGCAATCTCCGGACCGAGTGCTAAAGAAACGTCAAGGTAATGGTCAAGAACCGATTGCAGAAGACAGGTTAAATCCATGTCAGACCGGGTTTCGGAACGTTCACTCATTAGGGCGTTCTTCAATTTTGACGAGATAATTGAACGGCCTCGCTGGATGTCGTTCGCCCAGCTCATTCAACTGGGCGTCATTCTTGCGGGGTTTATCTGGGCATCTGTTCGGGAGCGGGAAGACCGCCCGGACGTCACCGGCTATAATCTTCTCGAAGGGCTTCTCGCCGCCTGCATCTTACTGGTTGCGACCAGCATCATCATCTTCATCGCTCAGCTCATTTACAAGGCGATTGTCCGTCTGGCGCGCAATCGCCGCAGAGCGCATCTCGAAAAAGTCACCAAGGCAAAGCTCAAATCTGACTATCGCCGCGCGTTGAAGGCCTTGCTCGCAGCTTCAGGACTGAAACCCGGCCAACTGAGCACTGTCGATCGCGCTGAGCCCTGCCAGTTTGAACAATCCCTCTTCAGTGACGCCGAACTCGACGCCTTTCTTGGCCCGCTTCGTGACCAGACATTCCGAGCCGTCACGCCTCACGGCACTCAGGTAAAATTTGCAGGCTCCGGCAAACACCATCTCTCGGGTCAGAATTTCTTCGATGGATATTATGGCCCGTTTCGGGTGACCTGTGTCTTCTTCACGCCGGATGCCTTCATAATCGGTGAGTGTATTTGCGACCCATTCACGGGCGACCTCCAGAAACGAATTCGTACAGTCTTGCGGTCATCCATCCAGACAGCAGATTTCCGAACGCATTTGCGCACGGTTCCAATCTCTCAGCCGATACTCGATGACTGGCTCGACAATCGTCGCCTTGATCAGGAAGAACATCATCGCATCCGCACCATTCTGGCAAAACACAAAAATACTCAGGCAACTGCCAGACGTTATGGCCAGAACCTGCCAGCACTGCCCTTCGCCTT
>NZUJ01000025.1 GCA_002701295.1 Ponticaulis sp. | reverse complement strand
TTTCAAATCTGTCTGATTGACAAGATGGATGCGGACCGGACTAATTGCAACTAATTATCAAGTGCAATACGACCTTTCGCTAATCATGAGCGTTGTGCGCGCCATCCGCTTCATCCAGTGGCCCGATCTGTTGTATCAAAACGGTAGCCAGCCCATTTCTGCGATATTGTGTCGGAGTCTGGCCAGTTGCATCCTTGAATGCGCGATTGAAGGGTCCGATTGAGCCAAAACCACAATCCATCGCAATCGTCAGAACCGGCAATTTCGCTTTGTTTGGATCGCGTAAATCCGCTCGCGCGCGGATGATCCGCAAATCATTCATCAAACGATTGAAGTTGGCATACCCCAGCCCCGTGGTGATCGCGCTGGACACACGGTGTTCTGGTTCATTCAGAATATTCGCGACGTCTCGGACCCTCAGGTCCGATTGGGTAAGTATGTCATCCTGCGACAGCAATGCTCGGATACGCTCCCCCAAAGCGATATCTTCACGTGCCGGCGCCACGTTACGTTTCCGCTTTTGCAACGGATAATGCTGACGGTACCAGACTGCCGCGCCGCCACCAATCAGAGCGACCATAGCGCAGATAATCTTCACGGTGTCGGACATATTAGCAGCGAGAGACCCTGCCGCTGACTGCCGGAGCCAGAATACAGCGACGACAAGCAAAACACTGTATCCGCTTGCGAAAGCGAGTCGGAAACTCCGCTCATTGTCGGAAACGCCACGTCCCAGACCCGACAGGACATCGACAAGAACCAGCAACAGAACCGTTGAACTCACAAGGCCATTTGCGTTCATCAGAAGGCGTGCTGCGCCGTTTTCAGTCGATGCACCGGACGCGCGAGCCAACAGAATGATGAGCCCCGTAATCGCGAGTGCCGCCACAATGATGAGCGGCCAAACCACGCGGTCTGCGTCTGATTGAAACAAATGCCGGGCCAGAAGCCATGACATTCCGCAGGTCACCACTCCCATGACCTCGAGCGGCATTTGAACGAGCACAGGCGCGTCACGCCATGCCGCTGACGCGACAAAGGATGCCAACGAGATCATGAATCCATACCAGATCCATTTCAGTCGCGCAGGCCAACTGAAGTGGCGAAAAGCAAAATGAAACCCGAAGACGAGTCCGAGTGTGAGCAGCGGTGCGAAAACCATTTTCCTAATCCGTTACCGGGCGCATCAGACAATCATACACGAAAAAGCTGGCCGATTTCCAAATCGGCAAGACGTTCTCAATTTTCACCGGCAACTCCGCGCAATGTTCACACACGGAGCCGATACCATGAGCGCAACCATTCCCTCTGACTTAACCCCCGCAAGACCATTAAACGTCGTCACGCGATCTGCGCAATTTTGGTTCCTCGCTACAGTGGTCGGTCAGATCGGATTTTTCCTGTTTATCATACTGTTTTACGGCACCCGCACGATCTCTGGCGATTTTGTTGGCTGGGATGATAAGGCTAATATTCTTGGATATGAGGCCGGAGACCCAACGGGCAATTTTGCCTTCATCTCTCATGTACTCATCGGTGGACTGATTACCCTTTCAGGCCTCGCACAGCTTGTCCCGTCAGTTCGTAAAAAGCATCCGACCGTTCACAGGGCTAACGGCAGGCTATTTCTGGCGCTGTCGCTCGTCGGCGCAATTTCCGGGCTTTGGTTGACCTGGGGACGCGGGACCTACTTGTCGATACATCAAGCCATGGGCGTGTCGCTCAACGGGGTCCTGATCCTGGTTTTTGTGTACTTTGCGTGGCGGTCTGCCGTCCAGCGACGTTTCACAGACCATGAGGCCTGGGCACTACGAACTTTTATGGTAGTTTCCGGCGTCTGGTTTTTTCGTCTCGCCATTATGGCGTGGTATCTGATTGGGCGAGGCCTGTTCGGCGCACCATCGGGCTGTCAGATCATCATCGACCCCATTTTAGAGTTTGGAAGTTATCTCTTGCCGCTCGCCATTCTGGAGCTTTGGCTATTTGCCAGAGCTCGCCCCCGCGCGGCCTGGCTCCAATGGTCCGCCGCCATTGTCATCACGATGGCGACACTCCTCATGTGTGTAGGCATTTTCGGAGCGATTGGCTTTATGTGGTTGCCGGTCCTTTGAGCATTCACATCAGAAGGGCAGCCAGCCCAACACGCCAATGCGCTCCATCAACCGAATTAAGACGATGATTGAGCCGGTCAGGCTGGCACTCGCCAACAGCACAACAATACCGTCACGCGCGATCAATCCGAGCCCGAATACGAGGATTGTGAGCCCCGGTAAGAGAGGCCCGAAAGGCACCAGTCCCAGAGGAAAAGTCACCAGCGCGGCAGCCACACACATCAGGGCGACCAGCTGGATGAACGGCTTGCGCGTCAGAAATGACAGACGTGGCTTCAGAATGCGGTCAAACACGCTCGCCCAACCCCGCGCGCTTTCGGCACCCTTCAGCAGAAGTTCGCGCTTGAACTTGTACTCCAGCACCTGCTTGGGAATCCAGGGTCGCGACATGCCCACAACGATCTGACCGGTAATCAACAACGTCAGCAGCGCCACCAGCCAGGTTGCCCCCGGGATAATGGTCAACGGGCTTACAGCGATAAATCCGAGCAGCATGATCAGTGGACCATAAGAGCGCTGACCGACAATCCGCAGCAAACGCACTACAGAAACCGTCTCGCCCTCAGTCTCTTCGATCAGCAGATCGAGCAGCCCGTTTAATGTGGTCGCAGTTGTTCCTGGCATGCCCAGCCTCCCTCACGCCTTCTTCTAGCATGGGCAGGTAAAAAGCCTACTCCCGATTCTAATTCCCCATAGGCATAACCATCATGCCAAATCACGAAAAAACAATGACACACTAACGGATTTGTGATCTCGCTAAAATTAGGGTAAACTGACAGCAACAAAAAAGAACATATGTGGAGGAAACAATGAGTGATGTGACACTGTCGCATGGCCGAACAGCATCAGCAGATGCAGGGAAAGACAGGACAGACTGGTCCGACAGAATGACCGCGCTTTTCATGGTCGTTGCGGGATGCGGTATCTGGGGAATCCTCGGATACGTGTTTCATTCTCGACTTCCCTGAAACCCGGGTCTGTCGTCGTAATCTCTCAGATTGATGCCTGCGTCATAAATTCGCAACACGGTTCAAAGGTAGAACCTTCCGGCATAATCACCCGCTGATTTCTGGAACATCCACACATATTCGCTAGCCTCACGACCTGAAGATCTACGCATGACGGAGATCAAACTCGTGAGGCTAAAAGCATGACTTTTCATATGGCTAAGTGCCAGCTGCCACACCTTGCCGAAAATGAAGTCGTCCGCACTCAGATAAAAATTAACCATAAAATATTCGGCGAACGCTTGAACAGTCTCGCCGAATGTGTTATGTGTGTAACTCGCAAAAGATAAGTCACAATGAACAATGACGACTTGCGGGAGGAAAAAATGAGTGATGCGATGATCACAGATCATCTCTACGCCGATGAGCGCGCTGTAAAAGACGCGGGCACGACGGAAGAGAAATGGAGCGCCCGACGCACTGTGCTGTTTTGTATAGTCGCGTGCGGGGCCTTCTGGATCGCAGTAGCAGCGCTCGTATTCGGCTATCTGTTCTAACACCCACCCCAGAACAGATGACCGCATATAACCAGATGCCCGTCACACCCCGGACATCTGACGCATACCTTGATCGCCCGAAGCGCACTCGCTTCGGGTTTTCTTTTTCAAGCGCTCAGTTTCAACCTTGGCGTCGACAGGGCCGGAGCGATTTAGTCCAGGCTGAGAGCAAGTGAATCATAGCTGAGGAGATAGGCGACCGCCTCGCCTGCGCCGTTCACCTCAATGCGGAACAGGCTTTCATAATCAGCCTCATCGAACCACGGCCCCTCATCACGACCAGTCAGGAGCGCAGCCAGAACTGGCGTTGTGTTCGAATGCCCAACAACCAGCACGCTGCCGCTCAATGTTTTCAGCTGTTCGGCGAATGCAGTCATATCAATCGCATCATAGCTTAACACCTCAAGCCCCAGAGCGTCGGCAGCAGGTGCAGCGGTGGCCTCGGTCCGGCGGGTTTGAGTTGAATAAATCGTCGAGACGCCCGCTTCCACCATCAGCTGACCCAGTCGTTCGGCGCGCAATTCGCCTTCTGCAGTTAGAAGCGGGTCATCCCCCGGCTGCTTCTCTGCGTGCCTGACCAGAAAAATCGTCGGCGACTGAGACAGTGCGTTCGGTGATGCGCACGATGCCAGAAACGTCAAGCAGATGACCGCGCTCAACACCTTCCCCAATAAACGCGCCATCTTCAAATCCCCTTCTTCAAACCCTGCGGCCAAAATTTCCTGCTCGTTCAGTCTCGCACTCTACCGACATTCAGCGCAACAAGATTCCATTAGCACCAATTCGCGAATTGGTGTATATTCACCAAATAATCAAAAATATATTCGGAGGATTCGCAATGGCTAACATAACATTCGATGAAGATCACACGCTCTCTACGCGCGAGAGCGCCGAGCATTCATTTGAATTAAAAAAATGGATACGTCCATTTGTTTACTCTCTCGGCATAAGTATATCCGTGATTACTATAACGATAGTCACGCTGGGCGTTCTGGTTTCTTCTATGAACGGGTAGTATATCCCGATGTCTATACTGACAGCAGGGCAATTTGGCTGAATATTCTGGCCTTGACTCATCCAGCGCGGCCAGATCATCCCTTTACTCACCCTGCCGGGTTAAGTCTTCAGCAGGTACGTAGGTGTTGCGTTAAACCCGGCGCCAGGTTGAGCCGCCACCGCCATCCATGATCTCAATGCCTTCGGCAGCGAGTTCATTTCGGATGCGGTCTGCCTCGGCCCAATCCTTATTGGCACGCGCTTCAACACGCGCCTGAACCATGGCATCGATCCGCGCGCTGTCATCGTCGTCGCCGCCCTGCTCCCATTGAGCAGGCGTCATCGACAGGATGCCCAGCGCAGAGCCGGCATCCACCAGCATGTTCCGCACGGTCTCCATAGCGCGCTCATTCTTTTCATCGGCCGCTTTATTGGCTTCAGAGGCGAGCGCATGGAGCTCAGCCAGAGCCAGCGGCGTGTTGAGATCATCCATCAGCTTCGCCCGAACGCCATGGCGGTCATCCGGTTCGACATTGCCATCGCCCCAGACCCGACGCAGCGCACCATAGATACGGTCGAGCGAGGTTTTGGATTGCTCCAGCAAGCTTCGCGTCCAATCGAGCGGCGCGCGATAATGCCCGGACAACAGCGCATAGCGCAGCACTTCGCCCGGCCAGTCCTTCGCCAGATCATGCACCAGCTTCACATTGCCCAGCGACTTGGACATTTTCTCGCCTTCCATGTCGAGAAAGCCGTTATGCAGCCAGTAATTGGCCAGCGTCTCGCCATGCGCGCACTCGCTCTGTGCGATCTCATTCTCATGGTGCGGGAAAGTCAGATCGATGCCGCCGCCGTGAATGTCGATCGTATCGCCAAGTTCCGCCTTGATCATGGCCGAGCATTCAATATGCCAGCCGGGGCGACCGCGACCCCATGGGCTATCCCAGATCGCCTCTTCGGGCTCGCCTTCCTTGGCAAACTTCCAGATAGCAAAGTCAGATGGGTTGCGTTTACCTTCATCGACCGCAACGCGCGCGCCCGCTTCATTATCTTCCTGTTTCCGGCCAGACAGTTTGCCGTAATCGTCCATCTGGTCGACCTGGAAATAGAGGCCATCCTTCGTCACATAGGCATAGCCCTTGCGTTTCAGGCTTTCACCGATGCGGATCATCCCCTGAATATGCTTGGTCGCCCAAGGCTCGATATCCGGCGCACGCACGTTCAGGCTCGCCATGTCGGCATTATAGATGTCGGCATATTTGCGCGTGATGTCGGCAATCGCCTCACCGCTTTCCAACGAGCTGGCGATAATCTTGTCTTCGACGTCCGTAATGTTCCGCGCATAGATGACCGCGTCCTCGCCATAGATATGGCCGAGCAGACGACGCAGAACATCAAACACAACAGGCGGGCGCGCATTACCGATATGGGCGTAATTATACACGGTCGGGCCACAGACATACATCGTCACGCGGCTCGGATCCTGCGGTTTGAAAACGCGTTTTTCACGCGCCATGGTATCGTAAAGGCGTAGAGTCATATCGGGGTTTATGCGCTTGAATTGGTTGGTGGAGGCTTAAAGCAGGTTTTACGCTCTCACGTAAACATTAAAGCCAAACTTACCTTATCCCACCTTCACGCGCGAGAGCTCTTCAATCAGATTAGTAATCTCGATTGGCTTGGAGATGAACCCATCCATACCGGCGTTGAGCAGGCGTTCGCGTTCACCCACCATGGCGTCTGCGGTCAGCGCGACGATGTGGATATTGCTCCAGGTCTCCCCGCTTTCCCGGATGAGACGCGTGGCGTCGACGCCGTTCAGGCGCGGCATATTCTTGTCCATCAACACCACGTCATAAGGTGTTGATCGCAGTCGCTCCAGACACTCAATACCATCCTCGGCAAAGTCATAATGAAGCCCAAGAATGCTCAGGAATTCTGCGAGTACGAGGCGGTTCACCTTGTGGTCTTCCGCCACCAGTACACGCAGTTGCGGCACCGCCTCCAGACTGACCCGCTCATGCCTGCTGGTTTCAGGGAGGTCTGCCGGAATGATTGGCAAACGCACAGTGAATGTGCTGCCTTTTTTGCTCGTACTTTCCAGCCGGACATCGCCCTTCATCAGCTCGGTCAGCATACGGCAGATCGGCAAGCCAAGCCCCGTGCCACCAAACCGCTGAGCACTGGTTTGCTCATCCTGCTCGAAGCTTTCGAAAATGCGCTCAACCCCGGCATCACTCACCCCACATCCGGTATCCTGAATGCGAATGACCAGCCACTCATATCCTTCAGGTCCATCATCAACCGTCGCTACAATTGAAATCCGACCTTCATCGGTAAACTTGATCGCATTGGAAATGAGGTTGTGCAGTATCTGACGCAATCTAAGCGCGTCGATCATCGCGCCGCGACGCAATTCATTGGAAATCGACACGTCAAACTCCAGCCCGCGGCTTCGCGCGGCCTCACGCCAGTCCGACGCGGTCATATCGATCGTGGCATAAAGATTGGTTGGCGCGGGCTGAATGGTCATCTTGCCCGCTTCGATCTTCGAAAGGTCCAGTAAGTCGTTCAGGATCATCAGAAGAGACTGACCAGACTCGCGGATCGTCGACGCGAGTTCGACCTCTTTCTCTGGCAGGTCACGCATCAGCAATGCATCTGTCAGACCGATCACGCCATTGAGCGGTGTCCGCAATTCATGGCTCATCTTTGCCAGAAATTCGGTTTTTGCCGCCTCGGCCTTGCGGGCCCGATCGGCATTTTCCCGCATCTTCCTCATCGCACTGAAGGTCTGCTCAGTCAGCATGGTCGACAGCGCGGCGGAGATGGTCAGAAAGTAGAAGGCGTTTGTGAAGCGATTACTTTCCGTGACGAAATCGCCTCTGGCCATCAATGGCGGATTGCTGATGGACACCCAGTACAGAAAAACGAGAAATGCCGTTCCGAATACCCAAAACAGGATGGAGGCAATACGACCTGAAATATAACCGGTGATCAGCGGCCCAAGGATGAGCAGTGGAATAAGCGCAGAGTTGATCCCGGCATGTTCAGGCAGTGCTGATGCCGCCGTACCGCCCAGCACGAGGCTCGAATAGATGAACGCATACGCGTGGAAATACTGTTTGAACCAGCGCAGCAGGATGATCAGCAGAATGACAGCCAGCGAGGTCCCAACCGCGATATTGTGGTCATACGTCCAACGCCCGTAAGTGAAGGTCATGGTGAGGAGATTGATCATCTCCATCGCGACAAATAGCATGCCCAGCAACCAGATCGCACGGTAACGGATGAGAAATTCCGCCGGCGCATTGCTGGAAATCTTCAGCAAATCTTCGAATTTCTGGAGAAGATTCATCTCTCGCCCGATCAGTCCGTTCAATCGGACTGACACATACACCGATTAGATTGCAGATTCGTTCTCAATACAGAAAAAGACCAATCGACTCCAGATAGTTGGCACGCGTCGTACCGGGACCCGTCTTAAACACGTTCGCCTGTTAATTCTCCATGGCTGTGGTATGTTGAAAGCATCATCATCCAGGGGGACGCGATGATACGCATAATTGGCCTGATCGCCCTTTTCGGCATCGCTATGGTGGGTCTCGCATTTGCCGGACTATACGGCCTAAGCGAAGCAAAGCTCCATGACGTCAGCTATGACGTCGCTTTTGATACACCCATCCCCACAGATGCCGCGAGCATTGAACACGGACGACACATCGCCCGGACGCGTGGTTGTTTTGGCTGTCATGGCCAGGACTTGCAGGGCAAGGATTTTGGTGAGCAATGGGACTGGCCCAAGCGTGCGGTCGCCCCAAACCTTGCAGACTATGCACGAAACCATGACGATGCGACGCTTGAAGCGGCCATTCGCCAGGGCATAGGCTCCGGCGGGCGTGCCCTCATGTCCATGCCCAGCTTCAACTTCGCACGCCTGACCGATGAGGATACGGCGGCGCTCATTGCCTTTCTGCGCTCTGCTCCCGTAGTAAAAGCGCCCCTCCCGTCTGCTGAACTCGGCTGGCTTGTGCGCTGGGATATTGTCCGCGGCGCTGAAACGGGTCTGGATGTCTGGGCCGACGCCGTGCCTGCATTGGAACATGACCCAGAAACGGAGCCAGGCCTCGCGCATGGCGAATATCTTGCCATGACCATGTGCAATGAGTGCCACGGACTGGATTTGCGGGGCGAATGGATGTGGGGCCCCGGGCCACCTGACCTCTATATCGTGTCAGCGCTGGACCGTGCAGAGTTCGAACAGATCATAACGACAGGGACCGGTCAGGATGGTCGCGACCTCGGACTGATGGGGCTTGTTGCCCCGGACCGCTTCCCCGAATTGTCCCAGGATGAAATCGACGACCTCTATCTGTTTCTCTCCTCGCTGGAAGACAAGCCCGTTCCGGAAAACGTCTTCTGGCGCCCTGAATGAGCGCATCGCCGAAAGGTCAATAATCCGGAAACTCTTCATATTGCCCCTGCAGGAAAGCAATGAGGTCGATCAGTTCAGCGACAGTGAGACTTTCATTCACCGTCCGCATCGCGGATCCCCCATCGCCAACATAGGGCTCACGATTATACGCCCGAGCAATTTTATGGCTTGGATTTATGACCGCCGAAACCAGTTCGCCTTGTGTGGCAATTCGGGTTCTCATGCCGCCAATTCTGACGGTCATTTCTGGTTCAACACCACTTCTCAGGTCCGGAAGCGCCTCAATCACGTGGCAACTCGAACACTGCTTCTCCCGAAACACGATTTGCCCGGCAGCCGCATCACCGTCCGGAAGACTGAACCCATGCGGCGAGTCCGGAGACAGATCACAACCAGCGAGAAGGATGAAGCTACTCACACAAAGACTGCGCACCAACATCACGGTGAACTCCTTTGATACAGATGGCCAGCGTCCCCATACCCTGCGAAATGAGACCGCTATCACTATGCTCCGAAATTGTGACAATTTTAATGCTGGTATTTGCTGTCATCATAGCTTTTCCGTCGCAGCTCTCGGGCCGACTTGTCGCCATGCACATCACCTGCAACACTGAACGGACGCTATCTAAGGGGACACTATGTCAACATTTGCTGCTATTATGCTCGCCGCCAACATTGCAGGCTGCACGCCCGAGACTGACGCTGAAACTGCGTTTCACGCGATCGAAGCTGCGAACGCCACAGCCCAGACAGCCGTCGCAGAAAACGATCTCGAAACCTATACCAGCCTGTTCACAGAAGACGCCTGGTCAATGCCGCCTAACAGCCCGGTCAGCAAAGGTCGTCAGGAAATCTTCGATGCCTTCAGCCAGATGACCGGCCTTGGCAAGGTGCAGTTCAAACTTGAAGCGCTTGATGTTCATGTCTGCGGAACCTCAGCAGTTGAGCGCGGCGCTTTCACGCTGGATTTCACACCATTTGCCGAAGACTCGCCTGTGCCGGCCTTTCATGATGAGGGCCATTATCTGGTCCATTGGGTGCAAGAGGACGGAACCTGGCTCATCAGAACAGATGCGCCAGTCAGCACGCTTCCCCTGCCCATGCCCTGATCAGAACCGAGGTTTTACCGGCCAACACCATAGACGTGATACAAGTATCTTGGGGACCGGATTTCCCTCTGGCTCAACCTGACGTAAAGTCTCCAAAGCCGGAGGTGTCTCATGAAATCAGTTACACGCTATTCAGGTGTTTTCGCCGTTCTGAGCCTGATCGCTTTCACTGCGCGGGCCAGTACAAATGAGCTGCCCAAGGTGAGCCTTGAAGCGTCTTGTGACGCCTGGGGTACGCCAGCCATATGCACATCGGAATGGACGGCAGGGCTTAATCAGAAACTCAGAGTTCAGACCTATCGCATCACCCATGCCGAAACGGGAGACACGCTTTTTGCCGGACGGGGTGTCTATCGCCTGGATGGCGGTGCCGTGACAGGTTATTGGGAGGACAGTCAGGCGAGCATTCACCGGCTGACAGGAAGCTGGAAAGGCGATGTGCTCGAAGTTGTCTGGGGCGACGCCGATGCCCCTGTCGGCAAATCCCGATATGACTTCTCAGATGGCGGTATGACGGCAGAAGACTGGTCCCACACAGCTGCAGGCTGGCAGTCCTTCATGGTGATCAGCTATCCTGACTAAGCCGTTGGCGCCTGTCGCAGGATCTTCTCCATCGCCTTACCCTTGGCGAGTTCGTCGATGAGTTTGTCGAGATAGCGGATCTCCAACATGGTCGGCTCTTCAATCTCGGCGATCTTCACCCCACACACTGTGCCGGTGATCAGCTCGCGGGCCGGGTTCATTGACGGTGCCAGATCAAAGAAGGCCTCCATGCTGGTGTCGCTCGCGACCACGGCATCGAGGCTTGCCTGATCGTGTCCGGTCAGCCAGCAGATGATCTGATCCACTTCAGC
>NZUJ01000024.1 GCA_002701295.1 Ponticaulis sp. | reverse complement strand
CACAGCCGTGTTGTCTTCAGCCGGCCGGGAGTCCCGGACGGCTGTGTTTTCAGATCCGCAGAACGGACACCGCAATGTCAGAAGGCCTCTGAAGCCGGATAGATCGGGAAGTCAGCATTAAGCTTCAAAACCTCGTTCCGGACTTTCGTTTCTGCAGCTTCCGTATCTTCTCCGGAAGCAAGAGCATCAACAATTTCACAAATCCAGCCACCGATACGACGGAATTCTTCTGTACCGAACCCGCGCGTTGTCCCCGCAGGAGACCCCACACGAATGCCTGACGTAATTGCCGGCTTTTCCGGATCATCAGGAACGCCGTTCTTATTGCAAGTAATGTTCGCTCGACCGAGTGCGTTTTCCGCTGCATTACCCTTCACGCCTTTAGGGCGCAGGTCGATCAGCATTACGTGACTGTCCGTACCACCGGAAACGACATCCAAACCGCCAGCCATGACCGACTCAGCCAGCGCCTTTGCATTCTCAACCACACGAGCCGCGTAAGACGCAAACTCTGGCTGAAGCGCCTCACCAAATGCAACGGCTTTCGCTGCAATGACGTGCATAAGAGGACCGCCCTGCAGTCCAGGGAAGACGGCTGAATTGATTTTCTTCGCGAGGGCTTCGTCATTTGTCAGAACGATACCACCACGCGGTCCGCGAAGTGTTTTGTGTGTCGTGGATGTGACAACGTGAGCATGCTCGATCGGGTTTGGATAAACACCACCGGCGACGAGCCCTGAGAAGTGCGCCATATCGACCATTAGATATGCGCCAACTTCGTCCGCAATCTCACGGAAAGTCTTGAAATCGATAATACGTGAATATGCCGAGCCACCCGCAATGATGACCTTCGGCTGCTCAGCCTTGGCAACGTCGCGCACCTGATCAAAATCGATCCGGTGAGTACCGGGCGTCACGCCATAATGGACAGGTCGGAACCACTTGCCGGACTGGTTGACCTTAGCGCCGTGCGTCAGGTGACCGCCTTCCGCGAGGCTCATCCCCAGAAACGTGTCCCCTGGCTTCATCATCGACATAAAAGCAGCCTGGTTCGCCTGACTGCCCGAATGCGGCTGAACGTTGGCAAACTGACAGTTATAAATCTGTTTCAAGCGATCAATCGCGAGTCGTTCAACTTCGTCAGCATGCTCACAGCCGCCGTAATAGCGACGTCCGGGATATCCCTCAGCGTATTTGTTCGTAAACACTGATCCTTGCGCGTGCTTCACAGCCGCAGAAACAATATTTTCTGAAGCGATCAGTTCGATCTTGTCAGACTGTCTCTGGGCTTCTTTCCGAATCATTCCTGCAATTTCAGGATCGGATTGCGCTAAACTGGTTGAAAAGAAATCACTGTTCTGCGAAACAGCGTCAAAGGCTCCGGCCATCTACAATCTCCAGACAATTTGGCAGTTGTGTAGCTCTCGAACAGCCTGCTTGCAAGTCATGTCCCATTATCGTGCAAACAGGACGATTCAAATATTATTGCAGTAATTTATCACGTTTAATACTTGATATATCTTACCCTCTATGTATCAAGCTTGCCGATACAAAACCATCTGAGGACAAAATGGCCACAGAAAACACAAACAATTCTTCAGACGCTGATGAAATCATGAAAATGACGACAACTATTGTTGCGTCTTTCGTTGCGAACAATCCTGTTCCTACAGATTCGCTATCTGATCTTATCGCTTCTGTTCACAAGACCGTCACAAATTTGTCCGGCAAAGAAACTGAGGCACCTCAGGAACGACCTAAACCAGCTGTACCAATCAGCCGCTCGATTACCGACGACCATATCATATGTCTGGAAGACGGCAAAAAGCTGAAAATGCTGAAGCGTTATCTCCGTTCTCATTACGGAATGACACCGGACGAGTACCGCAAGCGCTGGGGCCTTGGTGCTGACTATCCCATGGTTGCCCCAAGCTACACCAAAAAGCGCTCTGAGTTCGCAAAACAGATTGGACTTGGCAAAGTCGGCAGCCGCCGTAGCTGACTGTAAATCGACCTTGCGGCATCTGGTCGGCCGTGCATGTTGGGGTTGTCACAGACAATACGAGCCCGCTGAACAATGCCAAAACGACTTTCTATCATTTCCATGCTGGCGCTCCTCATTTCAGGGGCGCCTTTTTCCGTTTCAGCTCAGGATATGACAAAAAGTCCGGTCTACCAGGACAAACTCGTCGATCTTGCTGACGTGCTTGGGCGCATTCACTCCATTCGCGTTCTGTGCAACGGCCAGAGCGACCAATACTGGCGACAATTCATGCGCAACCTTCTTGATGTTGAGGCGCCTCAGCAAGGATATTTGAGATCCCGCATGGTTGAGAGCTTCAACACGGCATACACCGCCGAGCAGGCATTGAGACAGTCCTGTACAATCGAAGCGACACAGGCGGAAACCGAGCTTAGCGAACGAGGCCGCGCCCTTAGCGACAGCCTCGCCAGCATGGCCTCAGGCGTTTCTCCCTGACGTCAGGCCAGGTGCGCGGCAATCAGGATTGGACCCTTCTGCGTCATGGCGCGCTCCAGCACTTCATCAAATTCCTCTGCAGACCGCGCATTCTCGCCCGTAACGCCCTGAGCCTGAGCCAGGGCAACCCAATCTATTTCGGGCGATCCCAGATTAAGCATATTCTGGGCAGCAGGCCCTGGATTGCCGGCCCCGGTGCGCTTCAACTCGATATTCAGAATGCGATAGGAATGATTTACGATAACAATGGTCACAACGTTGAGACTCTCGCGCGCCATCGTCCAGAGGGCTTGCACCGTATACATTCCAGCGCCGTCGCCAGTGAGGCAAATCGTCTTTGCATCAGGCGCAGCAACTGAAGCGCCGACGGCCAAGGGGAGCCCCTGACCGATCGCTCCACCCGTCAGCATCATCCAGTCATGGGGTTCGGCGGTCCTGGTCGCCAGGAAGCACGGCATACTCGCTGTGACCCCGTCATCAGACACCAGCGAACCAGATGGCATATGCCGATTGAGCGAGGCACCGATTGTCGACGGCGTCATGGCCCCCGTCGGCTTTTCTGCTTTCTTTCTCTCACTGACGGGCGCTGTTTCCGAAAACCCAAGCGCGTCTGCCAGGCTTTCCAGGCACTGCGTCACATTGATGGACCGGTCTCCCAGAGAAAACAGTTCGCATCCTTCAGGAACGAGTAGGCTAGGCCTTCCCGGATATGCAAAAAACGCCACCGGTTGCTCTGTGCCAGCAACAAGCATTAAATCTGTTCCTTCCAGATCCTCCATGGCGCCTTCAGCAAAATACTGCATGCGGTCTGGCGCAAACCGTCCAGCACCCCTCGCCTGCTTCCAGACAAATGTATCTGTCATCACGCGAACCCCGCCCTGATGAAGGCGGGATGCGACCGCGAGCCCTTCTTCAGAAAGCGCGTCTCCGTGAATGAGGATCATTGGTTTAGTTGCGGATTTTACTTTTTCGACCGCGACATTAATTGCCTCATCTGAAACAGTCTTCAGGACAGGTTTCGCAGGCACATCACCTCTGACGCCACCCTCATTCCAGGCTGAATCAGCTGGCAACAAGAGCGACACTGGCCCACGCTTTCCCGCAAATGCAGAACGATAACTTTCAGCGGCCAGCTTGCCTGCGTCGGTGACTTTATCAACCGATCTGATCCAATTCGAATTAGGACCAGCCAATCCGATGATATTGGATGTCAGCGGTGCATCATATCTGAGATGATGCGTAGCATGATCGCCGATCACATTGATCATAGGCGTATGCGCCCGCCGCGCATTGTGAATATTTGCTCCACCATTCAGATAACCTGCACCGAGGTGCAAAAGCGTCATGGCAGGCTCACCAGAAACGCGCCCAAACCCATCCGCAGCACCAGTAGCAACGCCTTCAAACAAGCAGAGCACAGAGCGTATCCGAGGCTCTTTATCCAAGGCCGTTACCAGATTCATCTCCGATGTACCCGGATTGGCAAAGCAGGCTGTGACACCGCAATCTGCAAGTGTTCCAACAAGCGCTTCGGCGCCTGTCATTTCCGTCTTTTCCATAAAGTGTCTCCGATAGACTAGAGAACGATCACATCAGGATCGTGTGTTGGTTTGAACAGCCGCGAAACATCGTCCGCGCGAAGCTCCTGAGCCTTGCTCTGATTTATGTAGCCTTTTTCCGTGATTTCGCCGCGGTCTGCCGCTGGCAAATCCTTTTGTAATATGCAGCTTGCTATGCGTGAGGACGCATTGGGATGCTTACGATTATAGGATTCCAGACCAGCCCTCACCGCTTTGATTACGTCAGGATGTTCGGAAAACGCCTCCACGGACAAATCACCAGCCAAACGCTTGCAAAAATTCGGATTGATGAACCCCAGAACACCAATCTTGTTTTGGTTCAATCCGCACACGACGACGTCAGAAAGTGGTCCGTCAACGGCTGCAACAGCATTGACCCGTACAGCACCGGCCGAAACCCAGGTGCCGTTTGCCAGTTTGAACTCTTCAGCAATGCGTCCATCAAATGCCAGACCTTTTTCTGGATTGTCCGGATCAGCAAACTTCACCGCATCACCCATCTTGAAGTAGCCTTCCTCGTCAAACGCCTCGGCTGTTTTTGCGGCATTCCGGTAATACCCGGGCGTAATGTGAGGACCTTTGATGCGAAGCTCATATTTTTCCCCAACCGGTGCCATCTTCATGACGCATCCCGGAAGCGGCAAACCAATCAAACCCATCGTGTCATTTGGCCAGTGAACATTCGACGTTGTTGGAGAGGTTTCCGTTGATCCATAGCCAGCTGAGAGCGAAACACGCTCACCTGTGGTTTTGACAGCGATCTTCTGGACGCGCTCATAAATATCCTGTCCCATGGCTGCTCCGCCATAAGCCATCACCATGAGACGCGAGAAAAACGTCTTCGCAAGGTCCGGATCATTCTCTAACTCTGTTGCGATAGCCGCCCATGCAGCAGGTACAGTCGTGTGCTGAGTTGTCGGAACCTCTTTCAGATTCCGGATCATTTCGGGCAGACGTGCTGGTGTCGGTGCACCCCAATCAATGTAGAGCGCCCCTCCCCAATCCAGCATGGAGTGCAAAATGGCGTTCGCACCATAAGTATGGCTCCACGGAAGAAAGTTCACCATTACTTGCTGTCCCTGAGAGAGCTCTTCGAGCTTTTCGACATCCCAGACAGACCTGATCATTTTCACCATGGATGAGATCATCCGATGGGTATTGATGACAGCCTTAGGTTCACCGGTGGAGCCGGACGTCAGCATAAATTTGGCAATCGTATCGGGTGCCAAGCGATCATACGCCAGATCAACAGTCACATCGGGCGAGGCCCAAAGGTCTTCCAACGAAACAGACGTCACACCAGAGGGAGCATTGCCCGCATAGATCACCGGCCGATTGCCGACACCCATGCCATCAAGCCCGCGCTGATACTCAATGCCATCATCCACATAAATCAGCTTTGGCGCGACAAGCGAGTCCACATATTTCAAGCGCGCAAAATCTTCACTCAGTAGTGCGTAGGCTGGCGTCACAGGCACGACAGGACTGCCAGCCCACATAGCCGCGTACATGATCAGCGCGTGTTCAATTGAATTCCTGGACAGGATCATGATCGGCGCATCAGGCCCTGCGCCGAGCTCAAGCAAGCCTTTGACTAGTCCCCGAACTTTAAACAGCGCCTGACCATAAGTCAGTTTCTGCCAGCCACCGCTTTCGGAACTATCCGCGTCGCGTTGCGCCAACCAAATTCGGTCCGGATCGTTTGCCGCCCAATAGACGAGTGGAGACAGCATGTGCGGGTGTTCAGGCCGAAGCGGTTGCCCATTTTCAAGAAGGATTGCACCATCATCTCGGCGCGTAACGTTCAGTTTTTGCGGAAGATAGGGAATATCCCGAAATGGCAGCGCTGCCGAATGATTGATGTCATCGTGCTGACCGTCCATTTCAATCTCCCCTGTCTGGACTCGCACTTTTCGTGCTGATCTGATGTTTTAGAGGATCATAGGAGGTCGCGAACTTTGGGACAATCTCGGTTTTGGGTCAGTCTGACGTTTCTGATGACAATAACGGCATGTGGGAAAGAGCAGCCGCCTCCAAATCTTTGCGAAGATAATCCCGAATGTCTTTCGGGAACGGCCCGGGCTGTGAGACCCGTCGATGGCGATACGTTTGAAATCGAAGGACAACGAATCCGCCTGATGGGTTGGGATAGTCCTGAGAGCTCGCCACACGCCGCCTGTCTGAAAGAAGGCGATTTAGGTGTCAAAGCCGAATTGGCGACACGCGAAATGTTTTCTGAAGCGGAAACTGTGCAGATCCTCTTCAAAGGTCGCGATGAATTCGGGCGTGCACGCGCGCACATCTACCTTGACGGCCAGCACGTCGGCTTTTTGCTCGAGCAGCAGGGTCTTGCTAAATCGTGGAGCGAGGATCAAAGCGAAGCCAAACCCGACTGGTGTAAATAACCACAGACAACCTATTCCTGACCATGCGTCGGGAGTTTGACGAACTCTCCGCAATGTTTGCAGTGAATAGCGTCCGGCTCGTGATGGGCGAGACCGCATCTGGAACATTCCGCCTTTACTTTTGGCGGCCGCACAATTGCCTGAACCAATCGCAGAAAGAGTGAAATTCCGAGCACCATGATGACGATCGAGAGTATTTTACCCGTCGTTCCGACCAGCGTGATATCGCCATAACCCGTCGTCGTAAGACTCGAGACCGCGAAATACACTGCATCCAGAGGCGTTCTGATGTTCTCGTTGGTATTCACCTGAGTGCTGTAGACCAATGCTGACATGATCAGAATGAACACCATCAGGTTCACGACGCGGTCAATAATCTCGGCATTATCACGAAGATAGGATGACAGGTTCTTCATCCTCCGCAGGAATGTGAAAGCCCGCACAAGTCGGATAGCCCGAAGGATTCTCAATGCGCCCAGATTGTTGAAGAACATTGGCAGGATTAATGTCATCAGCACCACGATATCTGCCAGATTCAACGGATTCAGAAGAAACATGTGCCGCGGTCTGGAAATCCAGAAGCGCGCGAGAAAATCCAGAAGAACAAAGAGCGCGATCGAAATATCGATCACATAGAAAGCGTTGCTTCTATCCTGGTAAGGCGCCCAGAGGAAAAACGCGACCGCAGCTGCGTCGATCGCCAGAAGCACCCATCGAAAGATATACGGCCCGGTTCCAAACCCTTCATAGAGCCAGAACAATATCCGCTCTATGCCGCGCCGCTGTGTGATAGATCTTGTAGAACTCGACCGTATTTCCTGGTCTATCTTTTCAGACAGATTTGCCATCAACCAGCATCCGCTGGCGACAGTGTCTCCTGAAACTTCACCGGCTTACCCCGTCCCTTTTGGCGGATCTCGCCATCACGCATGATGGTTTCTCCGCGAATGATGGTCGCAACCGGCCATCCCTGAACGGTCATACCATCAAACGGTGTCCAGCCAGATTTCGTGGCAGACCACGCATCCGTGATTGTTTCCTGGCGCTTCAGGTCAACGACAGTGAAGTCAGCATCATAGCCTTCGGCAATCCGTCCCTTACCAATAATTCCAAAGATGCGCTGCGGGCCGGCGCTTGTCAGCTCAACAAATCGCTGAAGGGAAAGCTTTCCGTTCGCAACATGATTGAGCATCACGGGCACGAGTGTTTGAACCCCAGGCATGCCTGATGGGCTTGCAGGGTAAGGGCGAGCTTTCTCTTCGAGCGTATGTGGCGCGTGGTCAGACCCCATGACATCCACAATCCCGGCATTCAGAGCGCGCCATAGCGCATCGACGTGGTTCTGCTCACGGATGGGCGGGTTCATTTGCGCGCGTCCCTTCAGTTCCTGATAAGCCTGCGGCGCAACCAGGGTCAGGTGCTGAGGTGTAACCTCGACACTGGCAACGTCTTTTGCCTCGGCGAGCAGGTCCATTTCCTGCGCTGTCGTGATGTGAAGCACATGGATGCGTTTCCCGCATTTCCGGGCGAGCCGCAAAAGCCGTGTCGTCGACATGATCGCCGCCTCCGGGTCACGCACCACCGGATGGCTCGTCCAGTCGCCAGCGACAGCCAGATCACGTCGATCTGTCAAACGATATTCATCTTCAGAGTGAAACGCCGCGCGGCGCTTGATTGCTTTGAGAACGGCTTCGACGCCTTCATCATCATGCACCAGAAGGTCGCCAGTGGAGGCACCCATGAATACCTTCACTCCACAACAACCGGGCATCGCCTCCATCTCCCCGAGGAGATGAGTGTTTTCATGCGTTGCGCCTGCGTAAAACGCATGGTCAACATCCATACGACCTGCGGCGCGGTTCAGTTTGTCCTGCAAGAGGTCCGGTGTGATTGTTGAAGGATTTGTGTTCGGCATCTCGAACACACAGGTCACGCCGCCCAACGCAGCTGATCGCGCACCTGATTCCAGATCTTCTTTGTATTCGAGACCCGGCTCACGAAAATGAACTTGTGAATCAATGACGCCTGGAAGGATATGCAGGCCTTTCGCGTCGAAGACTTCATCGGCTTTCTGCTCTGCAATTTCACCAATCCGGGTAATCTTGCCGTCGACAACACCGATATCCGTTTCAACGAGCCCACCCGGTGTCATGACCTGCCCACCGCGGAGAATGAGATCAAACATGAGAGTGCCTTCCTAACTGATGCGTGTTTTTCACTTATTTCTGACTGAAGCCCGTCAAACAAGTCCGAATTCTCTCAATTGGGACTCT
>NZUJ01000023.1 GCA_002701295.1 Ponticaulis sp. | reverse complement strand
AGCAAAGTTATCGAAGACGCGCACATCGACTTTCAGGCGTTCTTCGCAATCCAGAATGCCAAATGTGTTGTCACAGACGAGTGTCTTGAAGCTTTCCGCGCTGGCACCTGAATCCTGCAGCTCACCAGTCCGGATGCGGCGTGCCGCTTCGGCGATACCGTGCTCCATTGTGGTGGTCGCGATAAAGATCATGCAGATTTCGAACAGGCCAACCAGCATGACGAAAAACGGCATCGCGATAATCGCGAATTCCATAATGGTCGTACCTTTTCGGTCTCGACCAAACCGACGGAACAGCGACCAGCGCTTGTTCGGGCCTTCAGATTGTTGAGTTTGTGATCTCACCCGCTTCACGGACCTACCTCCAGTAAGATAGGATTCTTATACGTGAAGCGACTTTCGGCTGCGTTTCGTGAATCGTTGAAATTTACCGAAATCAGCGAGAAGACGACTGCGCTTGCTGAATAATTGTCTGATAATAATCAGAGTTGTCACCGAGGTTCGGTGCCGGGCGACAGTTTGGTGCGCATTGCATGGAATAGTCAGCACCGCCGCGATTAACGACAACGCGGTTTGGTGACTGATCGACGACATGAATGACAGTATTCACAATAATATTGCCGTCGGAATCAATCACATGAAGACTGGTGCTGCCATAAGCACGACCGGTCACCAGAAGCGTATTGGCATCATGCACAGCAACATTAGCAATGCTGGAGCTGCCGACTGAGACACCTGCGATGGTTTCACGGAGTTGCACCGGCACTGATTCCTGAAACTGAACGACCACGGGACCGACTTGTTGGGTTCCGGTTGTTTCCAGTACCTGAGGAACAGGACCACCCGCTTCGCCAGCGAGGGCGACGGGTGAAAGGCTTGCGATAAATAATGCAGTCCAGACAGGTTTCATGCCGCACCACTCCTTATTAACTGTGTGCAGACTAATCTCAGAGCGTTGACCGAATGCTAACAGGGCCGGTTTTCTGCCTGCCAGAAACATAGCGTTCTATGGTAAATCAAATCCTTAACTGATACCCGCAAACTTTTTGTTGGGGTGAACTTGGTTTTCATTTCAATCCGCTAATGTGCAATCAACCTGAGGCGACAATGATGCGTTTCGGGGGTTGCCTTGCCAATGTGGGAGACATGAAATGAAAAACATCGTTCGTTTTCTGAAGAATAAATCTGGTGCTACAGCAATCGAGTACGGCCTGATCGCCGCTCTCATCGCAGTTGCTGTTATCTCTGGTGTTACCGCTCTCGGTACAAACGCCAACAGCACCTTCACAAGCGTTTCTACTGAAATGGAATAGGTTTTCCGGCTTCGGCCTGAAACCTTCACGATTACTCGTGAGCTTGAAGAGAACCGTCGGAGAAATCCGGCGGTTCTTTTTTTATGCATCCGTCGCTTCAGTGATTTCTTGTTGGTTATCAAGACTTCATTCACCGATAGACATCAAAATCCACCCCAGCGTCATTCCGGGGCGGACAAATGCTATCAAATATTGTGATCACTCTTTTTCTGGCCGGGCTGATTTTTGCCGCAGTAAATGATGTGCGAACCATGACCATACCGAACTGGTTGTCAGCGGCTTACGTTGTCAGCTTTCCGGTGATTGCTCTTATAAACGGTGCATCGCTGGAACTGATCGGATGGCATTTCGTGTGCGGGCTGATCGCCCTGGTCGTTTGCTTTGGTCTGTTTACGGTAAATGTATTTGGAGGCGGAGACGCCAAACTTATCCCGGCTGTTCTGCTGTGGCTCGGTCCACAGGCGGTCATGTCGTTTACCATGGGAATGGCCATTGCCGGGGGTCTGCTTGCGGGGAGCTATCTGGCATCGCGCCGGTTTATTCCAGCCGAAAATGTACCGGGTTTCCTGCAAAGATCCGTCGTTGAAGGGCCTGGCGTTCCCTATGCCGTGGCCATCGCGGTGGGCGGAGTCATGGCCATAAAGGCCAGTCCGTTCTTCCTTAGTTTAATAAGTTCATCAAATTTCAGCGCATTAACGATGCCTTAGATGGATTGTGATTCTTTTGTCGAAGTTTCCCGGAAATTTTCCGGCAAGGAGTGTGTGTCGTGTCGATTATGAGAATACTGATCTTGGTCGTTGCTGGGGGCGCTGCCCTCGTCGCGGCCATGCTGGTTCGCGGAATGGGCCAGCAGGAAGCACCTCAGATTGTCGAAATGATCGAGCCTGAACCAAGCGTTCCAATGTCGCAGGTCCTTGTGGCTTCAGCTGACATGACGCTTGGCCATCGCATCGCACCAGAAGATCTCAAATGGCAGGACTGGCCTGAAGAGCTGATCACCGAAAACTACTACACCTCGGAAGACGCGCCTGAAGCAACAACAGAACTTGCAGGCGCGATCGTTCGCACACCTTTTTATTCTGGCGAGCCAATCCTGGCGCCGAAAATCTATCAGTCTGGCGGTAAGGGAGTTCTTTCCGCTGTTCTGACCGAAGGTATGCGCGCTGTTGCAGTTGAAATCTCGGTTGAGACGGCTGCAGGCGGTTTCATTCTGCCGAATGACCGCGTTGACGTTATCCTGTCTTACGATGTCGAGGTCACCGAGGGTGACACTCAGACAGAACGCCCGGCCATTCAGACCATTCTTCAGAATGTGCGCGTTCTGGCGATCGACCAGACAATTGCAGAAATTGAGGATGAAAGCGTTGTGGTCGGGACCACGGCAACGCTCGAGCTTTCGCCTCGCCACGCAGAAATTCTGATGCTGGCAACACGTATGGGCGACATTTCTCTTTCCCTCCGCGGCATTGAAGAAGCCGAAAGGGTCGGGACTGAGGTTGTCGCCAGCGCAAATATTCAGTCAGCCAGAGATGCTGCAGGATCCGTGAAGATTTACCGCGGCGGGAACACTGAACAGACTAATGTCGGGGGCACGCGATGACATTGAACCTTTTCAGGCCCCTTCTTGCGGGCCTTGTCCTTTTATCAACAGGTCTGACCCTGCCCGCGCAGGCTCAGAATGTTGTGCAGGTGAACATTTCTGCATCTGGCAATAACCCGGTCTCCCGGGATATTTTGCTGCCGGTGAACAAATCCTCCGTCGTGGAGCTGAGCGTACCGGCGGCCGATGTGATCATCACAAACCCGAAAATTGCAGACGCAGTGGTTCGTACGCCGCAGCGCGTGATCTTTCGCGGCGTGAAAACTGGCGAAACGAATGCCTTTTTCTTCGATATTCATGGCAATCAGCTGCTCGACCTTCAGATCCGCGTTGAGCAGGACCTGACGGGTCTCGATGAGCTGTACAGCCGATTGATCCCTGAAGGGCGTATCAAGTCTGAAGCGTCAAATGGGGCAATCATTCTGACGGGTCGTGTGCCAAGCCTTTCTGATGCGTCCAAGGCCGTGGAACTGGCGGAGAACTTTGTCGCCTCAGATTCCGGCGACGCTGGCGGCGGCGCTGCGGGGGGCATGGCGGCGCTGACGGGTGCTGCGCCGGCGGGCGGCGACACGAAGTCGAAAGTCATCAATCTTCTCACGATTGAAGGCAAGGATCAGGTTCTTCTGAAGGTTCGCATTGTTGAGATGCAGCGGACCCTGACCAAACAGTTGGGCGTGAACCTGTCGAATACACAGGGCTATGGTGACTATGTGGCACCGACCTCCGTGCCGCAGTATTATGTCGATCCATCTGTCGATGATTTGGGCAATTTCGTTCCGGGTGTTCCTGTCCTTTCAACGGACGGAAGTCCGGTCGTGACCTATACAAATCCAGGCTATTTCACGGGAAATAGCACGACGGGCACCGGCAATGCGTTCAATGTTGCAGGACGCGCGCTCGGCGGTCTCGCACTAAGCGGCGCGCTGTCAAACTTTGTTGGCCCGGCTGGCGCAGAAATCCTGCAGAGCTCAATCGGGTTTAACCTTCAGGCATTGGAACGGATCGGCCTGGTTCGTACGCTGGCTGAGCCGAACCTTACCGCGATTTCTGGTGAGTCAGCCAAATTCCTCGCGGGCGGCGAGTATCCGGTACCGGTTGGTCAGGATGACACCGGCGCGGTGCAACTCGAATTCAAACCTTTCGGTGTTGGTCTGGCATTTACGCCTGTCGTTCTTTCTGAAGGCCGCATTTCCTTACGCATCTCGACCGAGGTGTCTGAGCTGACGCAAGAGGGTGCGTTTGCGCCGCAGTCGGTTGCGGGTTCTGACGCCAATGGCAACATCACAACAGTTCAGACAATCAACATTCCGGCGCTGAGCGTGCGCCGCGCGGAAACGACTGTTGAACTGCCATCTGGTGGATCAACAGTGATCGCAGGGCTTATTCAGGAAAAGACGAAACAGTCGCTCGATGCGGTACCGGGTGTGAAGAACATCCCGATCCTTGGTGCACTGTTCCGCTCGCGCGATTTCCAGAATGACGAAACAGAGCTGGTGGTGATTGTGACGCCTTACCTTGTCGACCCGACCGATCCGAACAAGTTGCGGACGCCGGATGAGGGTTATTCGACTGCAGGCGATCTGGCGACAATCTTCCTTGGCCGCCTGAACGATGTGTATTCCGTCCCGGGCGCAAGCACGGATGGACAGACTTATGACGCCCCTGTCGGCTTCATCATTGAATAAGGGAGTGACACTGATGCAATTTGCAAAATGTCTTGCGAGCTTGAGTGTGCTTTCGTTCGTGGCAGCGTGTTCCAGCCATGGCGGGGTGATCAAATCCGGCTCTGCCGCTGATCGCACCAGTCATGAAATCGAAGTCGTGGAAGATACCATGGTCCTCGAGGTACAGGCTGACGGCAATATGGCGGGCATTCCCAGCTATGATATGCGCCGCATCGAATATTTCATCGCTGACTATAAGGCTCGTGGTCGACGTCATGGACCGCTGGTGCTGTCGCTTCCGCTGGGCAGCCCGTTTGCAGGCCAGTTTGAAAGTGGCGCTCAACAAGCCATGGACCTGGCTTATGAATACGGCGTGAGCGATGTCTCGCGTAGCGATTATGACAGCAATGGCTCACCTGAAGCGCCGATGGTTCTGGCTTTTACGGCCTATCGTGCCATCCCGCCAAATTGCCCGTCACTGGCGACCATCAGCTTGTCGCGTAGCCCGACGAATGACCCGCAACCTGCATTCGGTTGCGCCACTCAGGCCAATCTCGCAGCCATGATCGCCGACCCGGCTGATCTGCTCGGGACGCGCCGCGCGGATCCTGCGGATACGCTGCGCCGGGCCGAAGTGCTTACCAAATATCGTGCCGGCGAAAGCACGGCGACGGAGCGGACTGAGTCCGAACAGGGCGCTGTTTCGACAGCAGTGGAATAATGTGAAGACAGGTATGTTCTCATGAGCAAGCAAAACGCCTTCATGGATGATTTCGGTCTTGATGACGATTTCGAAGATGATTTCGGCAAAGATGATATGGACCTGTCGGAAAGCTTCGACATGGCCATGGGCGGGACAGACAGCCCGGCACAGCCCACGCTTGATCCGACGGCCATGGCAGCTGTCACAGATGATGCGCTGACCGGCCATATTACGGTTCCACGCATTTCCATCCACGCCTATTGCGAACGCGCAGGAACGGCTCAGGTGATCGAAGCGGCAACGCGTGACCGACGCCTGGCCAAAGCAATTGTCGAGATCAATGATGGCGGCCTGTCGCGTGCCATTCAGGTCTATCAGGAACAGTCTACGCCAGACCTTCTGATCATCGAATCCGCGCTGCCTGGCCCGCAAATGCTGGCTCAGATTGATGCGCTTGCTGAATTGTGTGATCCGAACATCCGCGTTCTCGTGATCGGCGCAACCAATGACGTACAGCTTTACCGTCAGCTTGTTGCGCGCGGCGTGAGCGAATATCTGGTTCCGCCGTTCCAGCCGGTTCAGTTGATTACGTCGATCTCGTCGCTGTTTGTCGATCCAGATCGACCCTTCATGGGCCGTTCGCTTGCTGTGGTCGGTGCAAAAGGCGGTGTTGGGGCCTCTACAATCGCCCACAACCTTGCCTGGAGCATATCTGAAAACATCGAGATCAACACAACGCTGGTCGACCTGGATCTGAGTTGGGGTACGACGTCGCTCGACTTCAATCAGGAAGGCAATCAGACTGTTGCTGACGCGCTGAATGACCCGGACCGGGTTGATGACAATGTTCTCGATCGCCTGCTTTCAAAAGCGACAGAGCGTCTGACGCTGTTCACAGCGCCAGCATCGCTCGGCACGGATTACGCCTTCCCTGAAGAATCCTATGATGAAGTGATTGATCGAGTACGCCGCAATGTACCTTACGTCGTTCTGGATCTGCCGCATGTGTGGTCAGACTGGATGCGCAACACGCTCGTCAATGCTGATGATGTTGTTGTCGTCTGCCAGCCGGATCTCGCATCGCTGCGCAATGGCAAGAACCTCATCGATTATCTGAAGAATGAGCGGTCCAATGACGCGCCGCCAAAACTTGTCCTCAACATGATTGGTGTACCCAAGCGCCCGGAAATCCCGGTGAAAGACTTTGCGGCCGCCATGGGTATCGAGCCTAGTCTTGTTCTTCCGTTCGAGCCGCACCTTTTCGGGCAGGCCTCTAATAATGGTCAGATGATCTCGGAAACCCAGCCGGATGCGAAATCCTCTGTCGGTATCGATCATCTCGCCGGAATGCTCACGGGCCGCACTGTCGTGGAACGTCAGGTCAGTATGCTGAAAAAGTTCATCAAACTGGGGAAATAGGGGAATTGAATGTTCGGCAAACGCACTGACGCGCCAACAAAACCAAGCAAGCCGACCGCCCCATCACCTGCGGCGCCGACGAAGAAGCCATCCGCCTCTGTTGATCAGCTGGCGGAGCTCGAGCCGCGTTCTGCGTCCAAGCCCAAGCAAAAAACCACACGCTCGAAATCATCTGAGCCAGCAATCGCGAAGATAGATGATCGCTCGGACGAGTATTATCGCGTCAAGACAATGGTGTTCAACGCGCTGATCGACACGATTGATCTGTCGCAGCTTGCCCAGCTTGATGCCGAAAGCGCTCGCGAAGAAATCCGCGACATCGTTGTCGAAATCATCTCGATCAAGAATGTCGTCATGTCGATTTCCGAGCAGGAAAGCCTGCTCGAAGACATTTGTAACGACGTTCTTGGGTATGGCCCGCTGGAGCCTCTCCTCGCCCGTGACGACATTGCCGATATCATGGTGAATGGCGCTGGTGTGACCTATATCGAGGTCGAGGGCCGGATTGAGCGTACGAATATCCGCTTCCGCGACAATGCTCAGCTGATGAATATCTGTCAGCGCATCGTGTCGCAGGTTGGCCGTCGCGTCGACGAATCGAGCCCGATTTGTGACGCGCGTCTGCTTGATGGTTCGCGTGTGAACGTCATCGCGCCACCGCTGGCGCTTGATGGCCCGACCCTCACCATCCGGAAATTCAAAAAGGACAAACTCAAGCTTGAGGACCTGCGCAAGTTCGGCTCAATTTCTGATCCTGGTGCAGAAATTCTGCGAATTATCGGCGCTTGCCGCTGTAACGTACTGATCTCGGGCGGTACGGGTTCTGGTAAAACGACGCTTCTGAACTCGCTGACCGCCTTTATCGATCCGGGCGAGCGCGTCATCACCTGTGAGGACGCGGCCGAGCTTCAACTCCAGCAGCCGCACGTTGTTCGTCTTGAGACCCGACCACCAAACCTTGAGGGTACGGGCGCCGTGACGATGCGCGATCTGGTCAAAAACTGTCTGCGTATGCGTCCTGACCGGATCATCGTCGGCGAGGTGCGTGGACCTGAAGCTTTTGACCTTCTGCAGGCCATGAACACGGGTCACGACGGCTCGATGGGAACACTCCACGCCAACAGCCCGCGTGAAGCGCTTAGTCGTGTGGAATCCATGATCACCATGGGTGGCTTCTCTCTGCCTGCGAAAACCATTCGCGAAATGATCGTTGGGTCGATCGACGTGGTCGTTCAGGCAACGCGTATGCGCGATGGCTCGAGGAAGATCATCTCGATCACCGAAGTCATGGGGCTGGAGGGTGAAGTCATCGTCACCCAGGACATCATGAAATACGAAATTGACGGCGAAGATTCGGACGGAAAGATCAAGGGTGCCCACCGCGGTATGGGTATTGGTCGTCCGCGTTTCTGGGACCGCGCACGCTATTACAATATGGAGCGCGAACTCGCTGATGCGCTCGACAATCTCGATAGTGGTGGCCGCTGATGGATACGCAAACCCTCATGATTGCTGGTCTGGCCTTCATTGTTATTGCAGGCCTTGGATTCGCGTTTGCTGGTGGCGGGAATGATGGCAGCGCCAGTAAGCGCGCCAAGCAGATTGCCGCGACCGGCCGCGCCGATGGCAAGACAAACGATCCGGCAGCCATTCGGCGTCGCCAGACGCAGGACATGCTCAGAACGCTTCGGGAAGGTGAGCAGGTCAAAAAGAAATCACTCGTTCCAAAAGATATCGGTACTCGGCTGAAACAGGCCGGTCTGACCATTGAGGAACCCACTTTCTGGATCGGTTCGGCTGTCCTGGGTGGTGTTTTGGGCGTTGCCGTCTTCATTCTGGCACCCGCCAGTATTACGAACACTTTTCTGGGTGAGGGCGCACGCGTACTTCTGGGGGGTCTGGTTGGTTTTGCCGGATTTCTCGGTCTGCCGCGCTGGATTCTCGGCTTTCTGACAGCGAGTCGCCACAAGAAGATCACGAACCAGTTTGCAGACGCGCTCGACATCATCGTTCGGGGTGTGAAATCTGGTCTGCCACTCAATGAGTGTTTGCGTATTATCGCGGTGGAGAGCCCGGAACCGCTTCGGGGTGAGTTCAAGATCATCACTGATGGTCTGTCTATGGGCCAGTCTATCTCGCAGGCGCTTGAGCGTTTTTACCGCCGCGTCCCTCTGCAGGAAGTGAACTTCTTCAACATCGTTCTGGGTATTCAGGCGCAGACCGGTGGTAACCTCTCTGAGGCGCTCGGCAACCTTGCAACGGTGATCCGGTCGCGGAAAATGCTTCGTGAGAAGATCAAGGCCCTGTCATCAGAGGCGAAGGCGTCGGCCATGATTATTGGCTCGCTGCCGATCGCCGTGATGGTACTCGTTTACGTTACAACCCCGTCCTATATCATGGAACTGGTCCACAAGCCGCTTGGCAATCTGATCCTTCTTATAGGCGCGGGTCTTATGGCGCTTGGCATTTTTGTCATGCGCAAAATGATCAACTTCGATTTCTGATGAGGCTGTCATGGATCTGAATTCTATTGCGTCAACGCTGACTGATCCTGGCATGTTGGCTGCGGTCTTCGCCGCGGTGGCCTGTTTCGCAACAATCCTCACGGTCGCATTGCCGGCGTTTCAGGGTGACAAGCTGGAGACACGCCTGAAATCGGTGACCAACCGCCGCGAGCAATTGCGTCGTCAGAGCCGTGCGGCGCTGAATCAGAAGGGCCTGAAGCAGAGCGAAGGTTCGGGCTTCATGAAGGACACGGTCGATAAGCTCGACCTGCAGAAGGCGCTTGAAGATCCGAACGTCAAAAAGAAGATGATTCAGGCTGGTCTGCGTGGTGGTGGCCCGCTCGCAACCTTCTACTTCTTCCGTTTCTCGCTGCCGATCCTTTTCGGCGTTGCCGCTTTTGTTTATGTGTTCGTTCTGAAGCTGATGGATGCGCAGATCCAGATGAAGATCGGTGTTGTGATCTTCGCGCTGGCCGCGGGCTTTTATGCGCCAAACATTTATCTGTCCAATCTGATCAAGAAACGTCAGTCATCCATCATGCGCGCGTTTCCGGATGCGCTGGACATGATGCTGATCTGTGTGGAAGCCGGTATGTCCATCGAGATGGCTTTCGACCGGGTGGGCGGCGAAATCGGTCAGGTCTCCACTGAGCTTGCCGAAGAACTGAAGCTGACAAATGCCGAGCTCTCCTATCTGTCTGAACGACGGACGGCCTATGACAACCTTGCGACGCGGACAGACCATCCGGGTGTGAAGGCGGTTTGTATGGCGCTGAGCCAGGCGGAAAAATACGGTACGCCACTTGGGACATCCCTGCGGGTCATGGCGAAAGAAAACCGCGAACTGCGTATCGCGGACGCGGAGAAAAAAGCAGCTGCGCTTCCGGCGAAACTGACGGTTCCGATGATCGTCTTTTTCCTGCCAGTTCTGTTCCTCGTAATTCTTGGGCCTGCCTACATCAAGTTTCAGGAAATGCAGGGCAATTAACCGTTGAATCAGCGCGTTTCGAGCGTTCGGGTAAATTTCATCTTTTTCTGTAAAACATTCTGCGCACTATGCAGTTAGACCTGACTGTAAACTCACCAGAACCGGTTCGTTTCGTGCAGAAGCTCAACTCTCATATTCAGGCCCTCTACAGAATTGCAGCTGCTTTTCTGGCATTGGTCTTCGTCCAAGCCGCCGCTTACAGCGCCTCGATGGGGCTGGGCGATCTCGTCTATGTTTTTGGGGCGATTATCCTGACAGTGCTGGCCGCGCTTTATGCCAATAGCTGTGATCGACTGGGCTGCCGCAGCCTGATTTCACTGGCCATGAGCCTGCTTCTGGTTTCGGTATTCACCAGCGTGGCCTGGTTCATCCGCAAGATGGTGTTTGATCTGCAAATCGGTTTTGTCGCATCTGATGTGCGTAATGACGTCATCCTCTACGTCATCATGCCCCTGATGATTGCCGCAATTATGCTGCCCCCAATTCTGATGTGGGCACACGTCAAAGTCCGTTCCGAACAGATTTTCGGCGACGCCTAGGTTCGTCAGTCCTGCGTGCCGCGAAGCGCTGTGTAGCTACGGGCTTTCGGTGTCAGCATGGATTTGAAATAGGCGATATTCTGATCAACCAGCGCGTCTGGCAGATCGGTTGAGCCGATTGAGCGCGCCTCTTCGAATTTTCCCTGAACACTCAGCACCAGAGCCAGATTCTGGCGCTCGCGCGTCCCGGCTTCAGGTTGGACGACAGCCCGGCGGAGCAGGGTTTCGGCTTCTTCTGCCTGTCCGGTCAATGCGAGCGACAAGCCCAGATTGGACAAGGCAGATGCAGAGTTCGGGTCGTTCTGAAGCACACGGCGATAGGTGGCCTGCGCCTCCCGGTGACGGCCTGTCTGATCATAGGCCACGCCTAGCGCGCCCAGAACCGTCAGATCGTCGGGCGCGAGATTGTTCGCACGACGCAGAACATCGACCGCTGCTCCGGGATCCCCAGACGTCAGGAGAGATTTTCCAAGAATGACAAGTAGCTCAATATTGTCAGGCGCGAGCGACAATGTCTGAGATGCGACTTCAGCAGCACGTTGTTCACTGCCAATGCCGCGCAGGGCTTTCGCGAACTCGGTTGCAGCGACCACATCGCCCGGGCTTTTCTCATATTCGAGGCTCCAGAACGTCGCCTGAGTCATCGGGTCCTGCAGCTTGATTTCCTCGCGCTGACTATCTGTCGCGCGCATCAGCTCAGTCTGTTTGACCTCGGCTTCGTAGGCGAGTTCCTCTTCGGTCGGCTTGGTTGTTGCGCAGGCTGCAACAGCGCCAGCCAGCAACAGGCTTGCAAGGATTCGCGTATGGGTGAGTCCAGACATGTCGTACTCCGAAAAATTCTTTGCACAGACTCTCCCGATTGCCTCAATGATTGGTTAAGACCTGACGCAATCTCTTTATTCCTGATCCTGCGATACCATTTCGTATAAATCGATCATCAGACGGAGCGTATTATGCCCACCACTTACTTCCTTGCCGCCCACGATTCTCCGATCCCGATTGATCTGGTGACCAGCGCAGGCGTGAAGGATTATCTGGCGGCGCAATCTGAATACACCTCAGAAATTCTCGGTTCAGAATCCTTTGGCGGCAAGGCCGGTGAACTGGTCCGCCTTCCGGATATGACCGGGAAACTCTCTCGCATTGTATTCGGGCTCGGCAAAGCCGATGACGGGCTTGGTCTGGCTGCTCTGTCATCTGCGTTGAAGGGTGGTGTGTACCGGTTTGACTTCATCCCTGACGATGTCGACCCGGCCATTTTTTATGCAGCCTGGGCAGATGGCGCCTACAAGTTTGACCGATACAAGGCCCGGCCGAGCGCTGCGCCGCAACTGGTGATCACCGATGAGGCGGCCCGCACGACGGCTAACAATCTGGCTGCCAGCGTTGATCTGCTGCGCGATCTCGTCAACACGCCCGCGCAGGATATGTCGCCTTCTCTCCTGCAAGCGGAAATCCAATCGCTTGCCGATGAGTTCGGCGCAAAGTTGAAGCCGGTGATTGGCGACGACCTGCTGGACGAAAATTATCCGATGATCCACGCAGTCGGCCGCGCTGCAGATGATGAGCCGCGTCTTCTGCACCTCAGCTGGGGCAAGCCCGGAGATCCGAAGCTCGCGATTGTTGGCAAAGGCATCACCTTCGACACGGGTGGTCTGGACCTCAAAACCGGCGGATATATGCGCCTCATGAAGAAAGATATGGGCGGCTCGGCCCATGCGATCGGTCTCGCCCGACTGGTCATGGCGCACAAGCTTCCTGTGTTCCTGAACCTCTATATTCCTGCTGCAGAGAATGCGATTGGCGCTGGCGCGTTTCGCCCGGGCGATATTCTGGCGAGCCGGAAGGGTCTGACCGTCGAGATCGACAATACCGACGCGGAAGGCCGGTTGGTTCTGGCCGACGCTCTGACGCGCGCTCAGGAAGATGGTGTGCCTGACCTTATGGTGGATTTTGCGACGCTGACAGGCGCGGCGCGCGTGGCTATGGGCCCGGAAGTCGCACCGTTCTATACCGATGACGACGCTCTGGCAGAAGCGATTGCCACCGCCTCGGGACGGGTCATGGACCCGGCCTGGCGCATGCCGATGTGGATGCCTTATGAGTCCATGCTCAAAAGTGATATCGCAGACTGTCAGAACTCTGCGAGAGGCCCGATGGGCGGCTCAATCACGGCAGCCCTGTTTCTGAAGAAGTTTGTCGAGATGACGAGCTGGGTTCACTGGGATGTCTGGGCGTGGCGGAACGCCAAATACGGAAATGCCGAAGGTGCCGCTGCGCAGGGGCTTCGCGCCATGTTTGAGGTGGTGAAGAACCGTTACAGCTAAATGGCTTCAAAGGGCGGCTGATTACCAGCCGCCACCACCACCACCGCCGCCGCCGCCTCCGGAAAATCCGCCGCCACTGCTTCCCGAAGAGGAGGATGGCTGAACGGATGCCGTCGACACACCCGAACTGATGGAGCGTTCCATGGCACTGGTCGCGCTGTGCAGGGATCGCCCGACGAAATGACCGTGCCCCCAGGCGGGATTATAGTTTTCCGCTTCGTTTGGCAGGACCTTTTCGAAGTATTTCGTCCATGGCTCTTCGACATTGAGCGCCATGGCATAGGGCAGAAGTTCTTCGTAGCGCTCTTTCGACATGGGTGGCAGAGCATCGCCATGGACGTCCACGCTATTGAGTTGCGCCTTTTCCGCTGTTTCCAGATAGAGCCGGAGGCCGGCTATTTCTGAACGGGCCTTTGCGCCTTTCCGGGTTTGCGCCGGCATCAGATACATGAAGATCAGGTTCACAACGACCAGACCCAGAATGGCCAGCGTGTGCCAGCCCGTCCAATTCAGGGTCAGGATCGAACCGACAATAAAAGCAATCACGCTCAGAATAACAGCGAACACCACATAGCCCGTGTTCCAGGCGAAATATGGACTGCCAAATTCCTTCACGACATCTGACTTGAAAGACGAGTAGGCGGAAGCAAAGCTGCTATCATATTTCTTGCCGAAGCGTCGTTCGCTCCGGCTGGACAGAAGGTCATTGAACAGGCGGTGCTGATAGGCTGCGAGCGGCTCTGATGATCCGGCATCCTCGCGCTTGACGACGACTTCCTTCTTGTCTGTTTCGATACTGAGATATCCCTTGGCGGCGAGATCAATCAGACTGGCTGAGAAGGCTTCGTTTCCTTTGAACGTACGGTAATAGACGACGTGTGCCGCTGCGGGTGAGTAGTCTTTCGGCGTATTATAGATGGGAAATACGGGCAGTTTGGCGGCATCGCGACCCACCCTGGTCCATGACTGATAATAATAGAAAAGAACGCCAAACAAAGAGCCTACCAAAAGCAGCAAACCCACAAATCGCTGCCAGAAAATCCCGACTTCATCTGAGAGTGATGGCGGATCAATCAGACCCTTTCTGAGACTGACGGAAATTGTGAGACCTTCATAGGAATTGAGGGTTTGCGTCGTTTCAAAGCTGATGGAATTGCCACTGCGCTGGGAGCGATACGCCTGACCTGAAGTTCCAAGCCGTCCCGTATAGCCCTGAACATCGACGAAATCGGCGCCATCCGGAAAGGTGACAATGGCCGAGGCAGAGTCGATGGGAAATTCCCAATAACTGCCCGTCACATTCCAGTAGAATTCGTCGAAACCATCCTGATATCTGATCTGGTTTTTGACAGTGTAACGTATTTCGTAAGTCTGACGCTGACCGACGGGCAGGAACACATCTTCATCACCCATTCGGATGACCCAGGCATTGCCTTCGGTATAGGTGGTGTAGGGTTCTTTCTCACCGTTTCGACGGACGCTTTTCACATCATAGCTGTAAGACAGCTTTTCGCTTTCATTCAGTCCGTAATAGCGGGGAAGAGAGCGATAGATACCGCGTCGGATGGATCGCCCTTCTGGTGTGACGCTTATCGTTTCCGTCACGTCGATATTGCCGTTCCTGCTGACCGTAATGTCGACGTCGAATTCATGAATGCGTTCGTCGGCAAGCGCAGGAAAGCTGACGACAATCAGGAAAAAACTCAGAACGACCGATTTGAATGACATGGTTAGTCCTTGAGGTTCACTTCTGGCAGCAGACGATCGACTTGTTCGATTTCGAAAAAGTCGCGCGTTTGAAACCCCATGGGTCCGGCGATCAAAACAGCCGGGAAAGTCTGGATGGCCGTATTGAGCTCACGCACCGCGCCGTTAAAGAACCGCCGCGCATAGGCGATCTTGTCTTCCGTGTCAGACAGCTCGCTCTGCAACTGCAGAAATTGTTCATTGGCTTTCAGGTTCGGATAGGCTTCCACCAGAGCAAACAGACGTGAAAGCCCAGCGCTGACAGCGGATTCGAGGGCCTGACGTTCGGGTGACTGATCAGTTGCGCTCAGAGCTTCATTCCGGCGTTGAATGACTTCATCCAGAACGCCGCGCTCATGAGCCGCATAGCCCTTCACAACATCGACGAGATTAGGAATGAGATCCGCCCGGCGCTTTAGCTGGACATCAATGTCCGACCAGCCATTTTCGACCATGGCTCGTTTGGCAACCAGATTGTTGTAGATGGTGACGCCGATGATAAGCAGCAAAAATATGAGCGCTACGGCAATGTATAGCGGTATGTTCATGACGGCGTCCTCCCCGCCAGCAAGATGCTGGTCCGTCTGTACGTTAAACCCGGCTCTGAGCGCGGACAAGCCTCTGAACGGGGGAGGTGTGTTCGTGCTTATAGGCTCGATTGCATCGATTTGTTCTCACGCCAGCTCGCTGCACTCGCGGCTTCGATGGGGCGGGCATTTGCCTGTCGCCCGGTCGGGCTTGGACGTACAGCAGCAAAGGCAGAGCGAGGAACAGCGTGCGAGCAAACAGAAAACCCCAACAAAAAAACCCCGGCCAGAGCCGGGGTTTCTGATTTGAAATCGTCAGTCTGTTATTCGCGGCTCATCAGCGCGAGGATGAACTGGAACATGTTGACGAAGTTGATGTAGAGGCCAAGGGCGCCATATGTCGTTGCAACTGACATTGCACGCTCATTGCCACCCAGTTCGTAATACTGGAATTTGAGACGTTGTGTGTCGAAAGCCGTCAGGCCAGCAAAAATCAGTACGCCTGCGATCGAGATGATAAAGCTCATCAGGCTGCTGGCGACAAACATGTTGATGATCATTGCGGCAATCAGGCCGAAAACAGCCATACCAAGGAAGTTACCGACTGGTGTCAGGTCACGCTTGGTTGTGTAGCCCCAGAGAGACATGCCGCCAAAAGCGATGGCAGTTGTCAGGAAGGCTTTTGCCATTGTGGCCATGCCATCGGGAATGCCTGCATAGACAAATACCAGAAGGCCCATGCTGGTACCGATCAATGAAACCACCGACCAGTAGACAACATTCGCGCCAACCGGAGATGGGTTTTTCATCACGAAGGCTGATCCAAAGAGGATCACGATCGGGCCGAAAGCAACGATGTAGTACAACAGAGAAAGGCCAGTAATTTCACCGGCAGCATTTGTTGCGAAGAACAAGTAGATCAGAGATGTGTTCGCGACGACGAACGCCAGAACAGCTGTCAGCACCAGGCCAAGAGCCATTTTGTTGAACACACCGAGCATGAACTTGCGAAGGCCGACATCGACCGACGCGTCCATGGCACCGGCGGGCATCTGGCCTGCACGAGCGAAATTGAAATCGTTCATAATTTCACCTTTTTTAGGTCAGCCCGCACTATTGCGGATTTCCACAAATATGTGCGCGCTGATATCGATTTGCAAGAAAAACCGGCCGTGATTGCCTCAAATTAAGGAGAGCAGAGCAGTCAGGTATTTTCTGCTTCGCTCTGGCTATTTGCAGGTTGACCTCAAGTTTTGCAGAGTGCACCGGGATAGCGTGTAGAGTGGACGATCTGAGGGGACGTCATGACAGATCAGAAACAGGCGAACGAAACCGCGCCAAAGCCAAAACCGGAAGACGAACCAAAGATCGACTTTTTCGCCATTGCGACTTCAATCGGTCTGTTCGATGGCGATGCTTACCGGGCGGCAACTGGGCTAGACGGTGAAGATCGCCCGCTGTTCCGGGATTATTTTCGCAATCAGGGCAAAGCGCCTCAGGGGAAATGGCCGGGTTTTGATCCGGAGTTTTATCTCGATACCTATGCTGACGTTCGCGAGCGGAATATGAACCCGCTCAATCATTATCTGCGTTGGGGGAGAGGCGAAGGCCGGTACCCCACGCGCGGAAAATTGGCCGCGGACAAAGAGCTTCTGGAAAATTCCGATCTGTTTGAGCGTCATTCGCTGGGGAAATTCGCGGGCAATAATGAGAGCCTGAAAGACCCGGTCATGCGCTATCTGGCGATTGGCTGGCGGCAGGGGGCAAAGTGCCTGACGTCACTTGATGACCGGTTTTACGAAGCGCACTACAAACAGATCATGGGGCCGGAATTCGTTCCGGCAATCCACTATCTCAAATTCGGGCAGGAATTCGGCCTCATTCGCAATGAGACCCAGTTCAAACAGGCTGTGGCGGAGATTTCAGCTTCAGAGGTTTTTGATCCGGCGGTCTATTCTGCGAATGCGGGCGTGCCGTTCAAAACCCGCGAAGAGGCAGTCACGCATTATCTGACGACTGGCCTTGTGAAAGGTTTCAGATGCTCGAAGGAATTTGATAACGCGATCTATCTGGAAGCATACCCGGACCTTCAGATGAGCCGACTGCCGCCAATCCTGCACTATATTCGTCATGGCAAACGTGAGGGACGAAAGGCTGTCCTGTCCAGCCCGGCTATTATTCGTGATGGCGGGCAGGCGGTTCATGAAGGCCGCGCCAGCATTCTTCTTGTGTGTCACGAAGCCTCGGCGACCGGTGCACCTATGCTTGGTCTCGCGCTCGCCAACAGCCTGAAGGATTATTTCAATGTGATCACGCTTCTGCCGAAGGGTGGTCCGCTTGTTGACGATTTTGCGTCCGCAAGTTCTGCGCTGGTGATGTTTGAAAAGCCGCCTCAGCAAGCCTTCGATGCGATTGTTCTCGACATTCAAAATCGCTTTTCCATTTCAGCGGCTATCCTGAATACTGCAGTTGTTGCGCCTTATTCAAAAGCGATTTCGGATGCAGGCATTCCGACGATCGGCCTTCTGCACGAATTTGCAGACTATGTGACGCCAAAGGCGCGGCTCAGCCAGTTTGCAACGTCGCTCAAGCGCCTGATCGTGCCGTGTGAAGCGATCAAATTGTCTCTGACCAAGGCCCTGCAGACGGAACAGACCGTTCCGACAGCGGAAATTTCGGTGAGACATCAAGGCAAAGTCGCTGTGCAGGGGCGGCAGGTCGCCAATCCGCCAAGCCAGGAAGACCTTGCAGAGGTTTTCGGTCTGAACGACGCGGTCAAACCAAAGATCGTTCTTGGTGCAGGTGCCGTTCAGCCGCGGAAAGGCGTCGATCTCTTCATTCAGACAGCCATTACAATGACCCATTTTGCCAAAGACCCGATCCGGTTCGTCTGGGTTGGTGAGGGGTGGGACCCGACCGACATGCGGACGGGTGTCTGGCTGACGTCGACCATTGAGGCGCTAAAACCGCAGATCGATGTGCGTTTCGTCAGCGAATTGCCGGATCTCGACTGGGCACTCGATCAGTCAGATGTTCTGCTCATCTCGTCTCGCCTCGATCCGTTCCCGAATGTGGCCATTGATGCTGTCACACGGCAGGTGCCGGTCGTCTGCTATGAAGAGACCAATGGATTTGCCGAGTTTGTCAAAGCCCATAACCCGTCCTCGCGCGCGGTTCGGACTGCGGACACGATTGCCAGCTGTTCAGCTATTCTGGAACTATTTGCGGCAGATAATCTGTTTCCGCCTGAAGAGGTGGCTGGGATTACTGAAGCGCTCGATTGGGATGAGTATGTCGCCTATGTGATGGAGATGCTCATGCTGGAAATTCCGGCCGGTGAAATAATTCCCGGCGAGCCGGCGCAAGTCTGATCTCGACAATCCCTCTCAGACAGTCTATATAACTCGAAATCGCTAATTTCTGATAGCGGCGGCTTGGGGAACCAGGCCGCCGTTTTCTGTTCCGGAAAAACCATCTTGATCACCATCAAAGAGATCGAAAAGCGCATTCTGAGCACTATCACCCCCGAGGCTGAAGCCATGGGGCTTGAGGTGGTGCGCATACGCATGATGGGCGGCAAGGTGCCGACCTTGCAGATCATGATCGACAAGACAGACGGCGGCACAGATGTTGAAGACTGCGCAGATTTTTCGCGCGCAATCTCTCCGCTGCTTGACGTTCACGACTTTGTGGATGCCAAATACCATCTGGAAGTCTCGACACCGGGAATTGACCGCCCGCTGACGCGCGCCAAGGATTTTGCGACCTGGGAAGGCCATCTCGCCAAAGTCGAGCTGGCTATGCCGCTGAATGGCCGTCGCCGGTTTCAGGGTGAGATTCTCAGCGAGAAAGACGGCGTTGTAACCATTCTGCTCGAAGATGAGTCCGAGCTTGAGGCCAGCGTATCGGAAATGAGCAAGGCGAGCCTTGTGCTCACCGAAGAACTGATTGCTGCCGCTCAGGCCAAGGGCGATCTGCCTGACGCTGAAGACGGCGCATTCGACGAAATAAATGAAGAGGGCGATGAGCCCGATATTGAAGAGGAAGACGAGCGATGAACGCGATTGGCGTTTCGGCGAACCGGCTTGAAATTCTGCAGATTGCTAACGCAGTTGCAGCCGAGAAAAGCATCGACAGAGAAATCGTCATCGAGGCGATGGAAGAGGCGATTCAGAAAGCTGCTCGTTCCCGCTATGGTATCGAGCACGACATTCGCGCTGAAATCGATCCGAAAACCGGTGAGCAAAAGCTCTGGCGCGTTCAGACAGTCGTCACTGATGAAGAACTCGAAGACGAGGTTCAGCAGCTCACCCTCGAGCAAGCTAAGGAAATCGATCCGGAAATTGAGATCGGTGATGAAATCCGTGAAGAGCTTCCACCATTCGATTTCGGACGTGTCGCTGCACAAACGGCGAAACAGGTCATCATGCAGAAGGTTCGCGACGCAGAGCGCGAACGCCAGTATGACGAATACAAAGATCGTGTCGGCGAAATCATCAATGGCATCGTAAAGCGCGTCGAGCACGGCCACATCATCGTGGACCTTGGTCGTGCGGAAGGCATCGTTCGCCGCGGCGACTCTATCCCGCGTGAGAATTTCCAGAATGGCGACAGGGTTCGCGCCTACCTCTATAAGGTGAGCCGCGAAGTGAAAGGACCACAGATCTTCCTGTCACGCGCGCATCCTGACTTCATGGTTGCCCTGTTCGCGCAGGAAGTGCCTGAAGTTTATGAAGGCGTCATTGAGATCAAATCCTGCGCCCGTGACCCGGGATCCCGCGCGAAGATCGGCGTTTATTCCAACGATTCCTCCATCGACCCTGTCGGCGCGTGTGTCGGTATGCGCGGTGCGCGTGTGCAGGCGGTTGTTGGTGAGCTGGGCGGCGAGAAGATCGATATCATTCCATGGAATGATGATGCCGCGACATTCATTGTGAACGCGCTTCAGCCTGCTGAAGTCTCGAAAGTGGTTCTCGACGAAGACGAACAACGCGTCGAAGTCGTGGTTGCAGACAGCCAGTTCCCACTCGCGATTGGTCGACGTGGTCAGAACGTGCGTCTGGCGTCACAGCTGTCTGGCTGGCAGATCGACCTGATGACGGAAACTCAGGACTCCGAGCGCTATCAGCGTGAGTTCTCTGAACGTACGGCTCTGTTCATGAAGGCGCTTGATGCGGACGAAACACTCGCTCAGCTTCTTGCCTCCGAAGGCTTCGAAACTGTCGAAGAGATTGCTTATGTCGACAGCAGCGACCTGGCGATTATCGAAGGCTTTAACGAGGAAATCGCTGACGAACTTCAGACGCGTGCCCGCGAATACCTTGATCGCCTGAGCCAGGAGCTCGACGCCAAGCGGAAAGAAATCGGTGTTGAGGATGACGTTCTCGAACTCGATGGCGTAACGCTTCAGATGGCGGTGATCTTTGGTGAGAACGACATCAAGACTGTTGAAGATGTTGCGGGTCTCATTCCTGACGATCTGACAGGCTGGCGCGAGCCGGTAAAAGATGGCGGTCGCGAGAAATCTGTCTTCCAGCCGGGCCTTCTGCCGAAAGGTGAAATGTCCGCAGAAGAGGCGGAACTCTTCGTGATGCGTGCGCGTAACCGCATTGGCTGGATCGACGATGAAGCCCTTGCCGAAATCGAAGCTCAGTTCGCTGAAGACGCCGAAGAAGATGAGGCCGACGACAGCGCAGAAGAACTGACTGAAGAAGAGCGCGCAATCATGGCGCTTGACGATCTGAGCGATAACGCTCTCGAAGAGCTCGCAGAGCTCGACGAGGCAGATTTCTCAGAGGACGCTCTGGCCGAAACTGATGACGAGGAGGGCGCCGATGATGACGCAGACTCCCGATGATCAGTCAGAACTAGACGATACCGAAACACTCGATAACGGGCCGGAAAAGAAAAATTCCGGCACGCCCTTCCGAATGTGTCTCGCAACGCGTGAGCGACTACCGGCGTCAAAAATGATCCGGTTCGTCTGCTCACCCGATGGCGAGGTTGTGCCGGATATTGCCGGTACACTTCCGGGGCGAGGGGTCTGGGTCACAAACCAGAAAGCGACGTTGGACAGCCTGGTTTCCGGAAAAGGCGGGTTTTCGCGCGGCTTCAAAAAGCAGGTTCGAGCCCCCGAGGGACTGGTTGAAACAGTCGATCAGCTCCTTTTAAAGCGCTGTCAGGCAACACTTGGATTGGCAAAACGCGCCTCAGACATTATCTTAGGGTTTGATCAGATCAGGAATGAGCTCCCGAAGCGACGTCCTGGATGGCTTTTAGAGGCAAGCGACGGCGCGGAAGATGGGCGTCGGCGCATTGTCGGCATGGCCGTGGGGATTTACGAAAAAGTCCGCATTGCCAATGCTTTGACGTCGTCCGAATTAGGCTCGGCTTTCGGTCGGGAAAATGTGATACACGGTTTGGTTAAAACCGGCCGTTTCTCAGACCTGTGGACAAGGGACTATCTGAGGTTATACGAGTTCCGTCAGATTGACGGCGGAATATGGTATACTGAGGTAGCCCGGTAAACTTTCTGCCAGATGAGGCAGACGATGTAGTATTTAGAACTGGTGGTAGATGAGCGATACGAAGAACGACAATTCAACATCTGATGGGGGCCGCAAGCCGCTCTCGGTCAACCGTGGCAAGGATTCGGGAACTGTTCAGCAGAGCTTCTCGCACGGGAGGTCAAAACAGGTCGTTGTCGAGAAAAAGAAAAAGCGTATCACGTCACCATCGCCCGGTGGTGCCAAGACGACGACCGTCAAGGCTGGCGCCGCGAAGTCTGGTGGTGCGAAAGGTGGTAAACCGGCTCCGTCCAAGGCGGCAGAGCTGGCAAAAAAGCTCGGCATTACTGAAGCTGAACTGCGCGCCCGTCAGGCTGCGCTGATCAAGCAGAAAGAAGAAGAAGCCAAGCGCAAGGCCGAAGACGACGTCAAAGCTGAAGCGCAGCGCCGCCTGAAAGAAGAGCAGGAGCGGCTTCAGGAAGAAGAGCAACAGCGTCAGGAAGAAGAGGCTCGCCGCAAGGAAGAGGAAGAAGCCCGACGCAAGGCTGAAGAAGAAGCTGCGGCCCGCGCAGCGGAAGATGCAGCAAGAGCGAAATCTGACAAAAAGTCCGGCCCTCGTGAACCTGCGCGCAAGCCTGAAGCTCGCAACGAACCGCCACAGGCGCCGCCTGAGGACAACCCGCTCAGCGAACTTGGTGGACGCCTCAAGAGCAAAAAGCCGAAGCCTTCTGTTGAGCCGGCCAAGCCTGCACGTACACGTGGCGAACCAAAGCGCCGCCAGGGCAAGCTGACAATTGCCGCTGCGCTCGATGGTGATGAAGATCGTCAACGTTCGCTCGCTTCCGTGAAACGTGCCCGTGAGCGGGAACGCGAACGCCGCATGTCTGGCGGAAAGGACAACAAAGAAAAATCGTCTCGTGAAGTCACCATTCCTGAAACCATCACGCTTCAGGATCTGGCGAACCGCATGAAAGAACGTGTTGCTGACGTCGTGAAATACATGATGAAGCAAGGTGAGATGATGCGCGCCAACGATGTTCTTGACGCTGATACAGCCGAACTGATCGTCGAAGAATTTGGCCACACCGTTAAGCGGGTTTCGGAAGCTGACGTCGAGATTGGTCTGGAAGGTCCGGACGATGACGAGGCAGATCTGAAAGGTCGCCCACCGGTCGTGACGATTATGGGTCACGTTGACCACGGCAAGACCTCGCTTCTTGATGCGCTGCGCTCAACCGACGTGGTGTCAGGTGAAGCTGGCGGCATTACCCAGCACATTGGTGCCTATCAGGTGCAGCTGAAATCCGGTGACCGGATTTCCTTCCTTGATACACCGGGCCACGCGGCATTCTCCGCTATGCGTGCACGTGGTGCCGATATCACCGATATCGTCATTCTCGTGGTCGCGGCTGATGATGGCGTCATGCCGCAAACGAAAGAGGCGATCAGCCACGCGAAAGCGGCGGGTGTGCCAATCATTGTTGCGGTCAACAAGTGCGACAAGCCCGATGCCGATCCGGACAAGGTTCTGACAGAGCTTCTGCAGTACGACATTCAGGTTGAAGCCATGGGCGGCGAGGTTCAGGCGATCAAAGTGTCTGCTAAAGAGCGGACTGGTCTGGATGAGCTCACCGAAGCGATCACGCTTCAGGCGGAAATCCTCGAACTGTCAGCGAACCCTGATCGCGATGCCGATGGTGTTGTGGTTGAGAGCCAGCTCGACAAAGGCCGCGGCCCGGTTGCCACGGTTCTGGTCAAGCGCGGTACGCTGAAGCGCGGCGATATTGTCGTTGCGGGTACACAATGGGGTAAAGTCCGCGCGCTTGTTAACGAGCGTGGACAACAGCTTAAAGATGCTGGCCCGACTGTTCCTGCAGAGGTTCTTGGTCTTGATGGTGCACCCGATCCGGGCGACCCGTTCGTTGTGGTCGACTCAGAAGCGCGTGCGCGTGAGATTACCGAGTACCGGTCACGCATGAAGAAGCAGATGCGCGGCACCTCTACGGCCAAAGCGTCGCTTGAGCAGATGCTGTCTCGTCTGAAAGAGGGCAGCTCTGAGGTTTCAGAAGCGCCACTCGTCGTCAAAGGCGATGTTCAGGGCTCAGTTGAAGCGATCACTCAGGCTGTCGAGAAAATGTCGACTGAGGAAGTCCGCGCCCGCGTCATTTACGGTGCTGTTGGCGGTATTTCGGAAAGCGACGTTCTTCTGGCCCAGTCTTCGGGCGCGCCGATTATCGCGTTCAATACACGTGCGAACAAACAGGCACGTGACCTGGCTGAGAAAGAGGGCGTCGAGATCCGTTATTACTCGGTGATCTATGACCTGATTGATGACGTTCGTGACACGCTGTCTGGCATGCTCGCGCCGGAAAAACGCGAAACCTTCATCGGTTACGCAGAAATTCTGGAAGTCTTCAATATCTCCAAAGTCGGCAAGGTTGCTGGCTGCCGCGTGACGGAAGGCGTTGTGAAGCGTGGTTGTGGCGTACGCCTGCTGCGCGACGATGTCGTCATTCACGAAGGCATGCTGAAAACACTGAAGCGCTTCAAGGATGAAGTTCCTGAAGTGAAGGAAGGCACAGAGTGCGGTATGGCGTTTGAGCGCTATGAAGATATCCGCGTCGGCGACCTGATCGAGTGCTTCCAGGTGGAAATGATCGAGCGGACGCTGGAAACAGCCTGAACCCGTTCAAAAAATATCTGAATAATGCAAACGGCCGCGAATTTTCGTGGCCGTTTTTGCGTCGTGTTAGGGTCTTGCGCCTAAGGCTGATCAAATGGACGCACAGCTCACCTCTTCAGACGCCGGCTCATTTGGGGCATCCTCCAGCACTGGCGAGGGTGGATCACAGGCTCAGCGTCTTCATTTCAGTGGCAAGATCAAGCGCAAGGAGCTGAGAACGCTGGCGCGGAAAGTCCGCACCGGGCATATCGGACCAACTTCGGTTTATTATGCGGGCGTCACCGGACCGGCCATTGCGGCTGGTATGGCGAGCCTTGTTGCGGCGACGATCAACCGACTCGGCTGGCCTGATCCGATTATTCTCATGGTGTCCAGCCTGGTTGCTGCGATGGCAGGTATCTCCTGGTATCTGATCTTCATGCGCTGGGCCTATCGTCAGGGATACGGACGCGGAACAGAGCTCGAGACGGTTACCGAGATTGATGTCGATGATCTGGGTGTTTACTGGACGCGAGGTGCCATGCACGTTCGCATTCACTGGTCCGGGATCAAGGAAATCGTCTATCAGCGCCGGATGATCCGCTTGTGCGCGGTTGACGGAGATGATGTGTTCCTCCCAAGGAGCTGGTTTTCGTCACGCGCAGAAATGCAGACCGTATTCGGACATTTGAAAAGCATGCACGACCGGGCTATCGCCGCAGGCTAGCATTTCAGCACCTCAATTCTGCCGGGTTTTGGTTGCACCTCACGCCGATGACAGTTTTTCGGCGGCGTCGAGCAATCTTCCTGAGTTTAGCGCTAATAAGCGCAGGCATTGTTGCGATCTGCATTCTGGCAAATCCTGCGCCGCTCGTTGACGGGCCAACCCGGGACGACTGCGTCACTATTCAGGTGTCTGACAATGGCTGGCATACCAATCTTTATCTTCCGGCATCAGCTTTTTCACCTGATCACACATTCCGGCAGGATTACCCCTGGGCCAATTGGTTTGTGATCGGCTGGGGTGATGAAACTTTTTACCGGTTTGGCCCGACAGTCGGCGGTGGAATCGATGCAATCATTCCGCCCAGCCCCACAGTTCTGCACGTGATTGCTCTCGACAAGACTCCGGACACCTATTTTGCTGACCGGACCATCGATGTTGGCCTCTCGTTAGCCGGACTGAACGAACTTGCGCGCCAGGTTGATCAAAGCCTTGAGCGCACCGCGGATGGTGAGGCAATTACAGTGGCCGAAGGGCATTATCCTGATGTCAGCCGGTTCTATCGATCCGGCCTCAGCTATCATGCGTTTCATACCTGCAATCAGTGGACGGCTGGCGCGTTGAGAAAATCGGGGGTCAGCCTGAATGCGCCTGTCTCTTTCCTGTCGGCAACACTCTTCTGGCAGCTTGAAAGCAAAGACAAGGTCTGCCCAGCCGACCAAAAAGCTGTTAGACTCATGCAATGAATAAACGACAGAAATCTTCCCAACCCATGGGGCCCACTCAACGCCAGCTTCGTGCCGGAGAACTCGTTCGACATGCACTGGTCGATATACTGGCGCGCGAGGAATTTCGTGATCCCGTTCTGCAGGGCGTGACTGTGACAATCGGAGAAGTCCGCACCTCGCCCGACCTCAAGCATGCGACCATTTTCTGTTCGCCATTAATCGGCAGCGATGATGCCGAAGCGGTTGCAGGCGCGCTTAACCGTGCTTCTGCCTTTTTGCGAGGCAAGCTTGGCCGCGTGATTGATATGAAGTTCACGCCACAATTGCGGTTTCTTGCGGATTCAAGCTATGATGATGCGAGTGCGATGGATCGGCTTCTCGATGACGTCGCGGAGCGCGAGGGATTTGAAAGTGATACCTGACTTTCGGCGGCTTGCCCTGTCGCTGATGATTGGAGCGAGCCTGTTTGGAAGTCCTTCACTGGCGAACCCTGATGAACCAGCAGTTCTGGACGTGTATAGCTGGGACGAAGAAGCCGGGTATTGGCATGATTCTGATCTCGACTGGTTTGGCCCCTATGCCACGAACAATATTGTTCTGACCGGCGATGTCCGGATCGATGAATGCCGGGTCAGCGAGGACTGGGGAAGTGGTTTTCGTTTCAGACTGACGGACGGAGATATGGCCGTTGTCATCGGTGTGTCCTGCTATCGCGATAATTCGGCCCTCGTCATCGACACACTCCTGATGAAAGACGCACCGGGTTCTGAGCCGATCGACAGCGATTATATCGATGTTGAAGCAGCGCTGGGCGTCCGTCATCCTTTTACAATGAGTGTGACCCCTGAGAAGGAACTGATTTTCTCCCTTGGCGGTGAGACGATCCGAATGCCGTATAAGTTTCAACCGACGCGTATTCAGGCATTTGGCTTCTGTTCAAAAGGCGAGGCGCGCCTGATCGCAAGAGATGCTTTGATCGGCTAGATCTGATCGGTGAAGGGATTTGAGCCGGATGATTGAGAGCATGACGACAAAACTTCGATTGGCTCTCGTTATAATGTTGACGAGTCTTGGTTCGCTTTTAGCGGTACCGGCTCAGGCAACTGATATTTATCATGAATTTCCTTGGGACGTTCCTGCGGGTCGATTGCTGCAAAATCATCATCAGGACATTGTCGGCCGGCTTCTCTCCGGCGAGATTGTTGCTGGCGATGTGAGAATTGATGAATGCCGGCCGGTTGATGACTTCACAGCGGGTTTCCGGTTCAGCTTCCATAATAAGGCGAAAACTGCGGGTGCAGTACCCGGAATGACATGTGATGCAGACACGGGTGAACTATATCTCGGCATGCTCTCAAATGTGCGCGATGGCCACGCGATCAAAAAGAGCGGTACGGCATATGACCTTCTCGCAGGGCGAGTCGGAGAGACGATTCCTTTTAGTCTTCAGCTCCTCGACAACCGGGTTTACATGACGCTGGGAAATGCCGCCGCAGACTACGACCTGAGCTTTACACCTGTCGGGGCACATTTTTATGGCTTCTGTTCTGAAGGTCTGGCACGCTTCATTGAGGGCGAAGCAGGAGTTTGAGTATGCGCGGCATCTGGGCGTTAGGATTGATAATTCTGGGCGCTGGCGCGCTCCCATCCTGTCAGACGGCCACTAAAAGCTCGACAGATATATCGATTAAACCGATTGTCATTGCTCACCGAGGCGCCAGTGGCGAGCTTCCCGAGCATACGCTTGAAGCCTATGAGCGTGCGATCGAACAAGGCGCCGACTTCATCGAACCCGATCTCGTGATGACGAAAGACGGCGTTCTTGTCGCTCGCCATGATCCATGGCTGTCCGATTCCACTGACATTGCCGAGCATCCCGAATTTGCTGACCGGAAGACAACGCTCACCGATCCATCCGGGAGGGAGCTGTCCGACTGGTTTGTGTGGGATTTTACAGCCGACGAAATTGCGACCTTGCGCGCCACGCAGACCCGGCCGGGCCGGGACCAGAGCTATAATGGCCAGTTTGCCATTCCGACCTTCAAATCGGTTCTCGCTTTGGCCGGACGCGCCAATCGCGACAAGAACCCCGGACAGACGTCAAGCCTGGTTGGCGTCTATCCGGAGCTGAAATGGCCCAGCCATCACAGGGCAAGAGGACTTGAGATTGGCGATGCAGCACTATCCGTTCTCAGCGAAGCGATGAGCTTGAAAGATGTTCCGGAAATTGGTTGTGTCGATGAGCCATGCGTGTTTGTCGAAGAAGATGCAGGGCTGGTTCCAGAAGTTGACGCGACCTGTTTTCCGAACTGTGTGTTCAGAGTTCGCATTCAATCATTTGAAGATGGAATTCTGAGAGAGCTTGATGCGAAAACAGACTTCAAGCTGGTTCAACTCGTCTCCCCTGTCGATGCGGCAGGCACGCCGTCCTACGAACTTAATGACATCGCCACCTATGCGGACGGCGTCGGGCCGTTCAAATCTCTGGTGATGGATCTGAGTACGGGCGTTTCGACAGGATATGCCGAACGGGCAGTGGCGCTTGGTCTGGAGGTTCATCCCTGGACCTTCCGCGATGACGACATCGCCCCGGGTTTTGACAGCCCGGAAGCCGAAATCAACGCTATTCTGGATGCAGGGGCGACCGGGTTCTTTACAGACTTTCCGGCAACGGGACGTTCAATCGCTGATGCAAGCGATTAATAGCCCATCGCTCTCAGGAACTGACCGAAATCGCAGTTTTTCTCGTGCTGAAGGCCGAGCAGAGACAAAATGCGTTTCAGTTCTTCCAGTTCGTCAGCCTGAAATGCAAGTGTTGCAAACTGCTCACCGGCAATGTTGACCGTTGACCATTCAAGGCGGGTCGACCCGATGGTTGTCAGACGGACGTGCTTGTGAACATCAACCATGCTGAAGTTCGAACACAGATCGATGAAGGTTTTCAGCCGTTCTGGTTGCTGGCAGGCATAGTCAGACAAGTGCAATGAGGTCGCCTCATGCACGATCCTTGGTGACAGCGGAAACGTTTCGTTGACCTCAGTCGTCCAGCGTTCCAGTCCGTCCCTTGTTTCGAGATTGACCTTGAGTTCAAGCGTTTCACCGCCCGTCAGCTTCAGAAGCCAGCGCGACAAGGGCGATACAAAGTAGGTATCTGTCCGAATTTCCTCATCGGTCCACTCATCAAGGAGCGCATCCGGTGGTGTGTCCATCCAGGTGCGAAAGACCCAGGCCGAGGCCTTCCTGGTGAGAAGGTCGGTTGAGACAAGTGGTGCGTCAGCGTAAGCCATGATGGTCCGTTCGGGAGAGAATCAGTTAACAGTCAGAACCTAATGTGTCGGGTGGTAAAGAGTTCCTTATTCGGGTGCGAAACCCTACTGCTGTGATGTCAGTGATCATTAGATGAGCAGAAAGGCATATGAGTGACCCCGAAACGACTTTTAGTTGTGCTAAGTGCACTGATTAGTGTCGCATGGCCCGGGTTTAGCCAATCGCTCTCCCCTGACGGCGACATGTATACACCGGCCGGACCATTACCTGGATATGAATGGGTGTCAGGTGTGAGAGCGCTGATCACAACTGATAATTTTGTCCTGCGGGATGGAAACGAATTCTGGGCCGTCAAGGACCCGGCAGAATGCGCAATGGCCTGCCGAATATTCCCAGATTGCGAGGCGTTTCAGTTTTCAGAACCGCTTTTGAAGAATGATGCGCCGGTGTGTCATATGCTCGACGTCTCTCCAGACCTTCAGGTCGCATCGGGTGTGCATGTCTATGTCAAAACGCCGCCGCCTTTACCGCCCGCGACAGAATGATTAGACAGGCGCTTAAAACCTGATCTCACACTCTAAACTTAACAGAATTCAGCTCCGGGATATGACCGTCCGAACCGGTCTCATCTCTGAAAGGCAGACCATTGGCTCGACAGCGCAAACGTAAGGGCGACCCGGTACACGGCTGGCTCAACTTCAACAAACCCGTGGGCATGACGTCTACCCAGGCAGTTGGTCTGGTGAAGCGGTTGTATAACGCGCAAAAGGCAGGTCACGGTGGGACGCTCGATCCTCTGGCCGATGGGATCCTGCCAATTGCCCTGGGTGAAGCTACCAAAACCAGCGCTTACGCGATGGATTGTGACAAGGACTATACGTTTCACATTGCATGGGGCGCTTCCACGACGACGCAGGACAAGGAAGGCGAGGTTGTTGCTGAATCGGATGTTCGCCCAGGTTTCGCAGATATCCGGGCGGAACTCTCCAGTCTGATTGGCGAACTTGATCAGGTGCCGCCAAAGTTCTCCGCAATCAAAGTGAATGGGGAGCGGGCGTATGATCTGGCCCGCGACGGCGAAGAGGTCGAGCTGACATCGCGCAGGGTCGAGCTCTTTGACGCCAAGCTTGATGAGGGGTCAAGCGAAGACACCGCCATCATTCATGTCAGCTGCGGGAAGGGATTCTACATACGGGCGCTGGTTCGTGATCTCGCGGTTGCGCTTGGTGCCGAAGGCCATGTTGCCTTCCTTCGCAGAACACGCGTGGGTGACTTCGAACTTGAGAACGCCCTCTCGCCGGATGTACTGGAAGCTCTCGATGATGTTGAGGCGCGCAAGGCAGAACTCCTGCCTGTTGAGACCTCCATGCCTGACATTCCGCAAATTGATATTGGCGCTCAGCATGCCGGGCGGCTTCTCAATGGCAATAGTATCGTGCTTCTGCCACATCAGATGTCTGGCTTTCAGGAGCTCCGTGCGAAGTTGCAGGGGGAGGAGTCAGACGACCGTCTGGCTCTGGCTGTTTCGAATGGTCAGGCGCTTGCCATTGGTGAAGTCCGGGCAGGCCACTTCCAGCCTCAGCGTGTGTTCCGGTTCTGACGACACCGCGCCGGGCCTGTTTTCAATAGGCGTGTGACAATTCTCATGTTTTACTAACCGTGTTCATAAATTGAACGGGGAGAAAAATAATGAGCATAATCAGAATACTAACAGGATGCGCGCTTCTGGCGTGTATTGGTGCATGCGCGGTGCAGGACGGCCATATCTATATCGGCGTATCTCCAGATGAGATCGCACAAAGATCTGCGGCCAGTGGTCAGATCTGCAGAACAGAACGTCCTACCGGATCAAATCTGCCGCAACGCATCTGCGCGACTGAAGAAGAATGGGCAGAGTTTGATGAAGCCGCTGAGCAGAACGCTCAGCAGATCATGGACAGTGTTGGAGACCCAACGCGGACATTCGACGGTGGCAATTCCCAGTAGATCGGAATTCAACGCAAAAAAAAGACTGCCCTGTTGGCAGGGCAGTCTTCCTCGATCCGTCATCGGGGTGGGGGATGGGACGGACCGTAAAGTCGGGCCGCTTAGGCAGCTGCGGCGCCGCGATAGAACAGCTTAGACGCTGTTTCATTGTTCTCATTCGCTGCGCGACGGATCGCTGGGTCGTAATGAGTGCCACGGTAGACGAGGTCTTCGTGACGGATTTCTTTTACAGCTTTCGCTTCGGTGCGCAGTTCATAACCGCGGTAGAAAAGCTTGGTCATATTCAGTCTCCTTTCGGGGGCGGCGGAAGTATCGCCGCTGTCTGTGTTCGTTTGATGTGTCTAATATATGCAAGGTGTGTAAGTTTGTCAACATGAATATGAAAAAATATGTTTAGCGCGTGAAAACGCCCTAATAGTCTGAAAAACAGAAGAAAAACCGACACACATTAGCGCGCCGGCATCAAGCGGACATAATTTTTCAGAGGTGATCGCGGATGATCAGGCCGTATTTCGGCTCAAATCCGATGTTTGTTCGATCTCAGATGTGCGTCTGGGAAGCGTGACCGTGAAGGTTGTTCCCTGTCCAAGCGTAGAAGCACAGTCGATATCACCGTTCAGGGCTTCGATCAGCGATCGGGTAATGGCAAGTCCGAGGCCGGAACCTTCAACTTTTCGGGTGGCTGACGGATCGGCCTGCGCAAATCGATCGAACATGCGCTTCTGGAAGGCTTCATCCATGCCAATGCCGGTGTCAGAGACAGAAATGTTGATGTCATCGTCCACCGACTGGGCCCGCACGTTCACTGCGCTGCCTGGAGCCGAAAATTTGATGGCGTTCGACAAGAGATTCGCCATGATCTGCTGAAAGCGCAAATTATCTATCAGAACCAGATCGTCAGCAGACTTTATATCCGAACGAATATGAATGTCGTGTGCGCTGGCAAAACCCTCTGCTTCCTGCACAGCGGTGGTGACCAGGTCTGAAAGCGTGTGTGGCTTCAGATCGACGTGGAGACGTCCGCTATCAATGCGTTCAAGGTCCAGAATATCGTTGACCAGCCGGTTCAGGCGTTCTCCGTTCGAGATGGCGATATCGACCATGCGCCGGCTCTGTTCGGGATTTTGCAGGACAGTGCCAGACATCAGGAGCCGCAGCGCACCCAGAATTGAGGTGAGTGGCGTTCGAAGTTCATGATTCATCGTTGAAATGAATTCTGACGTCGCGCGCTCTGCCGCCTTCTGGCCATGAATATCTGTCGTACACGCGATCATGCCGTAGGTGCCGGTCTCTTCCGAACGCCGATATTCGGCAAGCGTGGAGAACCAACGATAGGTGCCATCGGTCGCCAACAGTCTGTGTTCGAGCATAACCCGCTCGCCGTCTGCAGGTTTGTTTCGAAACAATCGCTTCTGTGTGAAGGCCCGGTCTTCGGGGTGAACGCGCTCGAGGAACCCTTCACAGTTGACCGGGAAGATCGACCCGTCATCTTCAAACAGGTTGGTGAAGGTTTCGGTGAAGACGATCGCGTCAGACCGTGTATCCGGACGTTCCCAGATGCCGAATGCACCTGTCTGTGCCGCCAGAACGAAACGCGTCTGACGCTGTTGCATATCGTTCTTTTGTTTTTTGATTGTTGCGATGGCGTCAGTGATGCTCGCATGCTGTGGACGAAAGATCACAAACCATTCAATGACCAGAAGGATAAGTGTCGCGATCCAGAGAAGTGTCTCCAATCTGGAGGCCTTCTCAGCCGATGCGATGGCCATGCCTTCATAGGTTTGAACGAGACTTTCAAGTGTTTGAAGAAGCGTGCCCTCGCTCAAAAGCCGGAGTGTGCTGAGCGCCTCCGCCGGGTCACCTGTATTGTTCTGAATGCTGTCGGCGTTCGACAGAAACCGACGGACCTGATTGTCCAGGTCGGGCTCACCAAAAAAGATCTGATCGACAGCGGCGCTTTCCGGGGGAAGGCGCGGCAAGGCGGGATGCGGAGCGTTATTTGCGAGGGCCTCATGGGCCGCACGCATTTCAGAAATACTTGTCTGAAGCTTTTCACGAGCGTCATCGGAGTCGAGTAGAACAGCGGTCTGCGCACGCAAGGTCACCTGCTGTGACAGCATTCTCTGGCGACCTGACAGATTGATGATGCTCGCATAGACATCATCAGTTGTTGTAATGCGTTGAACCTGGAAGTGACCGAGCGTCGACAGAAGCGCGATCAGGGCGATTCCGATGAGATAGATTTTCAGTGATCTTTCGGGATGCCGCTTCATATACTTGAGATAGGCGCAATATTGTTAATATTCCCGAACGAAAAACTTACCAATTGGTGAATAAAAGCACCTTATTAACTGTATATAAGCCGATGCCGTTTCTTCAGACGTAGAACGGACTAAAACAGATTTTGGGCCGCGCCGATGCGTCTGAGGTGAAATGTCGTACAGCCGAGCCGGGTCTCCAGCTCACGAAAGAAAACGTCGCCACTGAGAATGTCTCCGTCGTCATCGGTGGTAAAGCTCCCCAGAAGATCGACCATTTCATACCCCCAGGGCTGGAAGTCCCAATGGGTGCCTTTCAGCAGAACTTCGTTGGTCTCGGGGTCAAAATGACCGGCCATGGCGTAAGATCCGCTCGGCACCCAAGGATTATCCGGATGGGCATAAAATGAGAAATCACCCCGAAGGGTGGTCATCCCTTCGCCGGAGCCGACCTCTTCGATAGTCAGTGTCACAGCCGTGATACCTTGTCCGCAGGTATAGTCGCCGAACCATTTTCCGTTGAGGTTCTCGGCATGGGCGCTTTGCGCAATAAGCACTGCTGCCGACAAAGAGGCTGCACAGGTCGCAAGTTTTCGAAGTAGTCTGATCATGTCCGTCCCTCCGGATTGCCCTTACCAACTCGCGCGAGTCTAGCCGATCAGGCTTGCCGAGAAACTCCTCTGTTCAGGTGAGTTGTGTTTCTGCTCTGACGCTGTTCCTCCACTCACTTCGTTCGGTTCCGGGCGTCTTGCGCCTGCGTGTTCATTTTTTTGACCGCCCGCTTCCCACGGGGCGAGCCCGGGGTGCGCGATGGGTCGCGCTCAGGGCTGTCGCTTGTGAATTCTCCCCGAACTCTACCCTTCCCTTTTTCCCCATTTTCTGTCATAGAGCCGCCTTGGGTCTCTGCCCCTCATCTTTCTAGCCCTGCTGGACGACATCCCGGCCTGGCTGAATACGCTGAGACGAGACCTTTTCAACGCCAATCTGGCTTTAACATAACGCCCACCCAAAGCGGGCGAAAACACAAGGTATTGCGATGTCGATTACGGCTGACAAAAAAACTGAGCTGATCAAAAAATTCGCCCGCACTGAAGGCGATACAGGTTCTCCGGAAGTTCAGGTTGCGATCCTCACGGAACGCATCAACAACCTCACAGAACACTTCCGTGACAACAAAAAAGACAACCACTCCCGTCGTGGCCTCCTGAAAATGGTCGCAACACGCCGGAAACTGCTGGACTATGTGAAGTCCCGCGACGAGGGCCGTTACAAGACCCTCATTGAAGAACTGGGTATCCGCCGCTAGAGGCCGCCCAGACCCGCCAGCAGCAATCCGGCTCCTGGCGGGTTTTTCGTATGAAAAGAGAGATGTATGTTCGATAAACACATTGTGTCTACAGAATGGGCGGGTCGCCCACTGGTTCTGGAGACAGGTCGCATTGCCCGTCAGGCTGATGGTGCGGTGCTCGCCACCTACGGCGAAACTTCTGTCCTTGCCACTGTCGTTGGCGCCAAATCGGCGAAACCCGGCCAGGACTTCTTCCCGCTTACTGTGAACTATCAGGAAAAATATTCCGCAGCGGGCCGTATTCCAGGTGGCTTCTTCAAACGTGAAGGCCGCCCGACCGAAAAAGAAACACTGACTTCGCGTCTGATTGACCGTCCAATCCGTCCACTCTTCGTGGAAGGCTTCAAAAACGAAGTTCAGGTTGTTCTGACTGTCATGTCATATGACGGCGAAAATGATCCTGACATTGTTGCGATGGTTGGTGCGTCTGCCGCACTGACACTGTCTGGCCTGCCATTCATGGGTCCGATCGGCGCAGCACGCGTTGGCTATAAAGATGGTGAGTACATCATCAACCCAACCATCCAGCAAATGGAAGAGACTGATCTCGACCTCGTCGTTGCGGGTACGCAAGACGCGGTCATGATGGTCGAATCCGAAGCGAAAGAGCTGTCTGAAGACATCATGCTCGGCGCTGTTATGGCTGGCCACAAAAGCTTCCAGGACGTGATCAATCTGGTCATCGACCTTGGTGAGCGTGCTGCGAAAGAGCCATGGGATTTCGATCCTCCGGATCATTCTGCAGAGCTCAAGCAAATCCAGGACCTCGTGGGCGCAGATCTGTCTGCGGCTTACAAGATCAAGGAAAAAGGCGAACGCCAGGAAGCCGTTGGCGCTGCGCGTGAGAAAGCTGCCGAAGCGCTCGTCGCAACCGAAGAGAAGCCAGAGGGCATGGACCCGCTGGTGTTCAAGGATTGCTTCAAGAAAGCTGAAGCGAAAGTCGTTCGTGGCGACATCATCAAAACCGGTGTCCGGATTGATGGCCGTAAGCTCGACGAAGTTCGCGACATCGTTTCTGAAGTTGGCATTCTGCCGCGTACACACGGTTCAGCTCTGTTCACCCGCGGTGAAACACAGGCGCTCTGTGTGGCAACTCTCGGCACGGCTGATGATGAGCAGATGATTGATGGTCTTGATGGCCTTCACAAAGAAAGCTTCATGCTTCACTACAACTTCCCGCCATATTCTGTCGGTGAAGCAGGTCGCATGGGTTCTCCGGGTCGTCGTGAAATCGGTCACGGCAAGCTGGCATGGCGCGCAACCAAAGCGATCCTGCCGAGCAAGGAAGACTTCCCATACGTGATGCGGATTCTGTCTGAGATCACCGAATCCAACGGTTCGTCTTCTATGGCGACGGTTTGCGGTACGTCTCTCGCGCTCATGGATGCGGGTGTTCCGATCAAGCGCCCGGCGTCTGGCATTGCCATGGGTCTCATCAAGGACGATGACGGCGTTGCTGTTCTGTCGGACATTCTTGGTGACGAAGACCACCTCGGCGACATGGACTTCAAAGTTGCGGGTACTGAAGTTGGTATTACGTCGCTTCAGATGGACATCAAAATCGCTGGTATCACTGAGGACATCATGAAAACCGCGCTTGCTCAGGCAAGCGGTGGCCGCATGCACATCCTTGGCGAAATGAACAAGGCTCTGGGCTCTGCCCGCACCGAGCTTTCTGCGAATGCGCCACAAATGGAAAGCATGCAGATCCCGGTCGACAAGATCCGTGAAGTCATTGGGTCTGGCGGTAAGGTGATCCGTGAGATCGTCGAAACCACTGGCGCCAAGGTCAACATCGAAGACGATGGTAAAGTCACGCTTTCAGCGCTCGACAAAGCCTCTATCGATGCGGCTCGCAAGTGGATCACCGGTATCACGGCTGAGCCTGAAGTGGGCGAGATCTATGAAGGCAAAGTTGTTGCCGTCAAAGATTTCGGCGCGTTCGTGAACTTCTTCGGTCCAAAAGACGGACTGGTTCACGTTTCTCAAATGGCTGAAGAGCGCGTGAAGCACCCGAAAGATGTTGTCTCAGAAGGCGACACTGTCTGGGTCAAGCTTCTCGGCTTTGACGATCGCGGCAAAGTCCGCCTGTCCATGAAAGTCGTGGATCAGGAAACCGGTCAGGCAAAAGAGCAGTCTGAAGAAGGCTGATCGCTGAACCGATCAAAAATCTTGAAGGGCGGTCAGGTTTCTGGCCGCCCTTTTTGTTTCCCTGCGCCAACGTGTCATGTAGCTCAGCAGTTGAAACCTATGGTCATAGGAATGGGCCTTCGCTAGATTGCGGACCGTCCGGGCCAATGATGTGTTCATCATTCCGGAAACAGTCGTATGCAAAGGTGGGTCCGAATGCCCGGTGCGCGGTGGGATTTTTTGTCTGGAGCTTTGAATTTGTTTGTTGCGCTCCTTCTTGCGGTGACCGTTATTGGCCCGCAATCCATGTCCGCACTGCAGACGGAAGACGGGCGGCATTTGTACGCGCAACAGGCGGATTCCTGTGACCAGGTTCTGACCCTTCCATCCGCCGTGCGCCCTTTTCTCGAATTTGCAGATCGTTGTCTCGATGAGCCGCCGCATAATATGGCTCTGCTCGAAGGCGATATGCTCGCCATGTTCCAGCGGTTGAACGAAATTCGTGTCGAGAATGATCTGCCCGAGCTTCAATGGCATCAGGGCGCTGCCGACGTGGCGCGCCTTCATGGGATTGATATGCTGCGCCGTGAGTATTTCGATCACAGCTCGCCAGAAGGCCTTCGCAATGAAGACCGGATGCGCCGGTTAGAGCGTGACGAAATCTTTGGTGTAACCGGAGAGAATCTCGCCTGGTTTCGCGATGGCTGGCCGGAAAGTTATACCGACATGACGCTTCAGCTGCAGCTTGAGGGCAGTGCGAGCCATTTCGGCACGATGGTGAATCCTGACTATAGCCATGTCGGTCTGGCGATTGTGAAGCAGGGAACAACCTATACTGCCGTTCAGGTGTTTCTGTCTGCGGAAGGGATTCTCATCCAGGAATGGCCTGATGTCGTTCACCCGGGCGAAAGTCTGTCGCTTCCTGCGCAATTGGATGGGCGCAAAATTGAAGGCTGGCGGCTGGAAAGCCCGACAGGCACAGTCATTGCCCGAGGATATGACACACTTGTTCGTTTGCCGGAGTTTGTGAGCGAACCCGGACGTATTCGTCTGGTTGTTCTTGTGGCCGCGACACCGACCAGCTATCTCCTCCTGAACGGCCCTTCTGCTGATCTGGTGACTGATGCCTTCTGAGACTTCTGTATGCATGATCGCGATTTCGGGCGGTTCCGGATCGGGAAAATCGACCTTGTCCAGTTCACTGGTCGAGGTGCTCGGCCCTGAGCTCTGCACCATTATGGGCGAGGATAATTATTATAAATCCCGTGCGGCCAATAATGTCGTCGGTCTGCCAGCCGCCGAAGTTGAGGCGCGCGTCAATTTTGATGACGTTTCATCCAAGGATATGGACCTGATGTACGCGCATATCAGTGCGCTGCGTGCAGGAGCAACGATTGACCAGCCGGTTTATGATTTCGCAGCGCATGATCGCGTTGAGGGTGAGCTTGAAACACTGACGCCACGCCGCGTGACAATTGTTGAGGGCATTCACGTGCTCAGCGAACCGCGGTTTTCCTCTCTGTTTGACCTCAAGGTCTATGTCGATACACCTGACGACCTCAGGCTGGCGCGCCGCATTTTGCGTGATACAGCTCCGGAAGACGAAGGTGGACGCGGGCGAAGCATTGACCGGGTCATTTCGCAATATCTTCATTTTGTCCGCCCGACCCATCATCGCGTCACTGCGCCAATGAAATACGTCGCCGATCTTGTGATTGCAGATGAAGGTCTTCCGGCCTTTGCGACCGCCCGGCCATCGCGTCAGGCTGTTATGCGCATGCTCGCACCTGTTCTGGCCTGGCTGACAGACCATCGCGTCGTTTCAAATGAAGAGATTGATACGCTTCCGGACCGCGACTGAGGTCGAACCGGTAAAGCCTTAGAATTTGAAGGTGGTTTTGAGACGAACGCCAGCTTCGATGTTCTGTTCTTCCCATTGGGAAGCATCGTCGAGTTCTTCTGCACCAACCGACAGTGAGCCGCCAAGGCTGAAGCGCGGTGTGAACTGATAGGTTGCACCGGCACGCATCTCCTCGCGCGGGAGTGGCGATTCAATCGGACGCGACACGACGTTCAGGTTCATCTGCCAGCGACCATTACCGCCCATGCGGAAAGTCTGTGCCTTTTCCTGAATAGACAGGTTCGGCTTTGCTTCAGGTGCAAGTGTGGCCATCGGCAGAGAGTCGGGCAGCGTGAAGTTCTTGCTCCACTCGCTTTCAGGGATGGCAGCAGGCTCTGTTGTCGGCAAAGCAGCCGTCTGCGCTGCAGCTGTGCCGCACGCAAAAAGCATAATTCCCGTACCGATAACAAAGAGCTTTTTCATCACCCGTACATATTGCCTAGTTACGGATTGATTGGAAGTTACTTTGACGGATTAAATTTTGAATTATTTGCGAATGCGGACTTCGAGCAACACTCCGTCCTGATCTATGTTATCTGACCAGCCTGCGGGAGCGCTATCAAGCTCTGCCCGGCTTGTTCGATAGCCGAGTGTGAGCCCGACATGGTCGTTGAGATCCCGGCCAAGTCCGAGCGTTGCGGACTCTGTCTCAAGGCCGATCGTGTCGTCTGTTGCCTGACTGCCATTGAGGCCAATTCGCCAGTCTTTGATGATGTATTCGGCGCCGATCGCGGCAGATGAATAGTCACCATAACCGCCATTGGATGAGTTCAAAATGCTGAAACCGACGCGAAACTTGTCCCGACGTTCGAGATCCAGTCCGAAACTGGTGGTCTGGGTGTCTTCATACATGGGCGTGGCAGAATTTGCCTGCGACCAGGTGAGCGACCCCCGAAGTCTGAGGTCGACATCTCTGAAAAAGTGATATCCTTGGAGGCCCAGTTCAACTGCGTCACCCAGCTCCGGCTCGATCACGCCCAGGGCCTTGCGGCTCGTTTCGAGGTCCAGCCGACGCACAGAGGCGTCTGGGGTATAAGAGAGGCCGGCGCGCAGCCCCAGAAGGCGCGGCGTGACATAGCTCGCTTTTTCCGCAGTCGAAGAGATGTCATTGCGGGTACGGACGCTGTTGATGCCGGTTGGGTCGAGGATCGGATCGCGATCTCGCGCCAGCGAGAACACAGTGGGTCCGCCTTCGAAAAAGCGCGCGCCGACACCATCATCCCGACCGAGCGTAAGAGCGCCCCAACCGCCATCAATCTCGACATAAGCGCGCTCCAGACTGCCGCGCGCACCGGCATCGTCCGCAAATGGCTGGGTAGAGAGACGCGAGAACGACCCACGCAGCGCGGACCCGTTCAGATTCGCACAACCAGACAGATTCGGAGGACAATCGATCACCGATCCGGCGAATCCGGGGCGCTGAGGGTGGTCGGTCTGACCACGAAATGTCACATTTCCGGAAATTTCCACGCCGTTTGCGAGAACTTTACTGGCTGAACCAGAGACCGAAATCTCCCCCATGCCATTACGGGGCGAGCGGCCTGTTGATTCGTCCATAAACGCGCCCACCAGCGTCATTTCGGCATCCAGATCGGTTTCAATTCCGTCCTGAGCACTTGCACTGAAAGACAGACTTGCGAAGAACATTAAAAAGAAGATACGCATTTTCACTCTGATCATTGCCGTTCGGGACTTTCCGCTAGCATTGCACATGCTATACACCGAACGCTAATATCTGTTGAAGTAGGTGTGTGGCCTAATGCCGGGAGACATCATGAACAATTTTAGAGCTTTAGCCGTCGCCATGGGAGCCTGTGCATTGACCGTCGCCGGGTGCGGCAGCTCATCCAGAACTCAGGCGGCCGAAACCGATGCCTCTATGGTCGGCGTAAACGCCTTTCTCTGGCGCGCAACGCTCGACACGATCGACTTTATGCCTTTGTCCAGTGCTGACCCGCAAAGCGGAATCATCATCACGGACTGGTTTGCGCCTTCAGCGACGCCTGAAGAGCGTTTCCGCATGACTGTTTATATTCTGGATACGCGTCTTCGCGCCGACGGCGTGAACGTCTCTGTGTTCAAGCAGGTCAATCAGGGCGGCAACTGGGTCGATGCAGACGTCAGCGCTGACACAGAAGTTCAGCTTGAGAATGCGATTCTGACACGAGCGCGCGAACTGAAGGTCGGCGATTTCAGCTGATCTGAGTTTCTAAAAATCGAGGAGGGCGGCCTTGTCGTCGCGATATAACCACCGCACCAGTGAGCCGCGTTGGCGCGCAGCATGGGCGGATGCGCAGCTGTTTGAAGCTGGCGAGGCTGATCCATCCAAGCCCAAAGCCTATGTGCTCGAGATGTTCCCTTATCCTTCGGGACGTCTGCATATGGGCCATGTGCGCAACTATGCCATGGGCGATGTGGTTGCCCGCTTCCGCATGCTGAAAGGGTTTAACGTCCTGCACCCAATGGGGTGGGACGCTTTCGGCATGCCGGCTGAGAACGCAGCCATGCAGCGCGGTGTCCATCCGAAGGGCTGGACCTACGACAATATCGCCGCCATGAAAAAGCAGTTCGAACTGCTCGGCCTTTCACTCGACTGGTCACGCGAGTTTGCCACGTGCGACCCTGAATATTACGAGCAGCAGCAGCGAATTTTCATCGCCATGATGAAAAAAGAGCTGGTCTATCGCAAAACCTCGAAAGTGAACTGGGACCCGGTCGACATGACCGTTCTGGCGAACGAGCAGGTTGTCGATGGCAAGGGTTGGCGGTCTGGCGCGGAGGTTGAGACCCGCGAGCTGGAGCAATGGTTCTTCAAGATCACCGAATATGCTGATGATCTGCTGGAACAGGTGAAAAAGCTCGATAACTGGCCAGAGAAAGTTCGTCTGATGCAGGCGAACTGGATTGGCAAGTCACGCGGCGCCACAATCAACTGGCCGATTGTCGGTCGTGATTTTGATGGCTTTGAGAGCGGTATTGAGGTCTTCACCACACGGCCTGACACGCTCTATGGCGCAAGTTTCCTGGCGCTGGCGCCTGATCATCCGATTACCAAAGAACTCGCCAGTACCAACCCGGAAATTGAAGCCTTCCAGAAGGAATGCGCGAAAACCGGAACGTCTGAAGAGGCCATCGAGAAAGCGCCGAAGCTCGGCATTGATCTTGGCTTCACAGTTCGCCATCCGTTTGACCCAGCATGGGAAATTCCGGTCTGGTCTGCGAATTTTGTTCTGTCGACCTATGGGTCAGGCGCGGTGTTCGGTTCGCCAGCGGGTGACCAGCGTGACCTCGATTTCGCACGCAAGTATGACTTGCCGGTCAATCCGGTTGTGTTGCCGCCGGATGCGGACCCGACCGAGCATGAAATCGATACCGAAGCCTATACCGGCCCGGGAACGATTTATAATTCTGACTTCCTGAACGGTTTGTCGACGACGGACGCGATTAATGCGGCGATCGAGAAACTGGAATCGCTGGAGCTGGGCAAAGGCGCAACTACATATCGTTTGCGTGACTGGGGTGTCTCCCGTCAGAGATATTGGGGCTGCCCGATCCCGGTTGTGAAGTGCTCGAAATGTGGAACCTTGCCGGTTCCCGATGATCAGCTGCCTGTGCGTCTGCCAGAGGATGTGACCTTTGACGTGCCGGGCAATCCGCTGGAACGTCATCCGACCTGGAAACATACAAGCTGTCCGGAGTGCGGCGGTGAAGCGCTACGCGAAACCGACACGCTGGATACATTCGCGGATTCGTCCTGGTATTTTGCCCGTTTTGCTGCGCCCGACGCTGACAAGCCGGTCAACAAGGATGACGCTGCTTACTGGCTGCCAGTCGATCAGTATATTGGCGGGGTCGAACATGCAGTTCTTCACCTTCTCTATTCACGCTTTTTCATGCGGGCCATGCGCGATTGCGGTCTGATTGACCTCAAATCCGGCGAGCCGTTTGCGGCCCTGTTCACGCAAGGCATGGTGACCCACGAGACCTATAAATCCACCGCAGGTGAATGGGTTTCGCCAGAGGAGATCGACGACAAGGACGGGACGCTGGTTGAGATTTCGACAGGCGATCCCGTCACGGTCGGGCCGATCGAGAAAATGTCGAAGTCCAAGAAAAACACTGTGGACCCGACAGAGATCATCGGTGATTTCGGCGCAGACGTTGCGCGCTGGTTCGTGTTGTCAGACTCCCCACCTGAACGTGATGTTGAATGGACTCAGTCCGGTGTTGAAGGGTCATGGCGGTTTGCACAAAAGGTGTGGGCGGTTGTTGACGCCCTGCCAGAAGGTGCACCTGCGCCAGAGGCTGATCTGCCATCCATGGATGATGCGGGCCAGGCCATTCGGAAACTGACTCACCGGTCGCTCAAGGCCGTTGAAGACGCAATTGAAAGCTTCCGTTTCAATTCGGCCATTGCCACCGTGCATGAATGGGTGAACGGCCTGCGTAAGGCTGAGAGCGAAACGGTTTCTGATGCGCTCACGGCCGCGCGCCTTGAAAGCATGGCGTTTCTGGCGCATGCGCTTGTGCCATTCATGCCGCATCTGGCGGAAGAATGCTGGGAGCGGATAGGCGGTAAAGATCTCGTCAGCGCCTCATCATGGCCAAAAATTGATGCGAGCCTGCTCAAGGACGATTCCATCACAATGCCGGTGCAGATCAACGGCAAGAAGCGCGCGGAAGTTCAGGTTCCGGCAGAAGCAGACAAGGATGAAGTTGAGGCACTGGCCTTCAAAGATCCTGCTGTAGAGCCTCACCTGTCTGGTAAAACCGTGCGAAAGGTGATTGTAGTACCAGGACGGATCATCAACATAGTGGTGTCATGATGAAAGCCATTGCCGCAGCGCTTCTCACGAGTACCCTGACGCTTGCGTCGTGTGGGTTCACTCCTTTGTATTCAACAGAGAATGGCGCTGTGGCCGGATCCATCCAGATCCCGGAAATTGAAGGCTATGCTGGTCATCAGATGCGTCGAGAGCTTCTCATGCTGCTGCGCCCTGGCCTGCCGGGCATTGATAGTGCGACGCTGGAAGTCATTTATGACGAAGATGTGCTCGATTTCGCGTTCCGGAATGACGGCACGACCTCGCGGACACGCATAGAAGGCAAGGCCGACTATGTGCTGACCACGGCCGACGGCGTGATGACCGGAACGATCAATAGCAGCGCCAATCTTGCGCCTTCAACCACGCCATATGCGGATATTTCCGCTCGCCGGGAGGCGTCTGTGAAGGCAGCGCTCGATGCGGCGACGCAGCTCGCCAATGAGCTGCGTATCCGTACCGGTCGTGGTGACGCTTTCCAACGCGAACGTTCCCGCAAGAACAGCTGACGTGAAACGCCAGGGACGCCAGGCCGAAACCTTCTCCAAACAGCCTGAGGCCGGAACTTTTGGCGCGGTGATCTTCGGACGCGCGGGTGCACCCCTGTCGGAAGTTGGTGAAGCGTTGGCCGCCAGCTGGAAAAAATCGACCAATCCACCACTTGATATCCTTCGTCTGTCGCCGGAAGCCGCAAAAGAAGCGCCCGAACGCATCCTGGAAGGCTTGTTTTCTGAATCCCTGTTCGGCGGCGCGTCGTTGGTGATGACCAGCATTGCCCGCGAAACGGAGGCGCGGCCTTTTCTGGATGCACTGAAGCAAATCGACGAGTCGTCTGAACCGCCTGCCGGGCGCCTTCTGGTGATGGCGGGCGATCTTTCTACGCGCTCGACCTTGCGCAAAACGGTAGAAGGGCTGAGCAAATCCACAACGCTGCAGATCTTTGAGCGTACCGAGCGTGATTTCGAGAACTGGGTGAAAGACTGGCTGGCCAATGCCCGGCTCGCACTGGAAGCCGAGGCCGAAATCCATCTCATTCAGACCCTTCTTGAAGACCAGTCTCTTGCCCGCACCGAACTTGAAAAACTCGCGCTTTATGCAGACGATCTGGATCGGAAGTTGACGGTTGCGGACGTGAAGTCTCTCGTCAGTCTGGAAGACCAGTCATCAGGCTTTGAAATGGTGGATATGGCTCTCTCGGGACAGACGAAGCCGCTCGCTGCCCAGCTCGAGACTCAGCTTCAGGATGGCAGTACGAATGCGATTCCGGTGCTGATTGGCCTCATCAACCAGTTCAAGCGCGTGCTACGCGCGCATGAAATCTCTGCGTCAGGTGTCAACGGCGCCAAAATAGGTGAGCGACTCACGCCGCGCATTTTTGAACGCCAATGGCCTGCCTTCGAACGGATTATGGGGAGCTGGCCGCCGGATCGCGCGCTCACCATGATGAGTCGCATCGAAGAAGTGGATGTCTCGTGCCGCCAGGCGGCCAGTCCGCAGGAGGCGCATGTACGGCGTTTGCTTCTCGAAGTTTCCGCTCATGCGGAGCGTCAGAAACGGCGGCGATAAAAGAATCGCATCCACTGCGAATTTCCTCTTGCATCCTGAGCCCGGATGCGCTTTATCACCGCTTCCGGAACTTCCGGAATACCCCTCGTGAGCGGGCGTAGCTCAGGGGTAGAGCGCAACCTTGCCAAGGTTGATGTCGTGAGTTCGAATCTCATCGCCCGCTCCATTT
>NZUJ01000022.1 GCA_002701295.1 Ponticaulis sp. | reverse complement strand
TCATGGATACTGATGCCGGGCCGCGCATCAAAGTCGTTTGCCGGTATCAGCAGTTTCGCGCGACTAACAAGATCATCGAGAAGCTTCGCAAAGGCCAAAGCACGGCGGAGCGTAGCGGCGTTGTCTGGCATACGCAGGGCTCCGGCAAGAGCCTGACCATGGTGTTCGTGGCGCGTATGCTGCGCGCCTCCAGCGACCTTAGCGATTACAAGATCCTGCTGATCAATGACCGCGTCGATCTTGAAGACCAGCTTGGCGAGACGGCGAAACTGATTGGCGGGCGTGTGAGGACAATCGAGTCAGCGAACGCACTGCGCGGCGAATTGTCGACCGATGCCTCTGACATCAACATGGTGATGGTGCACAAGTTTCAGGTGCGCCAGGAAGCCTTGCCTGTGTCGGTCGCGGAAGCGTTGGGGACGTATAAGGCCATCCCGACGGCGGAAACCTTTGGCGTGGTCAATCCATCCTCGCGCATCATCCTGATGATCGATGAAGCGCACCGCACGCAAGGCTCTGATCTGGGCGACAATATCTTCGAGGCCTTCCCGAATGCCGCGCGGATTGCGTTCACCGGTACGCCTCTGAAGACTGAGCGCCATGGGGACAAGAAGACCCATAAACGCTTCGGCGCGTATATTGACGAATACAAGCTGATGGATGCCGTGGATGACGGCGCGACGCTGCAAATCCTCTATGAAGGACGGACGGCGGATTCTGCGCTTTATGACAAGGGCGGCTTTGAAGAGGCGTTTGAAAACCTGTTTCAGGATCGCACGGATGAAGAACTACTCGCCATCAAGAAGAAATACGGCGCGACGGGCGATATCTTCGAAGCCGAGAAGCGGATCGAAGCAATCGCCGCTGATATGGTCGAACATTATCTCAGCAATATCTTCCCAAACGGCTTCAAGGCGCAGGTGGTGTGTCATTCAAAGCTCGCGGCGGTGCGCTATAAGGCGGCGATCGATGCGCAGCTGAAAGCGCGGGTTGAGGCACTACGCGCGTCGCCGGATGTGAACTCTGAAGAATTACGAAAACTGGCATTCCTGAAATCTGCGGTGATCATTTCCGGGGATGGCACGAATGAGGCGGCGTATATCACGCAGGCGCGCAAAGAAGCGCGCGAGATGAACGCCGTCGACAATTTCTGCCGGTCCTTCGATATGGAGGATCTGGACAAGGCGAATACGGGAATCGCTTTCCTGATCGTCTGCGACATGCTGCTGACTGGCTTTGACGCGCCGATTGAGCAGGTCATGTATATCGACAAGAAGATTACAGAGCACACCTTACTTCAGGCGATTGCGCGGACCAACCGGGTGAAAAAGGGAAAGTCGCGCGGCTTCATTGTTGACTATGTGGGGCTGACGGAAAGCCTGACGGATGCGCTGAAAGTGTACTCTGAAAGCGGCGAGCTGGACGAGCTTCATAACGGGCTCAAGAATATCACCTCTGAAATGCCCGTGTTGGATGAACGATACCGGCGTTTGGTTCAGCTGTTTCAGGCTCACAAGGTTGCAGATATTGAAGCCTTCGTAACCGGCGAGCTTCCGAGCGTTGAAGATGATTCGGCTGTTGTGTCCAAGGCCGTCAGCGTTCTGAAGGACGAACGAGTTCGCGCGGATTTCGATGTCTATCTGAAGAAGTTTCTGACGAGCCTAGACGTGATCTTGCCGAACCCGGCGGCGCATGGCTATCGCGTGCCTGCGAAACGGTTCGGTTACATTCTGGCGGTGGCGAAAGAGCGCTACAAGGATAGCAGTCTGAATCTGCGCGATGCAGGTGAGAAGGTCCGAACATTGATCAATGACCATCTGATCAGTCTGGGGATCAATCCGAAGGTTGCACCGGTTGAGCTGCTTGATGCTGACTTCATCAACAAACTTCACCAGAATGCGGGCGGCGATGATGAAGCCAAGGCGAGCGAGATGGAGCACGCCATTCGCAAGCACTGCACGGTTCACCATGACGAAGACCCGGCCTTCTACAAAAGCCTGTCTGAGAAGGTCGAAAACCTGATCACCGCGCACAGGGACAATTGGGGACGTCTGGCGGAAGAGTTGGAGAAGCTGCGCGACGTCGCGATCAAAGGCCGCGAAAAGGGTGAGGAAGGTATGAGCCGGGAGGCGACAACTTTCTTCGAGCACATCGCCAACGAAATCTATCCGGATGGTGAAGTTCCGTCAGCAGACCGCGATGCTATGAAGGCGCTGATGGAGGCGCTAGTGGATACTATGCAGCAGACAATTGGAAGTCTGGATTTCTGGAATAATGCGAATAAGCAGCGGCAACTTCGAAGTGAGATCAAGCGGGCCCTGATGCTCTGCAAAATTGACGCTCTGAAAGAAAAACGTGAGCGCATTGCTGTCGAGGTCATGAACCTCGCCAAGAATCGGCACACTGAATTGCTGCGTGGGGCAGAGGGTGAAGGTGAAACATGATTGCGCGTCGAGTCAAAGATATCTCCTACAAGCTCCTGCCGGGAACTGAGCGCAATACGACCGACATCGTAATTGAGCGTGACGGTGAGATCGTTGTGCGTCCGCCTGCGCACATGTCGCCTGAGATGGTCGACGCTGTTGTTGCGTCCAAACGCATGTGGATCTACCGCAACCTTGCGGAATGGAAGGATTTGAACGCGACTGCCGTTGCACGCGAGTGGGTGAACGGTGAGACTTTTCTTTACCTCGGACGGACTTATCGCCTTTCGATCGTCAATTCAGACTGTGATCTTAAACTTCAAGATGGTCGATTTCTGTTGAAACGATCATTAGTGGAGCAGAAAGGCGTAGCAGGCGCTAAGCAGGCGTTTGAGGGCTATTACACAAACAGGGGTCTCGAACGCTTTAAGTCACGCGTGAAATATTTTGCGCCAAAGGTTGGTGTCGACGTTCGGCGGCTGGAGGTTAAGGACATCGGCTTCAAATGGGCGCGCTGCGGTGCCAATGGAGTTCTGGCGTTTCACTGGAAGTCTATGATGGCACCCGCGCGTATTGTCGACTATCTCGTTGTGCACGAGCTTTGCCACCTGCTTCACCGAAATCACACAGATGCGTTTTGGAATGAGGTCGACAAGGTAATGCCGGATTACCGAGAGCGAAAAGCCTGGCTTCGGAAATATGGTGCAGGGCTGGATTTGTAGCCTTCAAAAATCAATCTGTTGGTATTTTTGTTGGTATTTGGAATTGTTAGAATAAGTAATATTAATAAAATCAATATGTTGATGGGTAGATTCGAGTCCCTCTAGCGCACCAGATTTTCATTGATGGACTAAGGGTGCCGAGCGCCTTCGTTGCATGATTTCACATTTGCGAATCCAGCATGATTTGCCTCCAACGCGGGAGGTAAACATCATACAACACTTCCTCAAACCGGCTTTGTCAGAAACAAACAGACAATTGCGCGAGACGGTCCAATACCGGTGAGGAGATCTGCTTTGTGGCAGGGATAAAGCCGGACTCTTTATGATCCGGGAAAATACTGGTGACCCCGACAGGATTCGAACCTGTGACCCTCAGATTAGGAATCTGATGCTCTATCCTGCTGAGCTACGAGGCCGGACCAGACGCATTCAGATACTGAAGTTTTCCCGGCCGCTCAACCCGAAAGGGATCAGGCATGATCATCAGACCTGTTTGCCGAAACAGGCCCTGTTGAAGCGGGAATGGCAGGTGCGGGCGTTTGCGAAGGAGGGGAAATGAACCGGGTTCAGGTTGAGCTGCAGGGAATGTTCGATTCTACCCTTGCCTTCTCTGCCCCCTTCGGTTAGAAGCGCCGCTTCAAGTTTCCAACCTATATTTTCGATGACGGATTTCGACCGATGAAAAGCGAAGGCCACCCAGATTACCACTTCATCACGGTCGTGATGACTGACGGCACCGAATACAAGACACGTTCGACCTACGGCAAAGAAGGCGACAGCATTCAGCTGGATATCGATCCGAAAACGCACCCAGCCTGGACTGGTGGCAATTCCAACCTGATGGACCGCGGTGGACGCGTGTCTCGCTTCAAAGACAAGTTCAAAGGCTTCGTCAAGTAAGCCTTCGATGGTTCGAACAGTTTCAGAAACCCGCTGGTTACCCGGCGGGTTTTTTGTTTGCAGGACGGGCTTTTGAGGGCTTCATGTCAATGCGCATCAGAGCCTATAGGTGACGTCGAAAAGCTTGTGACCAGCACGCATTATTTCAAAAGAGCGATGGCTGATACCAGAAGAGCTTGAGAGACGCTCAAAACCGCTCACCCTGATGGACTGGCTGCACTGTATCTGTTCGCCTGAGGCTGGGTTTTGGGTATCATCACCCATTCGCCATTGGAGCACGTGAAAAACTTCGCTACTCTCTGCAGGAGCGGGTGGTTCATGGGCGCAAGTCTCAAAATTTTGACAAAGGGCGACGGTCCGGTTCGGGTCGTGATTGCTGACGATCACGCGATCGTCCGACAGGGCGTGAGATCAATTCTGGAGCAATTGATCGAGACACATGCGATCGAAGAAGCGACGAACGGCCTCGAAGCTGTGGCAGCGGTAAAAACTCATCAGCCTGACTTGCTGGTTCTGGATGCAGCCATGCCCATGGCGCGGGGAATTGAAGTGCTGGCTGATGCGCGGCGCTGGAGCCCTGAGACCAGAGTTGTCCTGCTGACAGGCTTTACGGCTTCGGGAATTCTGTCCGAATGGCTGGAAGCCGATGTGGAGGGTATTCTCCTCAAATCCTGTCAGCCTGAGGAAATGGAAAAAGCCTTTTATACGGTGCTGTCGGGTGGCCGGTATATAACCGAAGACGCGAGAGCCATGCTGCTTGATATACAGAATGCGACACCGCTCAGCCTGCGTGAGCGAGAGGTCCTGTCGCTGATTGTGACCGGCAATCAGAATGAGGAAATTGCCGAGCGGCTGTTCATCAGCAAGCGCACCGTGGAAAAACATCGCGCTAGTCTCATGTCGAAACTTAACGTCAAAACCGTCGCGGAACTGATGGCCGAAGCTTATAAGCGAGGCCTGCTCGAAGAGCTGAAGCAATTATGAGACGGCGTAGCCTCCGAATGGGTAGTAGTGCCCATGGCGCGGGAACCCGTTTCGATGCCTAGTCGGGGCATGATCGCTCACCCCCTGTCCTTTGATCTGTTGCGTGCAGTTCTGGTCATGATCGTGTTTGTGTTTCTGGCGGTTTTGCCGGCCCGGGCCGCACCGCGAGCCGTTGATGACATCGTTCTTCCTGAGCAGTCCGAATACATCGTGCTCTTTGCAGAACATAGCGAGTTTCTGGTGACGGCCACTCCCGACATGTCGCTGACCGAAGCACAAGCCGCCAATGACTGGGTCGTGTCACAAGCTGATAGTTTCGATATGCGCGACGGAGACAAAACCTATTGGATCCGCTTTGGCGTGACCAATCCAAAGACGGAAACTGAGCACCTGGTTCTGGATATGCGTGCCGCAGCTCATGACCAGTTCCGGGCGTTCGCGATCAGTGAGGATGGCGCTGTTTCCGAACTGTTGGCGACGGACAGCGAAAGCGTGTTCGGCGATCGATCGATTGCTGCGACGCGCCTGAATGCGCAGTTCAGCCTTTCACCGGGTGAAACAAAGGAGATCTACGTTCAGGTCGATCCTTATTTTGCCACTTATTATCACTTCGTGCTCGCATCGCAGCTGACGTTCGAAATATTCGATCAGGTGAATGAAGATTGGTCGCTGTTCTGGTATGGCGGCATGATCACGGTGTTCGTGCTGGCCATTCTGGCACTGCCGCTAATTGGCTGGCGCGTTACGGCTGCCTTTCTGGGAATGATCGGGTGCGCGGTCATCACCACCATGGCGTCGGAAGGCGTTCTTGCCCAATATATGTTCCCGGATCAGCCTGTCCGGATTGGCTGGAACATCACCGATTTTTTCTATTACCACACCATGACGAGCCTGCTGGCCGTCGGCATTTTTCTGTTTGATCTTCATAAAGACCGGCCACGCTATGCGATTTGGGTGCTCGCCGTCACCGGCTATATCACTTGCCTGTCTGTCTTCTCTTTCTGGCTGAATGTGTATCAATCGGATGCGTTGTTGACGGCTTATCGCGCGGTCCTGCCTTTGGCGTTTCTTACGCATTTCACCACGGGCGTTTTGTCGATACGTAAGAAGAAGTCCGGCGCCACAGCCTTCTTGCTCGCCTCGGTTATTCCGCTGGTGTTTGCCATGAATGCCTTACTGTTTGGCTTCTCCTTTGAGATCCCAAGCCCGCCAATCTTCGAGCTGTCTGAGTTCCGGAATCTCATTCTTCTGCAATTGGTTGTGATCGCATTCGCAATTGTGCAGCGCTATGCCCGAATCCGAACCGAACGAGACCGAGCATTACGGACCGAGCTTGAAATCACTCAGGAGAAACTTCTTCTGTCTGAAGAGTTGCGCGAAAGCCGTGAGAATTATGACCGGGTGAAGCGGCAGTCTGACCGGCAGAAGGAACAACTGTCTGCCGTCAGTCACGATATTCTGCAGCCACTCCAATCGCTCAGGTCTGGTCTGAAGTCCCTGAACCTCAAGGATGAAGCGGCAATCCAGAATATGCATGATGCTTTTGACTATCTGGAATCGCTTGCGCGCACATCACTCACGCAGCCTGTTCCGATGCAGGAGAGTTCACCCTCGGCCTCTGAAGAGTTCGCTCTCAAAACGGTGACCGATGTGGCCTATGCCATGTTCAAGGATGATGCGGCGGCTTTGGGCGTGCGACTGGAATACGAGCCTGAGGATGTTCTTGTAAAAAGCGAACCTGTCTCTTTGATGCGGATTCTCAACAATGCGCTTGCAAATGCGCTGAAACATTCGGGTGCAGGTCTGATCCAGATGCAAACGCATCCGACGGATGGGGCTGTTGAGCTGGTCGTTTCAGATGATGGTCATGGAATGTCTGAAGAGGACATCAACCGTGTCCGGCAACGACATCAAAAGGGCGATACATCAGAAGGGAATGGGCTTGGGCTGACCCTCATGGCAGAAGAGTGCGACCGATTGGGGGTAAGCCTTCAAATCGACAGCGAGCCGGGCAGGGGCACTCGTATTGTGATTGGTCTGCCCGAAGCCTGACGACGGCTATTTTCGCCAGACAGACAATGGATCAAATGCGCCCGAATTTGCTGCATCCTGCAGGGCCTGAAGCTGACTGGTCACAGGGTTAGGCAGTGGTTCTTCGTTTTCGTCAAAAATGATTTCATCAAGACGGTGAAGGCGATCAAAGAGGTCTTTGGCGCGATCAACAAGAGTCAAAAGCTCTTCCGGGAGTTCTGCGTTCTGACGAGCCGTGAAAGCATTGATTGAGGAGTCTTCCAGGCGAAACCGGGCTTCAGAGGCTTCGTCAACGCTCATATCGCCTTCTTTGACGGCGCGCTGGACGACGAGCCAGCTGGCAGCCTGCATGAGGCGTGTGGTCATTTCCATGGAGACAGTCGCATAAGACAGGGAGGCTTCACGGCTGAGCTGACGAGAGACTTCGCGGCCATCACCATCGAGATAACCAGCGGTCTCCTCAACAAGGCCCATACCATCGGCGAAAAGCTTGCGGAACATTTCAGACGACGCAAACTGGATCATGCGATCACGCACACCTGGGCTCACAATTTGTTTCGTCGTCGATGAGTTGTCTTTTGTCATGTTCGCGCCCTGTGATTCGCCTTGGAGCCTGAATTCTGTGCCACGCAGATACTTGCGAGACGGTTAAGTGCTTAAGCATTCCCTGACTGAAGCGTTCAGTTTTTGGCCAATGCCTTCACCTTCTCAATTGTATTCATATTTCGTGCCGTTCCCTCGGTCATGGCTGGCAAGCGGAGCTTCGACTTGCCCTGACCGTCCGGATAATAAATGAAAATCGCCCTGTTTCCGAGGTGCAGTTCCTCGTTTGTCCGGTTTTTTGCAGAGGAAATATCGGTCTCTGATGTGTCGCGGTCCAACATCAGGACAATGACGCGGTTGCCTGGTTTGTCCGAAAATGGGTTGGCCGAGATCATGGTAGAAATATCATCAGGCGAGCGCATGACCACGCTGATTGGCTTGTTGTCTCCGAAGGTCAGCGCGTTTTCCAGTTTTTGCTGAGCGCTGGTTTGCGGTTCGTTGCTTTCAAAGGCCAGGTTCCCGCTGGCGATATAGGTGCGCGGGTTCTGAAATCCGATCGACTGGCAAATGGATTTCAACGATCCCATTTTTAGCTTGCCTGTGCCGCCGACATTTATCGCGCGAAGAAAAGCGATGTGTGTCGGCACGGATCAGGCCTTGTTCCCAAAACTGAACATGGCGTCTGCCGCAGATTTGGCGCTGCCCTTTTTGGCTATGGCGGACTCGCACAGTGCGATCTCCGCCTTGAGTTCCGCAATGCGCTGCTGGAGGTCTTCAACCGACATGAGATCAATATCGCGTTGTTTCTCCGGATTTGGGTGTTGCATCTCCTCGTCCATTTGCGTCACGCTCCTCCTGACCGATCTGAAACCATAAGAGTGTTTTTAATATGACCCTAACAATGCGTGCTGTCGAAGTCCAAGACGATGAGTCACTAAAGATCGTTGATCTGCCCCGGCCTGAGCCGAAGGGTGCAGAAGTTCTGGTGAAGGTTCACGCGTTCGGGGTCAATCGCGGTGACCTTCTGCAGCGAAAGGGTATGTATCCGTCACCTAAAGGTGCATCGCCCCTGATGGGGCTTGAAGCGTGTGGTGTTGTGGAAGCTGTCGGTCCGGAGGCGGACCGTTGGTCTGTCGGCGACAAGGTTTGTGCGCTGCTACCCGGCGGCGGGTATGCGAGCTATGCAGTTGCCGATGCGGGTTCGTGCCTGCCCCTGCCTGAGGGATGCGATTTCGAGCAGGGCGCCAGCCTGACCGAAACCATGATGACGGTTTGGACCAATGTGTTTGACGTGTGCGCGCTTAAGCCGGGTGAGACGTTCCTCGTTCATGGCGGTACCAGTGGAATTGGCGTGTCGGCGATCCAGATGGCGAAACAATGGGGCTGTAAAGTTCTGACAACAGCGGGCACACCAGAGAAGTGTGTGGCAGCTAAAACGGTGGGGGCAGATGTCGCGATCAACTACAAGACTGAGGATTTCGTCGAGGTTGTGAAGGCCGAAGGCGGTGTCGATGTTATTCTGGACATGGTGGGCGGCGACTATGTCGCGAAGAATATCGAGTCTCTGAACAAGCTCGGGCGGATGGTGAATATTGCCTATATGCAGGGCCCGAAGGTTGAACTGAACCTGATGCCTTTCATGCTGAAGCGGCTAACCATGACCGGGTCGACCTTACGCGCGCGCACGCCAGCGGAAAAGCGCCATGTTCGCGACGGCGTGGAACGCGATTTCTGGGGCATGATCGCCGCTGATAAAATCAATCCGGTGGTTTATAAGGTTTTCCCGATGGAAGAGATCGAGGCCGCACACGCACTGATGGCGTCATCAGAACATATCGGCAAGATCGTGGTTACAACAGGCGCGTGATCAAATCATGGTTCTGACCGGCGAATATTTCTCTGTCAGTGGTGATTTCAGCGCCGAGATCGATGTCCATGACAATGGCGCTCTCCAGCATTTCGGGCTCGAATGGGTGGGGCGTCAAATGACCTTCGGGGAAGCCGTTGCCATGTGGAAATGGAATGCGGTCTTCACTCAGTTCTGTGGCGCGCTGATCCGGAATAGCGGGTTGAAAGGCTTTGTCTGGGAATGCCCGCCGGTGACGAAGGCGACACTGGAAAGACCCTTTGAGTTCGTGCTGATCGATACAGGAACGCCGTACCATGCGCGTCCAGATGCGGATGTGTTTTCGGATCATTTCAAATCGGCCAATAATGGGCCCGAAATGGCGGTGTTTCCTAATCTTGGAGGCGATGCTTTGCTGATCGCGCCAGCGCCAAAAGATGACGCATCAGACTATCGTGATCTGAACCATTTTTTGAGCAACGCCTCAGATGAGGAGCGGGCCGCGTTCTGGAAAGCGGTGAGTGACGCAATGGATGCAACGATTTCAGATAATCCGGTCTGGCTTTCGGTTGCGGGGGCGGGTGAGGCCTGGCTGCATGTGCGTCTGGATAGCCGCCCGAAATACTATCAGCACACGCCGTATCGAGGGCCACGTTAAAATAACTGACTTAAGGCTGGCTGCATCTGCCTAGCGTGGTGAAAACCCGTCGGGTGGCCTCGGGCTCGCCATAGAAAACAGAATCCATATCCTGATCGGCCAATGTGGCAAAGTTTGAGGGGCCGTTGACGCGTTCCCAAGCCTCATCTGCAGTGAGATCAGCCTCTATTTCGAGACGAATGATCCACTTGTCGCGGAGCGTTCTTGCGGACAGAAGCTTCAGGTTTGGAGGTAAGCCAGCTTCCATGTCAGGGGAGATCAGCTCAAGTCCGTAGGCATAGACAAGATTGTCCCATTGAATGGTGCACTCAAGTGGATCCTGATTGGTTGCGTGAATTTGGGAAACGCCCTTCAGGTATCCATTCCAGACTTCGTTTTGATTGAGCACTTGAGCCTGTGCCTGCGCGCTCCACAAACACATGCTGGTCAGCAATATATTGAGAGATGCACTGCGCATGAAAGTCTCCGGCTCACCACACGACAACAGGCCAATCTAACGGCGAATGCAAGGTCCTGTTCGCGCTTATGGATGGTCAATTTAACTCTGCCTACCCTTTGGCTTTGCAATTCCTTCATTTCCATCCTATAATCGCCTCACGACTTCCCTATAGGAATGATGCGTTGCCCGGCCCGAGTGCCGGGTAATCGCGTTTCAGGAGCACTCCCATGGCAAAAATTCTGATGCCAAAAGCCACAGCCGTCTGGCTGATCGACAACACAACGCTGACCTTCAAGCAGATCGCAGACTTTTGTGAACTGCACCATCTTGAGGTGAAGGGTATTGCTGATGGCGATGTCGCGCAGTCCATGCGTGGTGTTGATCCGGTCGCGCGCGGTGAGCTGGCCCGTGATGAGATCAAAAAGGGCGAAGCGGACCCTGATTATCAACTCAAGGCCATTGAGCACAAAATCGATACGAAAATCCCGCAGCCGAAACGTAAAGGCGCTCGCTACACGCCGATTTCGCGCCGTGGGGACCGCCCGAACGCAATCGCCTGGTTCCTCTTCCACCATAAAGAGGTGTCCGACGCGCAGATTTCGAAAATCATCGGCACCACCAAAGCGACCATCAATGCGGTTCGTGACCGGTCTCACTGGGACTCGGCGAACATCAAGCCGGTTGATCCCGTAACGCTGGGTCTGTGCTCGCAGATCGAGCTCGACGAACTGATCGCCAAGGCCTCAGAGAAGCGCCGCAAAATGGACGCTGAAGCTGGTATTACCGAGGACGGTCCGGGTCTGGCGCCAATTACGCCTGAAGTTTCAGAAGAAGATCAGGAACTCGAAGAGCGCAAGCGCTCTGATGGGCTGACGGCTGAAACCCTGTTCAATCTGGGTGGTCCGAAAGACTGATTTGTCGATCTGACATCTCAACTAATTTCAGAACAGCCGGGCCGATGGTCCGGCTGTTTTGCAACGTGACGCGCCCAAGTTCGTTTTGTCAGACACACGATGAACAGGAGACAGGAATGAGCGAACCGGACATCAGGCGAGAGAAAGCATCTCCCGGCGAACGCTATGTAACCGAAATCGACGGAACTGAAGCCTATCTGACCTTCGAAGATGTTGATGGCGGCAAGCGGGTGACTGACCACACAATCGTACCGAAAGCGCTTGGCGGTAAGGGCGTTGGAACAAGACTGGTCCGCCGCGCCGTTGAAGACGCGCGAGCTGAGGGCCGGAAAATTATCCCGAAATGCTGGTTTGTGAAAATGCAGATTGATCGACATCCTGAATGGCGAGATGTTCTCGCCTGAACAGGAGAGACTGATATGAGCGACATCGACATCAGACTTGAGGAAACGGACACGGGTGGACGTTATGTGACCGTGGTCGATGGGTTTGAAGCAGAAATGACCTTCTCCAAAGCCGGGACTGAGCGGATCATTATTGATCACACAGGTGTTCCAAGGGAGCTGGGTGGCCGCGGAATCGGGGTGAAACTTGTCGAACAGGGCGTGCTGGACGCGCGTGCCAAGGGGTTGAAGATCGTGCCGCTTTGCCCGTTTGCCAAAGCTCAGATTGAGAAGCATCCGGAATGGCAGGACGTTCTGGCTTGAGCCTTCGAACATTCTGCTGACAGGATCATGCTTGAGCTACTGCTAGACAGGCCGGGCGAGGGGGTGACATGCAATCGTTCAGTATTATCGAAAACCGCGCCACAGAGCGCCATGGAGAAGACAAGCTCGAAGAGACACTGACGCGCCGGTGCAGGGTCTTGTCCGCAGACGAGATCGCCGCGACGCCCAATGACCGTTGGCTGGCTGAAGCCACACGCATGGTGTTTCAGGCAGGCTTCAACTGGGAGACGGTCGATAAGAAATGGCCGAATTTTGAAACAGCCTTCAACGGATTTGACGTGCATTACTGGGCGATGATGGCAGATGAAGAGATCGGTCGGCTGATGCAGGATGCCTCGATCATCCGCAATGCCATGCGGCTTGCATCAGTGGGCAAGAATGCGATCTATTTCCGGGACATCATCACCGAACATGGCAGCGTTGGGGCGTTCTTCTCAAGCTGGGATCCGAACCAGTATTTCGAAAACCTGTCAGTCATGCGCAAACGGACGAGCCGACTGGGCGGCAATTCGGGAATGATCTTCCTGCGCCGTATGGGCCTGGAAAGCATTGTGTTTTCTGATGATGTGGTCAAAGCACTGATTGGTGCCGGAGTGGTCGATAAGGTGCCGTCTTCAAAGCGCGATCTGGCGGCAACGCAGACGGCTGTTTCCGCCTGGAGATCTGAGAGCGGCCGCACCCTTTCCGAAATCAGTCAGATCCTGGCCATGAGCGTTTAACCGACCGTCATTTGACAGCCGGGCAGACTGGCCTCATCAAGCGCAATAGTTGGCAAGAGGGGCCTCATGATCGACAATCAAGACAATCCAGAAGGTGATGTTGTCCCGGCATCTCTTGAAACGCTGATTGGCATTGCAGCACCACCCATTGGCTGGGTGATGATCAACAATCCAGCGCGCCGGAATGCCATGTCGCGGGCCATGTGGGATGCCATGCCGCGCATTCTGGATGCCTTTCGGGAAAGATCCGATATTCGCGTGCTCATATTCAAGGGTGTCGGCGGCAAGGCCTTTGTCTCGGGCGCCGATATTTCCGAGTTCGAACAACAACGATCATCTCCCGACGCAGAAGCCGCCTATACTGCGGCGTCTCAAAAGGCATTTGGCGATATTGCGAGCTTTCACTTGCCGACACTGGCCATGATTGAAGGCGCATGCGTTGGGGGTGGGCTCGCGACAGCACTCAGTTGTGACATGCGTATTGCGGCGAGAGGCTCGCGGTTCGGTATTCCCGCAGCGAAGCTCGGGATTGGCTATCCACTTTCCGGCATTGAGGCGCTGGTCGCTCTGGTGGGGCCAGCGCAGGCGCGGCAGCTTCTCTATACGGCTGAGCTCGTTTCTGGCGAGACGGCGCTTCGGATTGGCCTGATCAACGAGCTGACTGAGCCAGAGTCTCTCGCAGAGCGGGTTTCAGACATTGCTGGTATGATCGCCCGGAATGCGCCCCTCAGTCAGAAAGCCGCCAAAACAGCGATTGCTCATGTTCTGGCGGGGGGTGATGCTGCCAGCCAAGACGAGGTTCAGGCTGCCATTGATCGCGCCATGAATAGTGCGGATATCAAAGAGGGGCACTATGCCTTTCTGGAAAAGCGCGCCCCAAACTTCACTGGTAACTGATGGTCGTGCTCTGAGCGCGGCTGACATCAAAACAGGCCGCTTGGCCTATGCCGCGCTTTTCCGACACGACCTGTCTTGCTGAATGGCCTTGAGCGGAAGCAGGCTGGGAGCAGTCAGCTTTGGAAGGACAGAATATGGATATTCGATTTGCGGCTATCGCCGTTTTATGCGGGCTGAGCGCCTGTGCGTCATCTGCCGTTGCTGAACCTGAGCCGACACCGGCGCCAATCGGGCCATACTCGCCATCTGTCCGCGCAGGTGACCTTGTCTTTGTGTCGGGGCAGATCGGGATCGACCCTGAAACCGGTGAGTTTGCCGGGCCAGAAATCGAAGATCAGGCGATGCAGGTTCTGGCGAATATAGACCGGGTGCTCGGTGCCGAGTGTTCCTCGCTTGCAGATGTCGTTGAAGCGAAGGTCTTTCTGATCGACATGGACTGGTATGGCCGGTTCAATGAGACCTATGCCAGCATTATGGGGGAAACGCGCCCAGCCCGTGCTGTCGTGGAAGTTTCGCGGCTGCCGCGGGATTCGCTCGTGGAAATCATGGTCACAGCCTACGTGCCTGAAGGCTGTGAATAGAAAGACCGCCTCGCAATGTGCGAGGCGGTTCTTAAAAAGATATCAGGCAAACAGGAAGTCTGCTGCGGTCATATCATGAGCGTCGTTTGACAGCAGAAGCGCGAAATCAGCGTCGGAATCGCCGTCGATATCAATCTCAACAACAGTCCGGGTGTCACCAGCGACGTGATAGTGAATGATTTCGCCAGCCGTGCCGGTGAACGCGTCACCACCGAGTGTCAGATCCCCGAAGGCAGACAGATCGATCAAATCTTCGCCCTGAGTGAAGTCAGTGATGTTGTCGCGCTGGGTCTGGCCTGGACCTGAGTCGATCAGATCAAGGAAAGAGAAGATATCATCACCTTCGCCACCTGTCAGACGGTCCTGGTGCCGTCCGCCTTCAAGGAGGTCACTGCCTGACCCGCCAATGAGGTTGTCCTCGCCATTGCCGCCAAGGAGGATATCGTTGCCAGCTTCGCCACGCAGCACGTCATCAGCATTACCGCCATCCAGCGTGTTGTCAGCGTCATCGCCGATCAGCGTATCTCTGCGGCCCGTGCCAATGAGGTTTTCGATCTCATGGAGACGGTCGCCCTGGGCATCCCCGAAACTGCCAACGCCATTCTGGAGGTTGACGCGTACGCCTTCCGTAGACTCTGCATAACTTGCAGTATCATTACCGGCACCACCCCAGATTTCGTCTGCTCCGGCACCGCCGTCAATGGTGTCGTCAGCGACGCCGGATTTGAGTGTGTCGTCACCCAAACCGCCATACAGCATCCCGTTGAGGGTGCCTGTTTCACCAAGAAACGCATCATCGCCAGCTCCAAGTGTGACCAACCCGGTGATGATTCCGGAATTGATAACGTGATCTGCCAGGGCGTTGTCAGCATTTTCACCAGCGGCCAGGTTGATCGCACCGGATATTGTTCCGTAGTTTTCAATCAGGTCATAAGAATGCGCGGAATCAATGGCCGCATATTCACCTTTGATTTCACCAGTGTTCGTGAGACGGAAGACGCCAATTGATGATGGATCGGTCGTCTGGTTCACAATTCCTACGCCGCGCGAAGACTGAATAGTTCCGGAATTGACGATTGTTGAACGATCAGCCTGGAACGCAACTGCGTACGAACCAACGTTAGCGTCGCTCGAAATCGTTCCAGAATTTTCTACCGTTGCGAAGCGGGCGTTTTCCAGCTCAACACCAGAGCTTTCGGCAGAGTAGATCAGACCGTGGTTTTGAACCGCCATTGAACTGGATGGGTCAGATTGGGTTGAGCGAGCATGCACGGCCGCCTGATCGCGAGACATGACGGATCCATTTTCGCCAATCAGCACGCTGAGATCAATTCGTTCCAGGCTCGAGATTGAGAGGCCCGACAGATCGCCGACGACGTCTCCTTCAATGATGAAGTTCTGATCGACGTCGGACGCATAGCTTCCCCAGATCGCGGAATGATTGTTCGATCCGATCAGTACATCTTCGCGGATGTAGTGAGAGGAGTTTGCACCGGGCAGGATTTGAGTACCATTGCCGATGAGGTCAGTTGAGTAAAACAAGGTAGTCATTTTGAGTGTCCTTCAGGTTGGATTTTGAGATGCCTCGGCCGTTGCCGGGCGAGAAATTCGCGCGGATGGCTCTGGCGGATGGTTGTTTGTTGATGGGGGGTTATTCAGCCGGCGTGTGGGTCGCTGATGGCTTGTTGTGGCGTCCATTTTTCATGAACGGAACGATCATGTGGACGCGGTTCTTGTAACGACGATAGTCGTGGCCAAGCTCGTTCTCGAGATCACGCTCTTCGAGTTGGATGGCGATCAGCATGTAGACTGTTGTCATTACGGCGAAGATGAGGTGCGCAATCGTCATGGTCGGTGTGAACCAGAAGATCATCAGCCAGCCGACATAGATCGGGTGACGGACATGCTTATAGAGGCCACGTTCCGAGAAACCCGGAGAAGTGTACGGAATGCCGCGAAAGTGCATCCATACCTGACGCAAACCGAAAAGATCGAAATGATCAATCAGCCAGGTTGCGTAGAAGAGCACCGCCCATCCGACAAAGTAGAATGCGAGGATGATGGAACGAGCCGGCTGTGAACCAATGTCCCAGATCACGCCGCCAATCGGCTGCCAGAACACGAAGAGCGCGATCATGGCGAGATTGGAGAACATGACATAAGTCGCGCGCTCTGCTGCCTGTGGTACGAACTTCGTCCACCAGCGTTTGAAAGCCGGGCGTGCCATGAGGCTGTGCTGAACTGCGAATGCAGCCAGAAGGCCGAGGTCGATCAGCAGAGCCTGCCAGACAGGTCCTGCCGGATCTGCATCCATGGAGTTGGGCAGATAGAAGTTACCGAGAAAAGCAATGGCGTACAGAAAGACACCAAAGAAGACGAGATAACTGAGAATTCCATAGGCAAAAATAAGTATTCTGGACATGCTTGTTGTCCCCTGTGTTTGCGTTTGCGAACTGACAGCAACGGGCTGTCGGTGGTGCACCGGTGATGCCGCAAACCAGGGCTTCAAGCTTGAAGACGCTTCAGAGAAAGCTTGAAGATTTCTGGAATTTCTCCCTTAAATAGGGGGCGGAGCGGGAAATGAGGTATGTTTTCGGGCCATTTGTGTTGGACGGCGCACGTCACGAGTTGACGCGCGACGGAGAGCTTTTGGCCATTGAGCCTCAGGTTTTTGAGCTGCTTCTGTATCTGGTTGAGCACCGAGAGCAGGTCGCGTCCAAAGATGATCTGATCGAAGCAATCTGGAATGGGCGATTTGTGTCGGATTCTGCGGTCTCGACCCGGGTGAAATCTGCGCGCAAAGCGTTGGGCGATGATGGCAAGACGCAACAGTATATCCGCACCGTCCACGGGCGAGGTTTTCGATTTGTTGCTGATGTCTTGGAAGGAGAGGCATCCGAGCCGATTAGCGAGGCTCAGAAGCCTGCGGCAGCAATCAAGCTTCCGCCACGGAAAATTGTCAGCGTTCGCGCTGCGATTCTGGCCGCTGGCGCGCTGTCCGTCATCTTTATTTGCATTGCCGTCTATCTGGCAACGCGACTGCCAACCCCAGTTCAGAACCGGCTGGCAGTTTTGCCGGTGATCAATGCGACAGGCGATGAGGGGCTGGAGTGGATCGAACTTGGCCTGATGAGCCTCGCCGTCGATGATATCGAAAGAGGGTCGGCAAACAGGCTGGTGTCGGTCGGGGCCGTCATGCGCGCGGTTGAAACAGATCCTGTGTCGGAAACAGGTGATCTGGAGATTAGCGATGAATTGAGATCAAGGCTCGAGCGTGTCTATGGCGCGAGCCATATCGTGTTGTCGCGCCTGGGAAAACAAGGCGATGAGTTCAGGCTTGAGTACCGGGTGGTTAGTCCACGCGGAATTTCTGCCCCCCGTGCTTTATTTGGAGACGCGCCAGCACGACTGGCCCTTGATATGAGCCGGTCCGTTCTGGCTGCTTTGCCGCGATCGGGTGAAGCGGCGATGGATATGGAGACAATCAGTTCTGATCCGTTTGTTATGGAAGCTTACGCGCGGGGTCGTGCGCTACAATATCAGGGCCGCGTCGCGGAATCGCTCAACATGTTTGAAGTTGCCGCCGATGAGGAGCCTGAAAATTTCTGGGTGAGATACGAGCAGGCCCTTTCGCTGAGGATGTTGGGTGAATATGAGGCGTCAAAGGCGCGCCTTGATGATCTGCTTGTTCGCGCAAATGAAATGAATGACCCAGAAGCGCTGCAGTCTGTTCTGAATGGGCTTGGGCGAATTCATGCTGCACGAAACGAGCGTGAGAAAGCGATATCCAGATATCTGGAAGCTCTGGAAGCAGGGCGTTCGCTAAATGATCCTGCGCGTAGCGCGTTCATTCTGACCAATCTGGGTATTGAAGAGCGTCGGAACGGAAATTTTGATGCGTCGGAGCTGTATCTGTCTCGTGCCATCACGGAATACGATGCCGCCCAAATGCCGATTCCGCCCGGAGAGCTTCTCAATTCTCTTGCCTTGCTGAAGTATGAGACCGGCGACATCGAAGCTGCGGAAGATTATCTCCATCAGGCTCTTGAAGCCTTCAGGCTTAGTGGAGCTGAGCTTAGCCAGGCGTCTGTTCTGAAAAACCTCGGGGAGCTGAGCATTGCGCTTGGTCGGTGGAACGAAGCTGATCAGCGTATGCTGGAGTCGCTCGAAATTCGGACGCGTCTCGACAACACCGCCGGACAGCTTTCGAGCCTTTCTGGCCTTGCTGAGTTGAGGCTTCGGCAGGGGCGTTTTGACGAAGCAATTCAATATGCGGAGCGACTGCTGGAAACGGCTCAACTCGCGGGTTCGCTGAGCGGGCAGGTGACTGCGCACGACCTGTTGGGCGAAATTCTTGGGAGACGAGGAGAAACGACCGCAGCATTTGGGCACTTAACCGCTGCCATCGGTATCGAGGAAGACCGCGAACGTGAGAGGAATGTGCTTGAACTGAAGGTGAAATTATTGAGGTTTGCGCCATCCGCCGACCTGAATTCTGAAGCTCTACAGACAGACCTTGCGGAGCTTTCACAAGAGGCGGCAGCTTATGAGAGCAACAGCCTGACTGTGCTGATTTCTGAGACTCAGGCTGAATTGGCGCTGCGAGCAGAAGAAGTTGAAGCCGCCAGTGCTTATTTCGGTGATGCCTGGAAGGCATCGCGACTTGCCGACTCGCCGTCCGATACAGCCAGATTGTCAGCGCGTTTGGGGCAAGCTGAGCTTACATTGGGAGACAGTGATGCCGCTGCAGCTTATCTCGGTATGGCAAGAGAGGTTCATCCGGATCACTTCGAAGTTCTGATCCTGTCAGCGCGCCTCGCCGAACAACGCGGCGAGACAGAACAAGCGTCAGAGTTGATGGCCGCCGCAGAGCTGGCAGCGGGAGATCATTGGCCTAGGGCCATCAGTTTTTCTCCGGTACTTTCTGACTGATCACACAAACAGAAAATCTGCAGCCGTCATGGTGTGTGCGGCGTTGGAGAGGAGGATGCCGAAGTCAGCAACGCTGTCGCCATCGGTATCGATTTCGACGACTGTCCGGGTTCCGCCTGCGACGTGGTAATAGATGATCTCGCCTGCTGCGCCGCTGAAGGCAGTACCGCCAAAGAAGAGGTCACCCAGTTCAGTGAGATCAATAAGATCCTGACCTTGCGTGAAGTCGGTGATGTTGTCGCGCTCGGTATTTGCCGGGCCTGAATCGAGGATGTTCAGGAAGGCGAAGATGTCCTCACCAGCTCCTCCGGTCAGGCGGTCCTGGTGGCGATCACCCGAGATGTAATCATTCCCATTGCCACCGAGGATATTGTCTTCACCGTTTCCGCCAAACAGCGTGTCATCACCTCCGAAGGCACTCAGAATGTCATCAGCATTGCCGCCCTCAAGCATGTTTGCGGCTGAGTTGCCGATCAACGTATCCTGACGGTCAGACCCGATCAGATTTTCGATCTCGTGAAGCGCATCACCCTGCGCATGACCATACCAGCCGCGACCGGCATTGAGGCTCACGCGCACGCCGTCAACTGAGTCTTCATAGCTGGCGGTATCCACGCCCGCACCGCCCCAGATCTCGTCAGCGCCTTCACCGCCGATGATGAAGTCGTCTTCTATGCCGGACTTGATGACGTCATCACCCGCGCCAGCGTCGATTGTGCCAATGATCGCACCTCTCTGGCCAATCAGTTCATCATCGCCGGCGCCCATCATGACATCACCGGTGATCCAGCCTGCGTTTATAAGGGTGTCATTGTAACCTATGGTCAGTTCGCCAAAACCGATTCCAATATCTCCGACAATATAACCCTGATTGTCGATGAAGTCGGTGCCTTCTGAGCTATATATAGCCTGACGTTGCGCAATGATTTCGCCGGAATTGACAATTGTCAGTGGGTCGCCAGCTGTTCGGCCGGTTAATGCGGTCGCTGATGTGTAGATCGCTTGTCCATTGTCGGCATTCGAAACAATCCGCCCGGAATTTGTAATACTGATCCTTGAGGCCCAGACTGCCAGTGTACCGAGACTGGCAGCACTCATCGCCTGAATTAGGCCCGAATTGTCCAGCGTGAAATCGGTCATGTCTTCGGACTGCACAGCAACAGAGCCGTAAGACTCCAACGTGCCTTCGTTGGTGATACTCGCCCGTCCCGAATACTCCTCGTTTCCGTTGAGATTGACTGCGGTATTTTGCGCGATAACTCGCCCGGTTTGGCCGATCGTCACGTTATAAATCAGGTAATTCGTGCCGGTATCATAAAGCTCTATTCCGCCCCACGTGCCGTATACAAACCCCTCAACATCAACGGATGCCTGCGAGATGTTAGCTCCTTGAATGGCTGTTCCAGATGTAGATATAAGCTCAACATCATCGCGGACGAAGACCCGATCGCCCTCGGCCATATTCACCAATGTACCAGGCCCCGTAGCGCTTCCGGGTACGATGATTGCCATTGATTTTCTCCTTTTTTATTCTGTTCGATCGGCGATGTCACACCATCGCGGTCTCATAGCGAGCGAGTTATCGCAAGGACGCTTCGAACTCGTTCGAAGTTACACAAACAGGAAGTCTGCTGCGGTCATCGTGAGCGCGGCGTTGGAGAGGAGGATGCCGAAGTCAGCATTGCTGTCGCCATCGGTGTCGATTTCGACGACTGTCCGAGTGCCACCTGCGACGTGGTAGTGGATGATTTCACCGGCCACGCCTGAGAATGAAGATCCGCCAAAATTCAGGTCTCCGAGCGCGGTCAGGTCGATCAGATCCTGACCTTGAGTGAAGTCGGTAATGTTGTCCCGTTCAGACTGAGCGGGCCCGGAATCCAGAATATTGAGGTAGGCGAAAATGTCCTCGCCAGAGCCGCCGGTGAGCTTGTCCTGATGGCGGTCTCCAGAGATGTAGTCATTGCCCGTGCCGCCCAGAATATTGTCCGCGCCATTGCCGCCGAGCAGGGTATCGTCACCAGCGAGACCGTTGAGGACATCATCGGCATTGCCGCCTTCAATCAGATTGGCGGCAGAATTGCCGATCAGGGTGTCTCTGCGGTCAGAGCCGATCAAATTTTCGATTTCTCGCAGCACATCACCCTGGGCATCACCGAACCAGCCGCGGCCAGCGTTCAGGCTCACACGAACGCCATCAGCTGAGCCTTCATAGCTGGCGGTATCAATGCCTGCACCGCCCCACATTTCGTCGGCTCCAGAGCCGCCGATGATGAGGTCGTCTTCTATGCCGGACTTGATGACGTCATTACCCGCGCCAGCGTCGATTGTGCCAAAGATAGACCCGTTGGCGCCATCGAAGAGGTCGTCACCGAAGCCAAGTTCGACGTCTCCGACGATCAGGCCGGTATTTATAACGGTATCCGCATAGTCCAGAGTGGCAGATTCCGAGATGTCGAGCCGAAGGTTGCCATAAATTTCACCAGAATTGCTGATGAAGTCGACTCTGCGATCTGAGTAAATGGCTCGAGACGGTCCGCGGATGATTCCAGAATTCGTCAGTTCAAATTCGCCACCCTCTATGCCGAAGCTTGTCCGCAGTTCGATCGCTTCGTCGTTTGCTGACGAGATCACGCCGGTATTCGTGATCTGGCATACATCAGCGATCAAAGACAAAGCGGCATTGCCTGGGAAGATACCGGAGGATGAGATTTCACCGGAATTCACGATATCGATCAGATCAAGATAATACGCAGTAATGCCTTCATCACTGCCCCGGATCAGCCCGTCATTTCGGAGGATCAGGCGACCTTGATAATTTGTTGAATTGCCCACGACGACAATCGCATCGCCATCCAGAGAAAAAACTGACCCATCACTACCGATGTCAAGGTCAACAGAAACCGTATCGCTAGAATTTATGTAGATCGCGTTGTTTAAACCGAACACAGTGCCAAGAACGGTTATTGAGGTTGTGACCAAAGCTGAAGTATTAAGATACATGGCGCTGCTATCTGTAGACCCAATTGTCACGCCATTGCCGATGATTGAATCCGTTCCGTCTACAATACCGATTCGGACGCCTGTGCCGGTGCTGTCGGCGCCATAATAAAGAATTGCCATGATATCATTCCTCGCTTGCAAATAATCATCCGGTCAACGAGGAAGCCCACCCTGCGACCGGCTAATTTGATATGGGTAACTGTAACAGGAACTATCCGCTGTCGCGGGCAATTCTCATAGGAGTTTGGTTAGCTTTCACACAAATAGGAAGTCTGCGGCTGTCATTGTATGCGCGGCATTTGAGAGGAGGATGCCGAAATCGGCATTGCTGTCGCCATCGGTGTCGATCTCGACGACTGTGCGCGTGCCGCCAGCCACATGATAATAAATGATCTCACCCGCTGCGCCGCTGAATGCGGTGCCGCCAAAGAAGAGATCGCCAAGCGCCGTCAGATCGATCAGATCCTGACCTTGCGTGAAGTCGGTAATGTTGTCGCGCTCGCTCTGAGCAGGCCCGGAATCCAGAATGTCCAGAAACGCAAAGACGTCTTCGCCAGTGCCGCCAGTAAGCCTGTCCTGATGCCGGTCGCCGGAGATGTAATCATTGCCCGCGCTGCCATTTATATTGTCGTCTCCATTGCCTCCAAACAGAAGATCGTTTCCACCAAGGCCGTTCAGGATGTCGTCGGCGCCATGGCCATGCAGTTCGTTGATTTCACTATTGCCGATGAGCGTGTCCTGACGGCGAGAACCAATAAGGTTCTCAATCTCATAAAGCGCATCGCCTTGCGCTTCGCCAAACCAGCCTCGGCCCGCATTCAGGCTGACGCGCACACCATCAACTGACAGTTCATAACTGGCCGTGTCCACGCCTGACCCGCCCCACATCTCATCAGCGCCGTATCCTCCGAGAATGAAATCATCTCCGTCTCCGGACTTGATTGTATCATCATCATGGCCGCCGGATATGGTGTCGTCAGCTGCGCCGGATCGAATGAGATCGTCGCCATCGCCCCCATAGATCGTGCCGTGTACTTCGCCGGTTTCGCCCAGAAACCGATCGTTTCCATAGCCCAGGGAGACATCGCCAAAAACGCTTCCAGAATTCGTGAAAGTGTCTGCGAATGCCAACGTCTCATCTTCGCCAATATTGAGAAGAACATTGCCGAAGATCTGGCCGGAATTATTGATGATATCGACGCGCCGGTCGGTTTCTATAGCAATGTCGGTATGAGAAATTATACCTGAATTCTGAAGTTCGAAAGTGAAGCCTGTATAACCCAGGTCGTGTTCTGATTGTATGGCAGCATGACCACCTGCTGCAGCCCAGATTTCTCCGGTATTTGTGATGTCTGTGGCCTCGGCTGACGTGAAGATGGCGACTGAACTGCTAAAATCTCCACCAGAAGAAATATTTCCGGAGTTAAAGAGAGAAAATGTATTGAGGTGATAGGCGTTGATGCCTTCGGCTGCACCATGAACGGTTCCGGCATTGGTGATTATGACCTCACCGCTGCCTGTTGAAGTGCTGCCACCATAAGCGATTGCGTCGCTACCATATGATGTGACGGAGCCCGTCGTTCCGATATTTAAAGTCGCTTCAAGCCGACCAAGCGAGTTGTACGAATTAATGGTGTTATAGACACCAAACACTGATCCATCGATGTGCAATTCCAGAACGACTGTCGTCGAGGTACTGAAGGTTTCTGCAATCGCTCCGCTCGTCGTCGAGCCAATCGTCACGCCTTCTGTGATGATGTAAGTATCGCCGCTGACAGGCAGGATCCGTCTGCCGGCACCGATTGAATCAGTCGTATAGTAATGAAGTAAAGCCATGATGTTCACCCTGATCAGTCCAAATGCTGACACGCGAGTACAATTGGATTTTTCGTATTCACGTGCGTCCCTGCAGGGAGTGAAGCACACATTTTGAACATGGTCATCTGATCGACCGGTCGGGTGAGGGCGACATGTCGCGCCAATGCCTGTATTAGGCTCCCGCGAGTCGGAGATCGGAGCTGCCATGTTCTTTCTGAAATTCCTGCCCATGCAGGCCATGATCCAGAACTATGAAGGCCAGTACCCCGAGGGAGCCGAGCCCCAGATCGCGCAGAAGCTCCAACTCTTGCGAGAAGCGAGCGTGCTCCTTCGAAAGCTCGAAGAGTATTTCCGTGAGCGGGATTTTTCTTTCACTCGTTTTTTGATTTGCGTGATACTTGATCAGGCGGATCAGTCCGGTGGGTTGTCGCATACCCAGATCGTCGAGCGGATCGATGTGTCCTCGCCCGTGGTCAGCCGAAGCTTGAAGGCGCTTGTGGACGATGGTCTGGTCAGGAGCGTGACCGATCCGGAGAATAAGCGTTTCAAGGCGCAGAAACTGACTGATCCAGGGCGCGAGACGCTGATGTCTTTACTGCCCGGCTACTACAATATTCTGCTGGGAACAGATGCGGCATCATGAGCGGGTGTGCGCCGGAGGTTTACGCGCTATTTCCTGAAAAATGAGCGAGAATACACTTCAGCAAGCCCTGCAAATGGTGACCGGCGAAGATGATGGCCGTGTCTGCAAGGATATTCCGGAAGATGCCTGTCGGCATCAGCCGAAGAACTTCTTTACGCATATCATCTCGTTGAGCATGACCAAGCTGGCTGACGGCCTGATTGATCCCAAGCTTGTTCTGTCCTGGCTTCTTGCGACCTTGTCGGTCCCCTCTGCCCTGATCGGACTTCTGGTTCCGATCAGGGAGTCTGGGGCATTGTTGCCTCAGCTCTTTACAGCGGCCGGACTGCGAGCCCTGCCGCAGCGTAAATGGGCCTGGGCGATCGGGTCCGCCGTTCAGGGGGTGTCGGCAATTGCGATCGGGTTTTCGGCATTGTGTCTTGAAGGCCAGCTGGCTGGCTGGGCGATTCTCTCCGCCTTGACGGTGCTGGCGATTGCGCGATCTGTCTGCTCGGTGACCTATAAGGATGTGCTCGGCAAAACCGTTTCCAAGTCAAAGCGTGGCACGGCAACAGGTCTGGCAAGCAGCCTGTCGGCCGGATTTGTCATTCTGTTCGGCATTCTGCTGATCAGCGGGATCATTGAAAAGATGACGCTGATTACTTTTGCCCTGTTCGCAGCAGGCGTGCTCTGGCTGGTGGCGAGTGGTCTGTTTCAAACACTGGAAGAAGAGCCTGGCGCCACAGAAGGTGGCGGGAATTCCATTTCGGTCTTCCTTGATAATTTCAGTCTTCTCAAAAAAGATCGTCAGCTGCAATTGTTCATTTTGGTGCGCGGGCTCCTGATCTCCACAGCGTTGGCCCCGCCTTTTATGGTGTCGCTGGCGAGCGCCGGAGATGGAACGGAAGCGGCTTTCGGCGGTCTGGGATATCTTGTCGTCGCGAGCGCGTTGGCCTCGCTCTTGTCATCCTATGTCTGGGGCAGGCTTGCTGACCGGTCGAGCCGCAAGGTGTTGATGCTTTCGGGCGGGGCGGGGGCGATTGCGCTGGTGCTGACTGTGGCGCTTCAGTTTCTGGGCCTTCTGTCGTCCGGTTGGGCGCTGCCGCTGGTTATCTTCGGGCTGATGATTGCCTATCAGGGTGTGCGGCTGGGCCGGTCTACCCATCTTGTAGATATGGCCGACAAGGATTCACGGGCTGCCTATACCGCGCTCTCCAACACGATAATTGGTGGTCTGCTGGTACTGGGTGCGGTTTTTAGTCTGATCGATGCCGTGTTTGGGACAGTCAGCGTGATTGTGATCATGGCGGTTATGGCTGTGCTGGCTTGCGTGTTTGCGCGAGGACTGGATGAGGTGCAGTCAGACGCGTGACCGTCATCATGACACACGCGCGCAAAACTCATGTCGAACGCCTGTTGCGCCCCATCAGATAGCATGCTAACTCCGCGCCGAATTCGATGAGACTCACCGCGCTGCGGCGAGGATTGTCTGTTTCCACCGGCCGGTTGATTCCGGTCCTCAGAAGCAAATGGGTGAGCCTTTGAGCGCGAACACAAGTCTGCAGGTCAGCGAAGCCGCTTCTCGCTATGCCTCTGCGCTGCTGGATCTGGCGATTGACCAGAACAGCCTGACGCAAACCGAAAGCGAACTGACGGCAGTTGGTAAAGCCGTGAAAGAGTCTAAAGAGCTGAAAACTGCTCTGGAAACGCCTGCGGTATCAGCAGAAGAGAAAGCTGGCATTCTTGGCGATCTCGCCAAGAAAATGGGCCTTACCAGCCTTGTTTCGAATTTCCTCGGTGTGGTCGCTGACCAGCGACGCGCAAACGAGATCACCGACATTGTCCACGCTTTTCAGGCGCTGTCTGCGCAGAAGCGTGGTGTGACCCGCGCCAGCGTCATCTCAGCTACTCCGCTGGATGCCGCACAGGTGAAAGAACTCGAAGACCTCGTTGCGTCCGTCTCCGGCGGCGAAGTCTCCATGGATGTCAGCATTGATCCTGCATTGATTGCTGGCTTCCAACTCAAAATCGGATCGCGTCTGATCGACGCGAGCGTGAAATCAAAACTTGATCGTATGAACCTCGCCATGAAGGGAGCTTAAGCCCGATGGACATTCGCCCAGACGAAATCTCCGACATCCTCAAGTCGAAAATCCAGAATTACGGTGTCGAGGCGGAAGTCTCTGACGTCGGTCAGGTACTGTCCGTTGGTGACGGTATCGCGCGCGTTTACGGCCTCGACAGCGTACAGGCTGGCGAAATGGTCGAATTCGAAGGTGGCATCAAGGGCATGGCCCTGAACCTCGAGCGTGACAATGTCGGTGTGGTTATCTTCGGTGATGACCGCGGTATCTCTGAAGGATCAACCGTCAAGCGTCTCTCTGAGATTGTTGCTGCGCCGGTCGGTAAAGGTCTTCTGGGGCGCGTTGTCGATGCCCTCG
>NZUJ01000021.1 GCA_002701295.1 Ponticaulis sp. | reverse complement strand
TGGCGCGCGCTTCACGACGTTCGAGCGTGTCCAGCTGCGTGAAATCACAGTGGTCAAACGAGACGGCAAGCGTACGCCGTTTGTACGTGAGAAGCTTTTGCGATCTGTGATGATTGCGCTTCGCAAGCGTCCGTTCGAGGTCGAGCAGATGGATCAGTTGGTTTCGAGCATTATTCGTCGACTCGAAAGTTCGGGCGAATCTGAAGTCGATTCAGAAGCTATTGGCCAAATGGTGATGGATGCGCTAGCAGGGCTCGATCCTGTCGCTTATGTCCGTTACGCGTCAGTCTATCGAGATTTCAAGGATCCGGGCGACTTTGCGCACTTTATTGAACGCTATGCGCTTGAGGCTTCTGAAAAAGATCTCGGCGACGATCAGGAGTAATATGCTCTGATTGACGTCACAGTGAAGCTGGCCACAAGTCTCGACGGAAAAATCGCGACCCGCACTGGCGCAAGTCAGTGGATAACTGGCGTTGAGGCCCGAAAAGCCGTTCATGAAATTCGCGCGGCGCATGATGCGATTGTTACCGGCGTTGGCACCGTTTTGGCCGATAACCCGCATATGAACGTGCGTCTTGACGGCGAAGCGGGTCGCCAGCCCGCGCGACTTGTCCTTGATAGTTCTCTCCGGACTCATCCCGACGCAAAGATCATAAAAAGCAGTGGCGGTAGATCAATCATCCTGACGGCAACGGATGCCGGGCAGGATGAGGCTCTTTCTTTGCGGTCTGCCGGTGCGGAGGTGCATTCGTGTTCATCTGGTTCGGATGGATCCGGGATCGATATTCAGAATGTTATCAGGTTTTGTGAGGAACAGGGCTTCAAATCGTTAATGGTCGAAGCCGGGCCACGCGTTGTGACAAGCTTCCTGTCTTCCGGGGTTGTCAAGCGTATCGAGTGGTTTCGTGCGCCCATACTTATTGGCGGTGATGGTTATGCTGTCGTGGATGGTCTGAATGTTTCTGAACTCGCCCAGTCAATTCGGTTTCGATTGGGGGCTGTACGAAAGTGCGGTGCCGATTTATGGGAAACGTACGAAATTATAAAGGACTGACCCTGTGTTTACCGGACTAGTTCGTGCAGTCGGCACGATTGAGAAAATTGAGGACCTCAACGGGTTGAGACGTTTCCACGTCAAAGGTGCGTTAAACCCGGAAGATCTGACTATGGGGGCCTCGGTTTGTCATTCCGGTGTCTGTCTGACTGTTGTCGATAGCCAGGCGGGGCAGGGAGCGGCCAGCTGGGTCGTCGAGGCTGTTCAGGAAACGCTCGACAAAACGAATCTCGGTGAGTGGGTTGAGGGCGGAACGATCAATCTTGAGCCGAGCTTGCGGCTCGGCGACGAGCTTGGTGGACACCTTGTATTTGGGCATGTTGATGGTCTTGGAAGACTGCAGGCAATTAAAGAGGATGGCGAAGGGTTTCGACTGACGATCGAGGCTCCAGCTGAACTTTTGCCCATGATCGCGCTTAAAGGGTCCATATGCGTGAACGGGATATCTCTGACGATTGCGGGTTTGACGCCCACAGGGTTTGAGTTGGCCATCATTCCGCATACGTGGGAGGTCACGACACTGGGTCAGGCGAAAGAGGGCGATACGGTCAATCTCGAAGTCGATATGCTGGCGCGATATGTCTCACGGCAAATGGAATTTACTGACCTTTCGAAGGCTTGAAACTTGAGCGCCATGACTCTAAGTGTACGAAAACTTCGTACAGGAATTGGGCATGCCGCATATGGATCAGATTGTAGAGAGCTTTGGAGGTCTGCGGCCATTCGCGCGCGCTCTGAACAAATCTCCGTCCACGGTACAGTACTGGATAGAGCGCGGCGGGATACCAAGCTCTGCTGTTTCACAGATTCTGTCTCTGTCAGAGGAAAAGGGTCTTGGCTTGTCGCGAGATCAGGTCAATTCGGCGATTTTTTCTCAAACGCCCCCTGAGATAGCCAAGCCGACCGACGGTGACTTTCATGCAGCGATATCTCCGATCGAAGAGATCATTGATGATGCGCGTAACGGCAAAATGTATATTCTCATCGACGCCGAGGACCGTGAGAATGAAGGCGACCTGATTATCCCGGCCCAGTTTGCGACGCCTTCTGCAGTTAATTTCATGGCGCTGCACGGTCGGGGACTGATTTGTCTTGCGATGACAGCTGAACGCGCCCGCCTTCTCGATCTTGAGCCGATGACGCGCGATAACAGGGAGAGCATGGGAACGGCTTTCACCGTGTCGATCGAGGCACGTGAGGGTGTCACCACAGGTATTTCCGCCCATGACCGCGCGCGAACAGTTGCAGTCGCTATCGATCCGACAAAGTCTAAATCGGATATCGTGTCTCCAGGTCACGTTTTCCCTTTGATGGCCAAAGACGGTGGTGTTCTCGTCCGGGCGGGCCACACTGAGGCGGCGGTTGATATCTCGCGCATGGCGGGCCTCTATCCAGCTGGCGTCATCTGCGAGATCATGAATGAAGATGGTTCAATGGCGCGACTGCCGGACCTAGTGGCGTTTGCGCAGCTCCACAATCTGAAAATCGGAACGATTGCGGACCTGATCGCCTATCGTCGGCGCAATGATCGGTTTCTGGAGCGTCGTATCGACATTCCGTTCGAAAGCGAAATTGCTGATGGCTTCAGAGCGATCGTCTTCAAGAACACGATTGACGGGTCTGAGCATATGGCGCTTGTGCACGGAAAAATCAGTGCGGAAGAGCCTGTCTTGACGCGTGTTCACCGCCTCAACTTCATGAGTGATGTGCTCGACGAGAAAGGCGGTCGGGCAGGGCTTGTTGGTGCAGCCATGAAAGCTATCGCCTCTGCCGATGAGCCGGGCGTGATTATCCTCCTCAATACAATGCGCAAAGACAGTCTGGCTGAAGGTTTGGGAGCTGCAATCGGTCGAGACAAAGACCCTGCGCTTCCGCTTCGCGAATATGGCGTAGGCGCGCAGATCATGAAGGATCTTGGGATCCGGAAAATGATCATGCTGACAACACAGAAGCCCTCAAAAGTTGCCGGGCTCGATGGATATGGTCTCAGCCTTGAAGGCTGGAGACTTCTGAAAGAGGCAGAGTAAATGACGGCACGAGTGCTGATTGTCACGTCGCGATACTATGAAGAAATCGCGCTAAACCTTGAAGCAGGCGCGATGAAGGTGCTTGAAGACGCTGGTGCGGAAGTCACCCTTCGAGAGGTGGAGGGCGCATTTGAAATTCCTGCGGCGATCGCTATGGCTGCTGACACAGATGTTTTTGACGCGTACATTGCGCTTGGCTGCGTTATTCGTGGCGAAACGACACACTATGATTATGTTTGCGGTGAATCTGCGCGCGGGCTGATGGATTTGTCGGTTCAAAGACGGCTGGCGATCGGATATGGCATTCTGACAGTCGAAAATAAGGATCAGGCCATTGTGCGTGCTGATCCCGCTCAAAAGAACAAAGGTGCTGACGTGGCGAATGCTGCGCTTGGGATGCTCGCCTTTCGCAAGGAAATGTTACGCGGATGAGTTCAGTGCAAAAACTTCCTCCTGACGTTGTGCGGATGCGCCGAGCAGGTGCGCGTCTTGCTGCGGTACAGGCGCTCTATCAGCTTGAGCTGACAGAGCGCGGTGTGTCGGCTGTTATTCGGGAATTCATGGAAGATCGGCTAGGTCTGGATGATGATGGCAACCCGGTCGAAGACGCTGACCCAGACCTGTTCAAGTCTATTGTCTCAGGAGTTGTTGAGCGCCAGGAGCTTGTCGACAAGGCGATCAAGAACCGGCTCGCCAAAAACTGGCGCCTTGAGCGGATTGATTCGACTAGCAGGGCTATTCTGCGGTGTGCGACATTGGAGCTCGCAACGCGCGCCGACTTGTCCAATGCTATTATTATCGAAGAATATGTTGGTATCGCGCATGCATTCTTCGATGGCGACGAGCCGAAGTTCGTGAATGGCGTCCTAGATAAGGTCGCACGTGATGTCCGGCCGGACGGTGTACCAGTGGGCTTTCTCGACACTTGAAAGAATTTGAGCTGATCCGTCAGCGCCTCGCGCATTTGTCCCGTCATGACGGGGCGCTGCAGTTAGGCGACGATGTGAGCACGTTGCCGAAATCAGAGAAAATTCAGATTATAACGACCGATACCCTGGTTGAAGGGGTACACTTTCTGTCGGACGATCCGATGTACACGGTCGGCCAGAAGCTTGTTCGTGTGAATGTTTCGGACTGTCTGGCAAAAGCCGCACGTCCAACGTCAGCAATGTTCAATCTGTCATGGCCCAGTAACCGGCCTGAAACTGATCTTACAAACCTGATTGATGGATTGGCCGCAGATCTCGAATTCTGGAACATCGATCTCATCGGCGGCGATACTACAGGTTCGCAATCGGGTGTTACGCTAACGCTTACACTGATTGGTGACTGCCAGAAGAGCGCGCCAGTCCGACGTAGCGGGGCGCAGGTTGAGGACGATGTCTGGATTACCGGAGAAATCGGTTCGGCTTTTCTTGGGTTGAGGCGACGCCTGAGTGGTGTCACGCCAAATTCCAGCGACCCTCTTGTGTCTGCTTTTCTTGTGCCACCGCTTCAACCCGTTGCTGTCTCCAGTTTGATCGCAGATTTCGCGCATGCGTCCATGGATGTATCTGATGGATTGATTGCTGACGCAGAACACCTTGCCGAACAGTCAGGTGTCTCTCTTCAGATTGAGCTTGACCGGGTTCCGCTACATGCCGCTGCCAACAAAGACTTGCGTGCAGGTTTGGTCGAAAAAGTCAGTCTGCTGACCGGCGGAGATGACTATCAGGTACTCTTTACAGCTTCACCTACAGATCAAGAACTCATCCGGAAGGCCGCAGCGGCTCGTGACGTGAGCGTAACGTGTATTGGCAGTGTTCAGGCCGGAAGCGGCGTAAAGGTTCGAGATTCTGAAGGAAATCCAATCACAATTTTAACTTCTGGCTGGCAACATGAGTTTTGATAAACTTGTTTTGGATGCCGGATCTTATGTCCTTACGCACACGCTCAATCGTATCCGCTTTGATGGCGCTATCTGTTATGACGGGTGCGCCTTTTGCGCCGGTGAATGCTGCAGAAGGTGAGGAAGAAACCGGCGGCAGTGCATCAAACAAGACTTTGGATTTGTCTAACCTCGTTGTGCCAGTCGAGCTGGATGGCAAGCTGGTCAACTATCTATTCGTAAGTGTCGTGATCACGATCAATGATGGGTATGATCATTGGAGCTATCGCGAGAATGCGCATGTGCTCCGCGACCTTATTCTAAAAGAAACGCACCGCCGCACGGTTGGTGTTGAAGGCAGGCCGATGGAGCTCGATGAAGACAAGCTTCGCGCTGCTATCAAGAGAGTATTTGAAGCGCAGGCGGGAGCGGATTCAATCAAGTCGATTGAGATCCTGTCGAGCGACTCTCAGAAGGTGTTTATCGACGGCTAGTCTGTCGATACGAATCAAAATCAACAAAAAATGAAATAAAACAGTACGTAATGGGAGATTTTTCCATTGCGATAACGGCGCTTGCCTAGACCCCATCCATTTGGCAATCATTATCCCTATAAAAAAAGTGGCTGTGATCAGAATATTCCATTCTGATGGTCTGCGGCCCAATAAAAAATATAATAGTGAGGAAAGTCATGGAGCTAACAACAATCCTGGTGATTGTCGCCGCCTTGGCAGCAATTGGATACGGTTTCGTTCAGAGCCGATCAATCATGAGCGCGTCTGCAGGTGATGACCGAATGCAGGAAATCGCCCGAGCCATTCAGGAAGGCGCAGACGCCTATCTGTCCCGTCAATATCGTACCATTGCCATTGTCGGTGTCGCGATTGCCATTGCGCTACTCGTCGCATTTCAAGGCAGTTTTGTCATTGTCGTAGGATTTATTCTGGGTGCCGTCCTGTCCGGTGCAGCTGGCTTTATCGGTATGAAGGTGTCAGTTCAGGCAAACGTGCGGACAACCGAAGCCTCCAGAACTGGCGGTCTCGCTGCCGGTTTGGATATGGCTTTCAAATCTGGTGCCGTGACCGGCCTGCTGGTCGTGGGTCTCGCGCTGCTGGGCACAGCCGGATACTATGCAATTCTGTCTGCAATGGGATTTGGCGGTGATGATCGGACGTTGGTCGATGGTCTCGTCGCTCTTGGCTTTGGTGCCTCACTGATCTCGATCTTTGCCCGTCTCGGCGGTGGTATCTTCACCAAAGGGGCTGATGTTGGGGGCGACATGGTCGGTAAGGTGGAAGCAGGCATTCCTGAGGATGACCCGCGCAACGCCGCGACAATCGCTGACAATGTTGGCGATAATGTCGGTGACTGTGCTGGAATGGCCGCTGACCTGTTTGAAACTTACGCCGTGACGCTGGTTGCAACCATGGTTTTGGCATCGATCTTTTTCACAGGTGAAGATGCAGCACAGATGATGCTACTTCCGCTCGCCATTGGCGGGGTCTGCATTATCGGATCCATTCTTGGGACGTTTTTTGTAAGATTGGGCAAAAGCAACAACGTCATGGGGGCCCTTTATAAAGGCTTTTTTGCAACGGCAGCGATTTCCGCAGTAGGTGTTGCCGCTGCGATCTATCTCCTGATGGGAAGCTTTTCGGAAACAGTTCAGTCGAACTCCGGCCTGATCATCAGTGCATCAGATCTTCTATTCTGCGGGTTTACCGGGCTGGTTGTCACTGGACTGATTGTCTGGATCACAGAGTACTATACCGGAACGGAGTACCGCCCTGTGCGGTCAGTCGCTCAGGCGTCGGTTTCAGGTCACGGAACGAACGTCATTCAGGGGCTGGCTGTATCTCTGGAGTCGTGCGCACTGCCGGCGCTTGTCATTATCGCGGGCATCATCGTCACCTTTAATCTTGCAGGTCTCTTTGGTATCGCCATCGCGACAACAACAATGCTTGCTCTGGCAGGTATGGTAGTGGCGCTGGACGCCTTTGGACCGGTGACGGACAATGCTGGCGGGATTGCCGAAATGGCCGGACTGGACGACAGCGTTCGTACGACAACGGACACTTTGGATGCCGTTGGCAACACAACCAAAGCCGTGACGAAAGGCTATGCGATTGGATCTGCCGGTCTGGGTGCGCTCGTACTGTTTGCTGCTTACACCGAAGATCTGAAATACTTCACGGCGACAGCCGGAGAAGGGTCCTTCTTCAGCGGCGTTATCGCAGACTTCTCTCTGTCAAACCCGTATGTTGTTGTAGGTCTGCTTTTTGGTGGCCTCCTGCCATTTTTGTTTGGCGGTATGTCGATGATGTCAGTTGGCCGTGCGGCACAGGACGTAGTCGAAGAAGTGCGTCGTCAGTTCCGCGAAATGCCCGGGATCATGAATTTCGAACAACGACCAGATTATGGTCGCGCCGTCGATATCCTGACGAAAGCGGCTATCCGGGAAATGATGGTGCCATCGCTTCTGCCGGTCGTATCTCCTATTGCTTTGTTTGTTGTCATCTGGGGAATTGCCGGCAAGGGTGCGGCATTCTCTGCACTTGGGGCAATGCTGCTCGGGGTGATCGTGACAGGATTGTTTGTTGCGATCAGCATGACGTCAGGCGGCGGCGCCTGGGACAATGCCAAGAAGTCTTTCGAAGATGGCTTCGTCGACAAGGACGGCGTGCGTCATGAAAAAGGGTCTGATGCCCACAAGGCGTCGGTTACAGGCGACACAGTCGGTGATCCTTACAAGGATACATCAGGCCCGGCTGTAAACCCGATGATCAAGATCACAAACATTGTGGCGTTGTTGATGCTGGCCATCATTGCGCACTGGAGTGCTCATTGAACTTTGATTGTGACCGCTAAAGAGAAAGCCCGGCGAGGAGCCGGGCTTTTTTTGTCTCGAATGTCTTTGCGAGTGCTAATTCCCGATATCGCCCGGAGTCCGTTGTTGCTGTGGAAGGGCCACGCGGCCAACGTTTCCGAAAATCTGTTCGAACAGGCCAAGCTGACGGCCGCGAGTGGCTGTTTCGCGAGACGCATAATTGATGATTCGTCCGTCCGTCTGATCGTACTGAAGGACTTCTTCGACGATATCATCTTCACCGAACCGAATCGCAACGACATTCCGATCAACAACCCTTGGATGATAAAATGCGAACCGCTCACGGGTGGCGCTCATGTAAATCCAGGTATCGTCTTCAAAAAGACTGGATGTTGACGGCGAACCAAGCGTTGCGAGCACTGTCGAGCGTGTGTCTTCGCCAGGCTGAACGTCAGCCGGCGCGATTTCGTCGGCGACATATCCCTGAAAATCCCGGCTTGCACTTGCGCAAGCAGACAAAAGTGCAGCAGAAGCGATGACGGCCATCAGATTGCGCGACATAGGTGTACTCCTTAAAACGAAACTGACCTAACGGGTCTCAGGGCCTTTTGGCAAGAAGCGAGCATGCAGATGATGGTTTTGTCACGTTTGTTGGGAAAGAAAAGTCGCATCCGTAAGAGTTCAGGCCAGCTCTTATCCTCTGCGTCACAACAATCCCGCCATCCAGCATTTTATTCTGATCGGGGGCTGTCAGATAGCCTCGATGGTCGTTTCGAATCAATAACCTTGCACATCGCTTTGATCATGCGTCGTCTGAAATCTGTTCAGCCGAGCGGTGCGGCGCTCGCTGAAGACTTATGCACAGCACTGTTTTCAAGCTTCGACCACGCTTTTCGGGAAATGGGGACCAGCGATGTCGCCATTGCGCGCAAGATCAGACAATTGGGTGAAGCTTATGCCGGTCGCGTCGCGGCCTATAACGACAGTTTATCGTCGGAAGATGCGCTGCAGTCACTGGAGGCCGCCATATTGAGGAATGTTTTCGGCGGTGACAGCACACGCGATGCCGCGCAATTTGCCAAATATACCCTTGCTGCTGACACAGCGCTTGCCAAGCAAAGCGATGACGCCGTATGGAACGGTCAAATTAACTGGCCTGACCCGGCTGATATTCTGAATTGATTTCGTTTCTCTGGTTCAATTGAAACGACTTCTCAGTCTGGAAGCTCAAGAAAATCTGCGGGTAAATGCAAATGTCATCAGAACGACTGGTTCTCTCGGTTGACGCGATGGGTGGAGATCACGCTCCTGGCAGCGTGCTTGAGGGCTTGCAGCAAATTGCGAAAGAAAAGCTGCCACTCCATGTCTTGCTACATGGCGATGACGCGCAGTTGTCAGGATTTCTGAAGGCGCACCCAGATGTCGCCGAGATCTGTGAGATACGTCACACTGATCTTGCGGTCGCTATGGATGCGAAGCCTGGCCAGGCACTAAAGGCTCGAAAAGGCACCAGCATGTGCAACATGTTGGAGAGCGTAAAATCTGGCGAAGCCCGCGTCGCTGTTTCTGCAGGCAATACCGGCGCTCTTATGGCGATGTCGACTTTCGTTCTGAAACGCATGCCCGGCATTCATAGACCTGCGCTGACGGCAATCTGGCCGACTGCGAAAGGCAGTAGTGTTGTTCTGGATGTGGGAGCGAATATCGAGGCAGATGCTGAACAGCTGGTGGAGTTCGCCATTATGGGCTCTGCCTATGCCAAGGCGGTGACGGGAAACAACAATCCGACAATTGGTCTTCTGAATATTGGCTCTGAAGAGCTGAAAGGTGTGGAGAGTGTTCGGCAGGCAGCTGACATTCTGAAAGCTGGAAACATCGGCCTCAACTATGCAGGTTTCGTCGAAGGCAACGACATCTCAATGGGAACGACAGATGTTGTGGTCACAGACGGGTATACGGGTAATATTGCGCTCAAGACTGCTGAGGGAACGGCGAAACTGGTTGGCGGTTTTATCAGAGAGTCGCTCACGAGCTCCCTACTTTCTAAAATTGGTGCACTTCTGGCCAGCGGTAGCCTCAAACAGCTCAAAAATCGGATCGATCCCAATAAGGCCAATGGCGGCGTACTGCTCGGTGTGAATGGTATCGTGTTGAAAAGTCATGGTGGCGCCAACGCAGATGGTTTTGCTACAGCCATGAGAATTGCTTTTAACGTCGGAAAAAGCCAATTTATTGAAGACGTCGAAGCGAGTCTGTCGAAATTTCACTCCGAACAGCCTGTCATCCAGGAAACGATCAGCTGATGAAAACCATTGTACGCGTAACCGGAGTTGGCAGCTATCTTCCGTCAACCGTTCTGACCAATGATGACATATCCAGAATGGTCGACACCAATGACGAGTGGATTCGCGCGCGTACAGGCATAGGCAGTCGCCACATTGCAGCCGAGGGTGAGCTGACTTCAGATCTCGGAACCGTTGCTGCGCAGCGCGCGCTAAGCCATGCAGGCCTGACCGCGAACGACATTGATCTCATCGTTTTAGCCACTGCGACACCTGATCTGACTTTTCCGGCGACGGCGACCATCGTCCAGCAGAAGATCGGCATGAAGCAGGGCGCAGCGTTCGATGTTGGCGCTGTCTGTTCAGGTTTCGTGTTTGCCCTCGCGACGGCCGATGGCCTGATGCGCAACTCGGGATTTAACCGTGCTCTGGTCATAGGTGCGGAGACGTTTTCAAGAATTCTGGACTGGTCTGACCGTACGACCTGTGTGTTGTTCGGTGATGGAGCCGGGGCAGTGGTTCTTGAGAAAGATACAGCAGACGATTCGTCTCAGGACGGCCTGCTTGGACACCATCTCCGGACTGATGGGGCTCATAAGGAGCTCTTATACGTTGATGGTGGACCATCAGCGACCCAGACGGTTGGTCATCTGAGAATGGTCGGAAATCAGGTTTTCAAACATGCTGTCGTCAATATCGCCGGCGCTGTTGATTCGCTCCTTAAGCAGACCGGGGTCAGCCATGAAGCGATTGACTGGTTTGTTCCTCATCAGGCAAATCAACGCATTCTCGACGGTGTAGCCAAAAGATTGTCCATAGACTCATCTAAAATTGTGTCTACTGTGGGTAAACACGGTAACACGTCCGCAGCTTCAGTGCCTTTGGCGCTTTCTGCAGCACTGGATGATGGTCGCATCAAAAAGGGTGACCTTATCCTGACAGAAGCCATGGGCGGCGGCTTCGCGTGGGGTGCGAACCTGTTCCGTTTGTAAGAGTTTCGTTAATACTTTGGTTGTCTTCTGTTAAGACTGTTTGAGGGAGGTGAGAGTGCAACAGGATAGGGCCGTCACCCGCGCTGAGATCATGGATTCACTAGTTCGCGAAATCGGACTGACCCGCCAGGATTCTGGCGAGCTTCTGGAACGTGTCCTTGAATTGATTTCTGATGATCTGACGAATGGGAATACGGTAAAGCTTGCGCGCTTCGGAAATTTTGTCGTGCGCGAAAAGAACGCTCGTGTAGGCCGAAATCCAAAAACACGTGTCGAAGCAGAAATTTCCGCACGTCGTGTTGTGGCTTTCAGACCGTCTCCTCTGCTCAAACAGCGCGTGGATGAAAGCCAGAGTAACGATTAAGGGATAATACATGACCGCCGCGAAACGTGCTCAGAGCAAGTCTGCAAATGCATTCCGTTCTATTGGCGAAGCAGCTGAAGAGCTTGGGCTTCCGACACATGTCCTGAGGTTCTGGGAAACGAAATTCAGTGTTCTTAATCCGGTGAAGCGGAAAGATGGACGCCGAATGTTTCGCCCGCAAGATGTCGACGCTGCGAAGGCTATTCAAAGCCTGCTGCATGATCAGGGTATGACCATCAAGGGTGCTCAGAAGCTTCTGAAAGCTCAGGGTGTCGAACAGGTTCTCAACGGCGGCGTACGTATCGGTCAGCCATTGCGTGAAGTGATCAATCCGGACGAGTTCACCAGCCCTGCAGCCAATCCGGTTCAGCGTCTGCAAAAGACGGTCAATGACGTGGTCGAGTCAGGTGTGTTTTCCGATACCGAAACGTCGAGCAAAGACCGTCTAACCCATTTGTTGGATGAGCTTGATTCTGTGAAATCGCGTCTGGACGCTGTTCTTGTAAAAGACGCAGCCTGATCAATTCATCCTTGCATGATTTGACTGCTATCGACTATATCTGCGCCCTCTCTGTCGGAGCGTGGCGCAGCCCGGTTAGCGCACCGGTCTGGGGGACCGGGGGTCGGAGGTTCGAATCCTCTCGCTCCGACCAGAGATTTCTCCCATCCCCTCCTGAATTTCCATTGAATGCTGCGGACTAATTTCTGTTGCCCAGCAGGTCGAGCAGAATAGATTTTGCCGCATCTTCGGCAGAGTCCTGTTCGCTGGCCTCTTCAGCTGTTTCCGAAGTTTCACTTTCATCGGGATTAGATGTGTCGGCTTCTGCAGAGTCGTTGGACTGAGTTCCTGACCCGGGCAGCTTGAGTGCCGAATCTAGAATGGACCCAACATCGCCACCAAGGCGAGATTTCACCTCGTCGGTCAGTCGGGCCGCTGCCTCTTGTTTTGCAAGGTCGGCGATAAAATCCATATCCAGGCTACCGTTCAGAGACGCCCAGGAGCCGAACACTTTCAATGGGATGCCGAAGCCGTTGATTCCCGGGTCCTCGTCCTGGGCGTTTTCGGTTTGAACGACTTTGGGAAGCAGGCGCAAATCCATTGTCTGATTGTAGAGATCTATCGTGCCACTTGCATTTGCGCGAACGTAAGGTGCATTGAGCTGGAAAAGTTCAACCGTCGCAATTCCCCGGTTGATTGGTCCCTTGAGGGCAAGAGAAGAGAAATCGGTCTTTTGTTCTGGAGACAGCGCTGCTGGAAGTTGACCTGTCAAAAGCGCATCTTTGGCGCTGCGCACTAACTGGGAGAGGTTTACGCCAAAAATAGCGCCTTCAAGGACTTCCGCGTCATAAGTGCCCGACAGATTGCGAACCATCGCGTCTAGAGAGACGCCATTTGTCTCTATATCGGCCTCCAGCGCTCCTACGCCTTCAAGCACACTCATGCCGGTGATGAACTTGAGAAGCGCGGCTGCGGCAATTCCCGAGCCTTGTGTTTCGAGACCTAGTGTTGGGGTTTCAGGATTTGACGCATTGAGCGCAAACGTCACATCCAGCTCGCCATCCCGGAAAGGATCGATCAGATTGGATTGGTTGGTTCTTCCGCCTTCGGGTTGGGTCGTGTTCAGTTGACCCTGAAAGCGCCCATTGTCGAAATTGCCATTCAGCCGGAGGTCACGGACGACGGCTTTGCCGTCGGTCAGCTCACCCACATAGACTTTGACATCGCCGTTAATTGCGCTGACGGCCGTGAAATCAATTGGATCCTTGCTCCATCCCTGATTGGCTTGAGTTGCTGGTTTTTTACCTTCAGACTCTGCCAGATAGGGTGAAATGTCCGCACGTGGCAGAGCGATGTTGACGTTCACGCGCGGTACAGTTGACGACAAATCAACGCCTGCTTCGCCATCGATGACGAGTTCGTCAAACTTCAGAGTATTGATTTTCGCCGTTGTGAATTGTCCATTCTGTGTGATTGCAAGATCGGCATCAAAACTGCGGTAGGCGTCATCAGAAGGCGCCTCTATCGAGACACCCAGTTGCGTGAGCAGGCGACGAAGTGAATTTGATGCGGCTTTCAAATTGCCATTGGCAGAGAGATCCTGACCTTTAAGCGCCACGCCACCTGTGTACGAGGCATTCAAGTTCGCGCCCTTCAGAACAAGATCAATCTCCTCGGCTTTAAGGTCCTCAGGTGTTCCTGCAAGCTGAGACGAGAACTCGATATCGCCGATCGATTCGAGATCATCGCTCAGGCCGAGTCCGAATGCTGCATTGAGGGCCGACAGGTCTTTGATCGTCGATGCGGCAGACCCGGAAAACTGGACGACGTCAGATAGTGTCACGTCTCCGGAAAAATTTGAATTGAGTGCACCGGAAGACTGTTCAATTTCCAGTGCTGACAAAGCCAAGGCTGAAACGGGGCCTTCAACATTTCCGCGCGCGGTAAGTGTGCCAAGTACACTGAGGTCCTGTTCGAGTTCCACGCTTGCGAAATCGACCAAGGCCATAATATCCTTCAGCTCTGTCGTGAATGCACCAGTCACTGATGGGTCTTCGGCGTTGACCATGGCGCCGTCAAAAGAAAAGTCGAGCGGGTCGGATTTGATCGACGTTTTGAGATCGACCGAGCGTCCTTCGGCCAGCGCGAGAATAGAGCTGATCGTCGCGTCGATGTCCGCAGACAAATCGTTGAGCGTGATGTCGCCTGAAAGCGAGGCGGGTGCATCAAGACCATCCAGCTTCAGCGCGAGATTGATGGGGTCCGCGGTGTAGGTCTGACCAGAAACATCGTCACGATAAACGACGCGAGACGACACGAATTCGGCTTTTGGAATAATAGCTTCGAATTGCGGTGAGCTTGCGGGGGCCTCTTCAGCCGGGGGCTCGTCTGGTGATGCCGCGGTATCGAATATCCAGTTTGCATCTTCTGGAGATTTCTGATGAAGGCGAATATCGGCGTCAATGAATTTCAAAGACGCAAGCTCTGCGCGTCGGGACAGAAGCGGCAGCCATTTTACAGCGACCTCCAGCGAGCCTGCCTTTGCGAAATACGGGTCATCGAATCCTTCTGCGTTGGCAATCTCAACCGAATCGATTCGGGCTCCGAGATTCGGGATGATCGTGATGCGTGTATCCGTTCCCAGAGTGACTTCTCGCCCAAGAGCCGCCTCGAGCTGTTCTTCAGCCAGATTGTTATAAACCGACGCAGGAATGAGAAAGGGCAGGGCGATCACAATGCCAACGAGTACAATCAGACCGATGCCGATACCGATGATGACCTTTTTCATGTGTCTCTCACGCAAAATGAAATTTCGATCCTAAATTAGTATCACAAGACGGCCTGAAAAAGGCGGAGATAATTACATCAAAGAAATTCAGATTTTCGCTTGACGTCAGAGTCGGAAGCCCGTATTTCCCGCTCTCCAAATGGTGAGCGGGTGTAGCTCAGTTGGTTAGAGTACCGGCCTGTCACGCCGGGGGTCGCGGGTTCGAGCCCCGTCAACCGCGCCATTCTTCATCAGCCTTCCCCATCT
>NZUJ01000020.1 GCA_002701295.1 Ponticaulis sp. | reverse complement strand
GAAACACCATTGCGGTGATCTCGACGGCACTTGTCATGGCCGGGATGAACTGTGCCTGTCGGTGCAGAACGAGCGCGCCGACGACGAGGCTGGCGAGGAAAAGTGCCGCCGCGAGAACGGTGAGGCAGATGCCGATCAGATTGGTGGCTGAGATGGCCTCGACGCCGACGCGGAGGTCGAAAATCTGGCGGAGGATGATGATCGCGACGACGGAGATCAGGCCAATGAGAATAGCGAAAGTCTGCCAACTCGATTTGTCATCTGAAAGACGAAGCCCTGCGAGCAGCACGGCGCCTGCTGCGCCGATGGAAGCGGCTTCGGTTGGGGTGGCGATGCCGAAGAGAATTGAGCCGAGAACAGCGATAATGAGGAATAGGGGCGCGCCGAAACCGAAGATGAGCTCCTGTCTGGTCAGCGGTTCGCTTTCATCATGATCCGCTGCCGGGCAGGCGTCTGGCCGGAAAATAGCATTGGCCGCGATATAGAGAAGGTACAGGCCCACAAGCATCATGCCGGGGATCAAAGCGCCCGCGAAGAGATCACCCACAGAGACAACGAAAGATGTCCCATCGCCCATGCGGCTGGCCGCCTGGCTTGCGGCGTTGGACACAGCATCCGCCAGCAGTATGAGAACGATACTTGGCGGAATGATCTGACCGAGCGTACCGGACGCTGCAATCGTGCCGGAGGCGAGTTTCGGGTCGTAATTCTGGCGGAGCATTGTCGGTAGGGCGATCAGCGTCATGGTAATGACGGTGGCGCCTACGATACCGGTCGAGGCCGCGAGAAGAGCGCCAACCAGAACAACCGCATAACCAAGCCCGCCGCGAACACGACTGAGAAGACGGCTCGCAATATGGAGTAGGTCTTCTGCAACGCGTGATCGTTCAAGAACGACCCCCATAATGATGAATAGAGGAACGGCGACCAGTGTCTCGTTCTGCATGATGGAGCCGCCCTGAATGCGGCTCGGCAGGCTTTCGAGCATTTGCTCAGGAAAAGCGCCAAGGCTCATACCAATCAGCGCAAAAAGGAGCGCGGTGCCGCCTAGTGTGAGGGCAACTGGGAAGCCTGCGAGAAGTGCACCGATGGCCGTGAGGAACATCAGAATGGCAACAATGACCTCAAGTTCCATGACCAGCTCCTTCTGGATGGGAAGGGGCTTCTGGTTCGAGGTGACCAGTCAGCCGCAGGGCGCATTTGAGCGCCTCAGACAGGCCCTGAATGATCATGAGAACGGCGAAGATGGGCAGGAGCGTTTTGAAGAGGAAGAGGACAGGAAGCCCATCTGTTTCGCGCGAGCCTTCGAACAGAGACCAGGACCGCGAAAGGCCCTGTTCGCCTGTCTGCAGAATGCGGATCATGATGGGAAAGAGAAAGAAATATATGCCGGTGAGCTCGATCCAGTTCCGGCCGGACTCTCCGAAGCGTGGGCGAAAAATGTCGACGCGAACATGCGCGCCGTTCCCAAGGGCGACAGCAGAGCCAAGCATGAAGCAGGTGGCAAAAGCATAGATCACAAGCTCTGAAAGCCAGGTGAAGGCAAGACCGAGTGCAAAGGAGGCAATTACGGTGACGAGCTGAACAAGTACGAGGAAGATGGCCGCGATGATGGCCGCGCCGAGAACAAGGCCAGCAAAGCTGTCAATGATGTTGAAAAGCCGTGTTGAGGGCCCGGCCAGGGGCTTTGGCACGACAAGCGTAAGAAGCGGCAGCAGGAGCAGTGGTGACAGGATCAGTCCGATCAGCGTCAGCACATGTCCGATCTGAAGAAAGAATTCAGCGGACATTCCTGTTTAGCCCTCAGCCTCTGCGCCGAGCTGGCGGGCAGCATAGTACGGGCCATCTGAAACGGATGCCCAGTCGCGCATTGTCTTGAGGCTGGATTCGAAGCTCTCATAAATGCGCTTTTCGATGCCGTCTTTTCCAGAGGATGCGCGAACATCACGGGCCGCGACAGCCATTGCGGTGACGACATCATCCGGGAAGGACCGCAACTGGACACCCTCTTCACGCTGGAGGCGATCAAGATAGACTGCGTTGAAGTGGGTGAACTCACCAAGCGAGGTGTGGTTCACACTCTCACAAGCCGCCTTGATGATGGCCTGTTCGCCGGGGTTGAGACTTTCCCAGACGTAGAGATTCATGCCGACAGCGAGGGATGCGCCGGGTTCGTGAAAGCCGGGACCGTAGTAATACGGGGCCTCGCGATAAAATCCGAGGGAATAGTCATTCCATGGGCCGACCCATTCGGTCGCGTCGATATTGCCGGTCTGGAGCGCCTGATAAATCTCGCCTCCGGGGAGGGCTTTTGCTGATCCGCCAAGCGCGCGGAGGACGTCGCCGCCCTGTCCGGGTATGCGCATCTGGAGGCCAACCAGATCGTCGAGTGAGTTGATTTCCTTGCGGAACCAGCCGCCCATCTGGTGGCCTGTATTCGCGGCTTGAAACGATTTGATGCCAAATTGCGCTGACAGTTCATCCCAAAGCTGCTGACCGCCGCCGAAATCAATCCATCCCATGATCTCCTTCGCTGTCATGCCGAAGGGCACGGCGGTGAAGAACGGATAGGCAGTGGATTTGGCCGTCCAGTAATATTCTGCGCCGTGATACATATCAGCTGAGCCATTCGCGACGGCATCGAAGCTTTCAAATGGCGGGACAAGCGTGCCGGCTGGATAAACTTTGATTTCGATCATGCCATCAGACATATCGGAGACCCGGCGGGCAACACGCATTGCCGCTTCCCCGAGGCCGGGCAGGCCATCTGGCCATGTGGTGACCATAGATAGTTCGCGGCGATTTCGTGAGATATTTGGCGCAGCAAAGGTTGTGCGCTGATCAGGTGTCAGAAAGCTTGCTGCAGCACCGCCTGCGCCCAAAACGCCTGCGCCAATCAGATTACGCCGATTGATCATCAATTCCTCCCACGCGCCTTTGCCTGATGTTTCCCTGTGTCAGGCGGAGCGACTTAATCGTCGCTTTTTAATAGGCGCCATTCGTCTCCGTCCAGCACTTCCATTGGCTGGAAGCTGGCTTTGTAGCTCATTTTCGGGCTGCCATCGACCCAATAGCCAAGATAGACGTAAGGCAGGCCAAGTTCCTGAGCATATGCGATGTGGTCGAGGATGATGTAATTACCAATTCCGCGGTCAGCGAGTTCGGGGTTAAAGAAAGAATAGACCATAGAGAGGCCGTCTTTCAGAATGTCGACGATTGCGGCCGCGATGAGTGGCGAGTCGAGTTCGTCGCCTTCACGATATTCAAATACTACTGAGGGAACAGGCGAGCCTTCGACCATGGCGACATAGTCACGAAGGCCCATGTCTGACATGCCTCCATCAGCGTGACGCCCGTCGAGATAGGTTTTCAACAGGCGATATTGTTCACGCGTCGCGATAGGCCGTTTCGGCGTGCGAAGCATGGCTCCGTTCTTTTTGGCGACGCGTTTCCAGCGTTTGGTCTGTTTGAACTCGTCGACCAGTACCCGCGTCGCGCGGCAAGCAGAACATGCCGTGCAGGCTGGCCGATAGGCGATGGATTGAGAGCGCCGGAAGCCGCTATGAGATAAGCCGTCATGCAAGAGGTCGGCGTCGGGAACAGCGAGGTTGGTAAAGACCTTGCGCTCCATCTGACCCTCCAGATAGGGGCACGGCGCCGGGTTCGTCATGTAGAACCGCAGTTGACGCTTAGCGATGCCCCGGACGGCTGGAGAATCAGTAATCTTCATGGGCCCTCACTATGACAGCTAGAGTGCAAAGCGCAAAGGCGCGATGACAGAGAAAACGATCCAGATCACAATGACCAGTGGGCCACCAAAGCGCAAATAATCCATGAATTTGTAGTGGCCGGGCCCCATGACCAGAAGATTGGTCTGGTAGGCGATCGGCGTCGCGAAGCAGCAGTTGGCTGCGTAGATCACTGCCAGAACGAAGGGTTTGGGGTCTACGCCCATCAATTTGGCCGCTGAAATGGCTATTGGTGTGAAGAGAACCGCCGTTGCCGAATTGCTGAGAATATTGGTCATCACAGCCACCAGAAGGAAGAGGGTGGAGAGTACGGCTATGGTTCCGAATGGTGAGACGAGCGTCACAACCCCCTGAGCGAGCGCGAGCGCCGCTCCGCTTTTATCAAGCGCCGTGCCCATGGCGATGGCCGCGGCAATCAGCGTGAAAATGCGCATATCGAGAGAGCGCGTCGCCTGGCGGATGTTCAAACAGCCAAAAATGATCATAGCGACAGCGCCGAGGATTGAGGCGTGCAGAATGTCGAGTAGGCCAGTCGCAGCGGTGATGACGACACCGAGCGTGATCCAGCGCGAAATCATGGCTTTTTCAGTGGCCGGGAGTTCGACCTGTGACCATTCCAGAAGGAGAAGGTCGCGGCTGGCGCGCAGGTCCTGAAAAGATTGGGAAGGGCCGCACAAGAGCAGCGTGTCACCCGCTTCAAGGCGAATTTCGCCAAGACGGGCACGCATCATGCGCGACCGGCGCTGGACGCCCAGTACAAGCGTATTGGTGAGGCGCCGAAAGCCGAGTTGTTCGATGGCTCGGCCAATCATGCGCGATCCAGGCGCGACCACGGCCTCGACGAGCAGAAGTCGGGGCGTCTGGCCAACATCTTCGTCAAGATTGTCGCTGCCTTCGCGGCTCTGCCACATCTGGCGCAGGAGTTCGGGCTGAGAAGCGAGGGTTTCGGTCAGCGTTTTTCGCGTGGCGGCAACGATAAGAAGGTCGCCGGGCTGAAGTGTGACATCGTCAAATGGTGGCAGGAAAGAACTCTCTCCGCGCTGAATCATTCGAACGGTCATTTCAGCAAGATCTGGAAACATGCCCGCGACGGCAGTGGTGCCAACCAGCGGATTGCCTTCGGTGACGGCGATCTGGGCAACGAACTGGCGACCAGACCTGGAAACGAGGTTTGCTTCCATGCCTTCCCGGCTTGGCAGAAGAAAACGGCCTGCGGCGACCATATAGATGACACCGGCAAAGGCGAGGATGAGGCCGATTGGGGCAAGTTCAAAAAAGCCAAGCGAGATGCCTTCCGACGTGCGGTAAATATCGGCGGCGAGGAGGTTGGTCGAGGTACCAATCAACGTCGTCATACCGGCAAAAACCGAGATGAAGCTCAATGGCTGCATGAGCTTTGAGGGTGACACCTTCATCTTCTCGGCGAAGGCCGCCATGATCGGCAGGAACATGACAACGACAGGAGTGTTGTTGATGAAAGCACTGGTGATGAACACGGCAGCAAAGGCCGAAATCAGCGTCATCAAAGGACGGGCATCATAAGAATTCATCAGAAAACGTGTGGGACCATCCAGAGCGCCGGTCTGAAAAAGGCCCTGACCAACGACCAGCAAAGCCATGATCGTAATCAGGGCGGGGTTTCCGAAACCGGCAAGAAGCTGATCTGGTCGGACGGATTCGTTGGCGTTGGGTATAACGTCTGCCAGATACCAGACGAACAATAGAATGGCGATTACGGAGACCGAAACGAGCTCCATAGGATAGGAATCGCGTGCATAGAAAAAAATTGCACCTGCTACGATGATTACGCTGAGAATCATCGGCCAGATTGCGGGTAAATCCGCTAGCATAGTCACTCCCACAGCCTGAACGACCTGAAACGGAGAGTAATTTTTTACAATCCGTGTTCAGGCGGAAGGACAGGCGCCTCCCGGAGCAGGACTATGCTTATCCGTCGGTTACCTGGCAAGTCAGGATCATCCGGATAAAGAGGTTCAGAACCGGCTTTTCCTGAAACGCGTGCAAACCGTTCAGACAATACGCCATTTTCAGACATTATACGGCGCGCCGCATTCGCCCGATCTGATGATAATTCCCAGTTTGAATAGACGGTGTCCTGGGTTGCCCGACCATCTGTGTGTCCGGAAATCGAGATGCGATTCGGCAGGCGATCTACGATCGGCGCAATCGCTGCGAGAAGTTTCACTGCGCGTGAATTCGGGCGTGCAGAGCCCGGTTCGAACATGGACCGGCCTTCCTGATCGACGAGCTGAATACGAAGGCCTTCCGGTGTCTGATCGATCACAAGCTGTTTCGACAGTTCGGCAAGTTCGGGAAGATTTTCGATGGCCTGACGCAGAGATTGCTCAGCGCGTTCGAATTCAGCACGTTCACGAATGGCGAGAGCGGACTGAATAGCTTCATCGCTGACATCCAGATTAACACGTTGAATTGGCGTTGATTTATCCCGGACTTCCTGACGCTCGCGAGAAATGGTTCGAGGCGTTTCCGGCGATAATTGTTCGATAATGGATTTAGACCCCTGTGACCGGGCACCTTCTGTCGATATCGCGGTGCCGCCAAGAACGCCACCCGTGCCCGATGTCGAGGAGGACACCGCAGCCGGGGCGAAATAGTCGGCAATACCGCGCTTTTGTTCGGGGCTTGTGGTGTTGATGAGCCACATCAGGAGGAAGAAGGCCATCATTGCCGTCACGAAGTCGGCATAAGCCACTTTCCAGGCTCCGCCGTGATGGCCTCCGCCTGAAACCTTTTTGACCTTTTTGATGACGACTGGTTGATTGCCGGCCATGGTGTGACATGTCTCTCTTCTATGTGGTTTTCGTAGCAGAACACGGTTAAGGCAGAGTGCATGGATATTGAAAAATCTTCGGAAAAACCATTTAACGTTCGCGGATACCGCGACGCTCTGGGATGCTTTGGCACTGGGGTGTGCCTGATCCTGACCGAAGATGATGAGGGCCAGGTTCGCGGCATAACGGCGAATAGTTTCTCCAGCGTTTCACTTCACCCGCCCATAATTCTCTGGTCTGTGGATATCAGTTCGGACAGATGCCAGATGTTCACAAACGCAAAACGGTTCTCTGTGAACATGTTGAGATCTGATCAAAGAGATCTGTCGTCAAAATTTGCCGTGAATACGACGGCGCATCTTGCTGAAGCGGATGTGTTGCGCGGTGAATTCGGGACACCCATGCTGGCGGATGCTTTGGGCTCTCTGGAATGTGAAACGAGCTGGCGACAGAAGGCCGGTGATCATGTGGTGATCTTTGGTGCCGTGACATCTTTCGTCGCGCGTGACGGAGAAGCCTTGGGATTTTTCAAAGGCCAATATGTGCCTCTTAATGCAGAAAAGAGCTGATCATGGCGCGCTGTAGTTTTCTGGGACTGGGTGTGATGGGCGCCCCGATGGCGAAGTATCTGGTGAAAGCCGGACATGAGGTCACGGTCTGGAACCGGACAACGGCCAAGGCTGAGACCTGGGTTCAGGAAGTCGGTTCTGACAAGGCCGGAATGGCCGTAAGTCCGGAAGAGGCGGCCAAAGGCGCAGATTTTGTCTTGTCCTGTCTGGGTGATGATCCGGATGTGATGTCTGTCTATGAGGCCCTGACACCTGTCATGGCGACGGGAATGGTGCTGGTGGATCACACAACTGCAAGCGCGAAACTTGCGCGCAGCCTGAATGAACTTGCAGCTGGCAAAGGCGCCCATTTCGTCGACGCGCCGGTGTCTGGCGGTCAGGCCGGTGCGGAGACTGGCCAGCTGACCATTATGTGCGGCGGATCAGATGATGCATTTGCGAAGGCAGAGCCAGTCATGCAGGCCTATGCAAAGCAAATCACCCTTATCGGTGAGGCGGGGGCCGGCCAAACAGCCAAAATGGTCAATCAGATCTGTATTGCCGGGATTGTGCAGGGCTTATCTGAAGGACTGGCCTTTGCACAGAATGCAGGTCTTGATCCGGCCAAAGTGATCGAAGCGATTTCCAAGGGCGCAGCGCAAAGCTGGCAGATGGAAAATCGCTGGCAGACTATGGTGGAGGGCAAATTCGACTATGGCTTTGCCATTGACTGGATGCGCAAGGATTTACGGATCGCTCTCGAAGAAGCGCGCGCAAATGGCTCGAAACTGCCGGTCGCGGCGCTGGTTGATCAATTCTATGCTGACGTTCAGGATATGGGCGGCAATCGCTGGGATACGTCGAGTTTGATTGCTCGGCTCGGTCAGGAGGTGACGCATGGGGACAGCGGAAAATAAAACCAAGCCGACTGACGTGACGCCGGAACGTTATGTGGCGTCAGTCGAAAACGATATACGGCGCGCCGATGCCGATGCACTGCTGAAGATATTCGCTGAAGTGACTGGCCTCAAACCACAGATGTGGGGGCCAAGCATTATCGGCTATGGGCGTTATCACTATAAATATGAGAGTGGCCGTGAGGGCGAATTCCTGATGACGGGGTTCAGTCCGCGCAAAGCCAATCAGGTTATTTATGTGATGCCCGGATACACTGACCATTCAGCCATTCTGGACAGGATCGGGAAATACAAGCTCGGAAAATCTTGCCTCTATATCAACAAGTTGGCGGATATTGATCTCAACGTGTTGAAAGAGCTTATCGCGTCTGGCTTTTCGGAAATGAAGGCCAGGTATCCGGATTGGCAGCCGGAATAACCGGGCGTCCAATCGGCCTGTTCTAGCTGAGAATACTGTCGAAAGCCGCATCGGCTTTTTCACGGGCAGTGTCGTCATCGAGCAGGTTCAGGGCGACCTGAAATGACTGAGCGGCTCCGATTAGCTCAAATGCAATCTGATCAGGTGGATCCTGACGCAATTGTTTGTTTTCCGACTGGGACTTTCGAACATTTCGCGTGAGCTGATTGCGCCATTCCGTCTGGCTGGTCACGAGCTTTTCGCGAAGCTCACCAGGACGGCCGTCAAATTCCTGAACGAAGCCCGCAAACGGATCTGCAGAGACCGAACATGTGCCAGCAATCCAGTCGAGATATTTCGAATAAAGGACACGCAGCCGTTCCAAGCCGGGTTCGGCCTTGGTGCCTGCGGCAATGACATCTGTTCGGAAGAGGCCTAAAGCGTGATCAAGCACGGAGAGCTGGAGATCTGTCTTAGAACTGAAGTGCGCAAATAGCCCCGATTTGGAGAGGCCCGCTTGTTTAGACAGCGTGCCAAAGGTGAGCCCTTCCAGACCGTCAGCAATAGCCATCTGAAGAGCTGTTTCGATAACAGCCTCCTTGGTGCGTCCACCTTTCATGAAAATATCCCTTCTCGCCTCGCGCAAAAAATAGCACGGTCGTGCGAACGAATATAGTTAACTATTTCAGAAAATTCTGGACAATCAAGCGGCTATTGCTGGTTCTGAATGTGGTTTGATGGCTGGGCAGCCAGTTTTCTGATTTGCTGTCCATTGGATGAAAAATTTGAGGGCGCGAGCCAGTCTCTGAAGGCGCGATCAATTTCGGGCCAGTCGTCATCGGTCATTGCGAACCAGGCCGTGTCGCGATTGCGGCCTTTCACGATACGATCATTTCTGAATATGCCTTCATACCGAAATCCAAAACGAAGTGCGGCGCGCTTGGAGGCAAGGTTCAGGTTATCGCATTTCCACTCAAATCGCCGGTAACCAAGATCCTCGAAAACATGGTGCGCCATGAGCCAGATTGCTTCTGTGGCATGGGAGGTTTTCTGAAGTTTGGGGCTAAAAAGGACGCAGCCAACTTCTATACTGCCATCGGCCGGGCGCTGGCGCATATAACTGGCGGTACCAATGGTCTGGCCTGTTTCCTGGTCCAGTATCGCGTACCCGTTCCAGTCGCCCTGTTTGATGAGGTTTGTGAACCCTTCTGCGAACGCGTCTGGCGTGTCGAAACCTTCAAATGGAAGGTAGGTCCAGAGATGAGCTGCGTCCGGACCGCTAACCACTTCGCCAAGCGCTGTACCGTGATCAGATGTCTCCCATGGTTCCAGCCTGACGAAGCGCCCCTCGAGGACTGCAGTGCCCGGCAAAGGACGCGGCGTATATCCTGAGAGGTCCTTCATCGGATCAGTCGCTCAGAAGGCGCGCGGCTTTTTCCGCGAAATAGGTGACAATACCGTCTGCGCCAGCGCGCTTGAATGCGGAGAGCGTTTCGATGATGGCGCGGTTTTCGTCGAGCCAGCCCTTTTCGGATGCGGCGATGATCTGAGCGTATTCGCCGGAAATCTGGAAAACATAGGTTGGCACGTCGAAGGTCGAAGCGACGCGCTGGACGATATCCAGATAGGGAAGACCGGGTTTGACCATCACCATGTCTGCACCTTCGGCAATGTCGAGCGCGGTTTCACGAAGCGCTTCGTCAGTGTTACCGAAGTCCATTTGATAGGTTTTCTTATCGCCTTTGAGCGCTGCCGCTGACCCGATTGCTTCGCGATATGGGCCGTAAAAGGCGCTGGCATACTTGGCCGAATAAGACATGATCATGGTGTTGGTGTAGTCATTGTCTTCAAGCGCCTGGCGGATCGCGGTGATCCGACCGTCCATCATGTCGGATGGAGCAACAACATCTACGCCAGCGGCGGCCTGTACGAGGCTTTGCTCGACAAGGCGTTTCAAGGTCTCGTCATTGTCGATCTCGTCGCGTTCATTCAGGACACCATCATGGCCGTGACTGGTGAACGGGTCGAGCGCTACATCACAAAGAATGCCGACTTCCGGAACCTCGGTCTTGATAGCGCGGATCACCTTCGGGACGAAGCCGTCGGGATTGCCGGCCTCGGTGCCGAGCTCATCTTTCCTTGACGGATCTATGTGCGGGAAGAGGGCGAGGGCAGGAATGCTGAGTTCCCGCGCTGTTTTTGCCGCTTCCACCGCCTGATCAAGATTAAGCCGGTTCACACCAGGCATGGCGGCAACCGGAATCTTCGGCTCAGACCCGTCATGGACGATCAACGCCCAGATAAGGTCATTCTTCGTCAGAACGGTTTCGCGCGTGAGGCGACGGACCCAATCGGCCTGACGCGTGCGGCGCATGCGGGTGTGCGGAAAGCGGGATGGAACAAGTTCGGTCATGGCAGTCAGATTTCACGAAATCCCGGTCTCGGCAATCCGTGTTTGTTCAGTTTGCGGTTTCACGCCAGCCGGAATGCGAAGCCAGTTCCTGTCCCATTGGCCAGGACGGCGCATGAAACAGCGAAGCGACACATCCATGCTGTGGGCCTGAAGTGTTTCGAGGTCACGCATCCAGGGCTTCATCTGATCGTTCAGGATTTCGCTGAAGCCGAGCGCCGCGTAAAACGGGCCGTTCCAGGGGACGTCCCTGAATGTGGAGAGCACAACGCCGCGAAGCCGCAGGGCATCGGCCTGCTCTATGGCCCTCTGGACAAGACGTGCGCCGACACCGCGCCGACCAAATTCGGGGCGAACCGAAACCTGTTCGAGATAAAGGTCAGGGGAGGTTTTTCGGCAGAGAACGAAACCGATGATTTGCTCATCTGTGCAGGCCAGAGTCAGGAGATCGTTGCTTATACCTGCGCGCAGAGCCGTTTCAGGAATAGGCGACTGACCTTGATCGCCCTCATCGATCAATCCTGTGGAATCAAAGAGTGCGCCAGCGGATATATCAATCCTCTGAATCTCAGAGATGTCCTCCAGCCTTGCCGACCTTAAACGAACCTTTTCCAGAAAAGATTGCATATTCCCTCAGCCTTACCCCGATCGGAACGTTATTCATCAATTCGGAGAAATTCAAAAATCAAATCGAAGGGAGCGCGGCGTTGCGTGTGTCCTGATGGTATTTGAGGCAAGAAAGTCGGTCAGGGGAGGCTTGTGTTCAGCGACCAAACAGGGTTGATCTGTCTGCCTTACTTAGCGGAAGCCCGCAGCCACACTTGATAAGAAAGTCGCTTTCCATGTCTGATGATCTCCCGGTTCTGACACGCAAAACAGGTCATGTCGGACGGATCACCCTGAACAGACCCAAAGCGCTGCATTCTCTCACCGAAGACATGTGTCTGTTGATGTCAGATGCCCTTCAGGCGTGGAAAGACGATCCTGAAGTGGGCATGGTGATTGTTGATCATACGCAGGGAACGCGCGGGTTCTGCGCTGGCGGTGATATTCGCATGATGGCTGAAAGCGGAAAAACAGATGGTCAGGGCGCGCGGGATTTCTTTCGGGCTGAGTACCGGCTGAACGCTCTGATCCATAATTTTCCCAAGCCCTATCTGGCCATTCTGGATGGCGTAACGATGGGTGGCGGGGTTGGTATCTCGGTTCATGGCAGTCATCGCGTCACAACGGAGAACACAGTCTTTGCCATGCCGGAAACAGGCATTGGGCTGTTCCCGGATGTCGGTGGTGGGTGGTTCCTGCCACGACTGGATGGCGAACTGGGTATGTGGCTGGCGCTGACAGGGGCGCGGTTAAAGGGGAGTGCGGTTTCGGCGATCGGTGTCGGAACGCATCACGTGCCATCAGAAATGATCGGCCATCTTGTCAGTCAGTTCGAAGCGGCGGATCTGAGCTTTGAACCCGAGCGTCTGATCGATACGATCTTGAGGCCGCTAACTCAGACAGTGCCTCCGGCGGAGGTCGAGACTTATTCTGACGTCATCGACGCCTGTTTCTCGAAAGGGTCTGTTGAAGAGATCATACGCGCGTTGAACGAGACTAGTTCGGACTGGGCTCTGGCGCAGGTGAAAACCATGGAAACAAAGTCGCCTGAAACACTGAAGATTGCTTTCCGGCAGCTTCGCGAAGGCGCAGCCTGCGAAACTTTTGAAGACAATATGCGGATGGAATACCGGATTGGATGGCGACAGGCCTGTAGCCCTGACTTTCAGGAAGGCGTACGCGCAGTGATTATCGACAAGGATAACAAGCCTGACTGGCCGTCTAAAAATCTTGAAAAAGTTTCAGGTGGACATCTTGATGAAGTATTCGCGCCGTTAGGAGAAGATGACTTGACTTTTCTGTGATTTGTTTCGATTTGAAACATATACTGAGTATTTCGACAGAATAATTAAGTAATTTAAGGACCTGTTAACTAAAGAATAGATTCGCGATTAGCGATTTCTTAGCATCATCGCTGTAAAACCCATGAAAACCAAACAAAATTAAATGGGTGTTTCAAATGATGATCGAGGCAAAAAGCCATAACGATGTAGCTGAAGCTACGGTGGGAGAAACCTTTCTGAAAAGCCTGACTCTTCTTGAGCAGGTTCATCGTCGCCTTCATGATGTCGTGAAGGATGACCTTGAACGTGCTGGTGAGCGGTCACTGACAGGCGTTCAGGCTCTTTTGCTTTATGAGATTGGCGACGGAGAAACACCTGCATCTGCACTGCGTGCTCGCGGTGCCTTCGCTGGGACAAGCATGTCTTACAATGTGAAGAAGCTTCAGGAAGGTGGTTACCTCGTTCAAACCCGTTCTAACGACGACCGTCGTACTGTGCGTTTGAAACTGACCCCTGCTGGACATGAAGTGCGCAAGCAAGTTGCAGCTCTTTTTGAGCGTCAGGCTCATGCTCTGGAACCAACGGCTTCTGTGCGACCGACTGATCTGGACAGCTTTAACCGGACAGCGACACGCCTTGAGCGTTTCTGGTCCGACCAGATCCGTTACCGTCTGTAATACGGACACTCATTTGAGTTTGGAATTGGCTCGCCGAAAGGCGAGCCTTTTTCGTTTGGAGGCTTGGCGGCTGTGAGGATCGCCGATCATGTCGGCGAACAATGTGGCAGACTTTAATCAGGTCTTTTCAGCACTGACCTGGCCGCAGGCCTCGCATTTGATGTCGTCGCCATCAGAGACGAGGGTGAAGTGGCCGCAGGACGGGCAGGGGTCGCCCAGATAATTTTCCTGGAGTTCGTCATCGCTCGCATCCTTACGGCGTTTGTCGAGGATGACGATGTTATCTGGCAGCTGACCGCGGCTAAATCCTTTCGAGACAATCTGAGCGGCCTCTGCCGGGAATTGGAACACATCATCTTTGAGGCCACGTCCGAGACCATCATGGCTCTGGCCTTCGGAGAGTTCGGCCAGGTCTTCGCGTCCGAGGTAGGAAACGGCCAATTCGCGGAAGATATAGTCGAGGATTGATGTCGCGCGCTTGATTGAGTCATTGCCGGTGACTTCGCCTGCGGGGTCGAAGCGGGTGTAGACGAAGGCTTCGACAAACTCCTCTAGGGGGACGCCATATTGCAGGCCGATAGAGATTGCGATGGCGAAATTGTTCATCAGCGAACGGAACGCCGCGCCTTCCTTATGCATGTCGATGAAGATCTCACCGAGTTCGCCATCGTCGAATTCGCCGGTGTGCAGATAGACTTTATGACCGCCGACCGTGGCCTTCTGAATATAGCCCTTGCGTCGGTCAGGCATGCGATAGCGGCGCGCGCGACCGTGAAGGGCGGGTTCTGCAGCCAGTTCATCGGGTTCGATTTCGGCCGGATCATAGGTTTGCTCCGCCTCGCGCGCGTCTTCGACGAGCTGCAGTATATGGTTGATGCGGTTTGAGGTCGTCTCGCGCTGCTGCGTATTCTCACAGGAGAGGTGTAGCGTGATTGGTGTCTCAGCGAGGCCGTCCAGCAATGCGGCGAGGTCGTCCGCTGACTGAGGCGCAGGGAGTTCGCATGTCGCACCGATTGCACAATCAGGCAGGGCCAGATTGATTGTTCTGGCCAGATTGAGGCTGGTTGTGGGTGGCAAAGACAGAGACAATCCGGCTTCCGAAAGAATTGGCGTGAGTTTTACGCTGCCGGCGTCGCTGAGTGCGATTTCAGCCTGTTCAATATCTTTGCGAGAGAAGCCAACAAGACGAAGAAGGGCGGCATCTTCATCTTCAAAAGCTGCAAGCGGCAGATTGAGTTCGTTTTGAATTGTGTCGTCGCCCACCATCCAGCGTGAACTGGCCTGGGTGAGGGAGTAGCCTTCAGAGAGGCGTGTCTCAATCTGGCTGATGGTTTCAGGTGAGAAGCCACGTGACTGAAGACGCTTGCGGTCGACGCCGGGCGTGGATTCGAGTGACCAGGTTGATGAGAGCGCGGCCTCGAATGTCGGAAGTGCGGTTGGAGCGTTTCGGCTGAGGCTGTCGCGAACGAGGTCGAGCGCGCCGGCTTGCTGGAGCAGGTCTTCGACATCGAGCGAGACCGGATCTGTTCCGGAAGTGAGGCAGCCCAGATGGAGCTGTGCGTCCATGGACAGTAGCTCAAATGAGATGTCGAGATCTTCACTGCAGGACATCAGGCTGGATTTGAGATCGCTGATGATCGGATGGTCAGCAAGGTCGTCGAAAGGCGTGCCGAGTTTGAAAAGCGTGTCACCAAGGCCGGCGATGACAACGCCAAGCGACGTCAGTTTGAGCGCGCTTTTGAGTGCAGCGAGCGCCGACAAACACTGAGACAGCGTGTCAGTATCTAGCCCTTGCGCCGCCACACATGCCGACAGATCGATTGCCACAACGGTGTCGTCGGAAGAATATTCTGCGATATTTCCGGACAGATGGAGTTCTTCCCCTGTGCGCAAAAAGCGCATGAGGTCATCGGTCGGTAGCGGTGTTGCTGCGTCGAGGCCCAGATGCGGTATAGAGCTTGTGTCAGCCGCGCTGAGCTTCTGGTGAAGCGCATGAACAGCGCCGCGAATGCCTTCAGGGTGGCTGAGGGCCCGTTCGAGAAGGTCGATGCTCAGGCCCGCATCAATGGCTTCAGCGATCTCAGGATCGCGAGGCGAACTGCCAAGCGCTTCGAGCTCATCGGCTGCGCTGCGCAGAAGGTCTTTTTGAAGTGATGTCGACAAATGATCTGCGATTGCCGCGTCGAGCGCCTGAGGCGTCAGAGCGGCTTCAGCTGGTGCGGCACATTCGAGCAGCGCTGAGCGAGTGGTGATGGGTGTGATCCGCTGACTGGCGATCAGGGCGAGATAGGTCTGGCGAAGAGAGTCGGTGAGCCCGAGATTTGCGGTGTTCTGCGTGAACTCAGCCCATTCGGGTGACGCCTGCAGATCGCCATTGTCGAATTCCGGGTCCCGCTGGAGGAGCGCTTCGCCGACAGCCAGATGGTCTTCAAGTCTGGAAGAGGCAGGCAATCCTGATTGGGCATGAATGGACATCGAATCACTCCTTCGCTGCGCGAAAGGATGACGGTTTGTTCAAAGAATAGCGAGTCTGGCTGTTTGAGCTTTCCACTGAATTGTTGAATGCGTCCACAATTGAAAAAGGCGAGCACCGGGCTCGCCTTCATCGAAACATTTATCAGGAGTGTGGCGGTTATTCGCCACCCATTGCTGAACCTTGCTCCAGCTGAAGTGAATTTGCGAACGCCGTCGCGGCATCACCAGATGGGTCCTGAATGGCCTGGAATGCCAGACGGGTGCGAAGATCGGGCGCTGCAGGCGCTGTCATTTCAATAGCCTGAAACGCTGCCTCGAGAAGGTCTTTCACGTGCGCGTCACGGGAGCGACCTGTCTGACCGCCCAGAACAATCGTGATGATGCGGTTGCCGTCACGTTCCGCTGTCGCCATGAGGTTGAAGCCAGAAGCGCGTGTATATCCGGTCTTGATACCGTCAACGCCGGGAACCGAACCGAGAAGCTTGTTGTGATTGCTGTAGGTCGCGCTGCCATATCGGAATGAGCGCGTGGAGAAATAGTCGTAATAGCCGGAATGGTCGTCCATCATACGAACAGCAAGCGTTGAAAGATCGCGAGCGGTTGTGACCTGACGCGTATCTGGCAGACCTGATGCATTATAGAAGCGCGTATTTTCCATGCCGAGTGCGCGGGCTTTCACGGTCATCAAAGCGCCAAAGCGCGATTCAGAACCCCCGAGACGTTCGGCGATCACAACGGCGACATCATTAGCGGATTTTGTGACCAGGGCGAGAATGGCGTCTTCAACCTTAATGGTTGAGCCAGGTGCCAGACCAAGTTTGGACGGTGGCGCCTTGGCGGCTTCGTAAGAGACAGGGAGTTCCTCATCCAGTGTAAGCTGGCCGGCGTCGAGCGCATCGAACACCATGTAAAGCGTCATCACTTTCGTGATGGAAGCTGGGTAACGTGGAGCATCTGCATACCGATCGTGAAGCACCTGACTGGTTTTTACATCGACGACTATACTGGCGTATTTGTCGTTAGCTGAGGCCATCGGGCCTGCGATCAGCATTGTAAGTGAGAAAAGGATGGTCGCAAAAAGTCGCGTCACTGGAAACTCCACTTTTGTCTCAGGCCGGGTCATAAGCAGCTTCTGTGTTGAAGCCTCCGATTGTCGGCGCTGGAACTTTCACTTTCATTAACATACGTCAGACTTTGGTGAGTCTCAGCAAAGAAATTTTGACGTACCCGTTAACTATGTCCCCGATGCTTTTTGTGCGCCGCACAAAAAATGTTGCAAGTGCGTACAAAATGCTCTATATGTGATTTAACCCAGATCGCAGAGGACAAGTCAAATGTCGAAGTCAGCAACTACTACAGTCGAAAATGCATTTGACGCATTTTCAGGCACAGCAAACGAAACTGTCAAAAAGTCATACGAAAAATCCATGGAAATGATGGGTGAATTCGGCGAACTGCAAAAGCAGAACCTCGATGCAATGGCAGAATCAACCCGTGCGGCTACCAAAGGCATGGAAACGATCAGCTCGCACGCTGCAGCTTACTCTCGCGAAGCTTTCGAAAAAGGCGTCGAAGCTGCTCGTTCAGTGACAAGCGCTCAATCAGTTCAGGAAGCCATGGAGCTTCAGACTGGTTATACAAAGTCTGCTTTCGAAGCTTATCTTGAAGAAATGAACACCCTGACCGGCATGTTCGCATCTATGGTTCGTGAAGCGTCTGCACCTCTGAATTCTCAGGCAGGCAAGTTCGCGACGCTGATGCAGAAAACTGCCTGATCAGTTCGACCGATTTGAGTAGAGTGAAGAAGAGCTGGCGCGTGTCGCCAGCTTTTTTTTGTTTGCGGTACAGATTGCTCTTTTCGCAAATGCGCCTAACTGATTGTGCATGGTTGTTACACTTTCGAACCAGATTCCGCCCGAATTCGACCGTCCGAATTACGCGTTCGCCGCGCCGCGAAGTCTCTATGCCGATGTCAGCCCCGAACTGGATGCGCCTGTCTTCCAGATATCCGGACCTGAACTATTCGAAAAATGTATTTCAGTCTGGGGCGATCAGGATCGTACCGAGCTGATCAAGCGTGAGGATGCGCACCTGCGTGCCCATTTTGTCTGCACGACACGCTTTCTGCACTTCAAGGACGACATTTTTATAGAGATTGTTCCTATTGGGGAGCACTCTTTCAGCGTGTTAGTCTTGTCGAAGTCGAGAGTCGGCTATTACGATTTCAAAGTGAACAGAAAACGTGTGGAAGGCTGGCTTAAACTGCTCGATGACAGTGAAAACGCCTCTTGAATGCAAGAGAATTTGCCGTCAGGGTTTTGCCACAGAGATTAAGTATTATCTGATTACGATGAAGACACGAATTCTAAAAATGGCTGATCAGCCCTATCTGCCGCCCCGCATGTCAGACGAAGGTGATGACAAGCAGTCTGGTGGAAAGGGAATCGGCACAAACATCGCGACACAGACGCGCGCAAAGACCAAGCGTCCGTCCATGTATCGGGTGTTGCTGCTGAACGACGATTACACGCCGATGGAATTCGTTGTTTATGTACTTGAAAGTTATTTCAACAAATCGCGCGAACAGGCGACGCAAATTATGCTTCATGTTCACAATCACGGGGTCGGGGTGTGCGGCGTCTTTACTTATGAAGTCGCAGAAACGAAAGTTGCACAAGTGCTGGATCTCGCAAGGCGGAATGAGCATCCGCTGCAATGTACTATGGAAAAAGAAGATTAGGGCCCAGATATGCCATCACTGACTCCCAGTCTCGAACGCGCCCTTGAAAAAGCCCTCGCACTAGCGGCTGAGCGGCGCCACGAATACGCCACGCTTGAACATCTTCTCCTCGCCCTGACTGAGGACGAAGAAGCCGTTGAAGTCATGACCGCCTGCAAGGTCGACCTGGAAAAGCTCCAGGACGATCTCACTGACTATATCGATGACGACCTGTCCAATCTGGCTGTTGATGAGCTGGATGATCAGGTTCGTCCGACCGCTGCTTTCCAGCGCGTGGTGCAACGCGCCATTCTGCATGTTGAAAGCTCTGGCCGTGATGAAGTGACCGGTGCGAATGTTCTGGTGTCTATTTTCTCAGAACGCGAGAGCCATGCCGCTTACTTCCTGCAGGAACAGGATATGACGCGCTATGATGCGGTGAATTTCATCTCGCATGGTGTCGCGAAAAAGCCTGGCATGTCCAAGCCGCGCCCTGCGCGTCCGACTGGTGAGAAAGAGGAAGAAGTCCAGAAGGCGTCCAGTGAAGCGCTTGATGCCTACTGCGTAAACCTCAATCAAAAAGCCAAAGAAGGTAAGATTGATCCGCTGATCGGGCGTCAGCTCGAAGTGGAACGCTCCATTCAGGTTCTGTGTCGTCGCCGCAAGAATAACCCGCTTCTGGTGGGCGATCCCGGCGTTGGCAAAACCGCGATTGCTGAAGGCCTGGCAAAACGCATTGTGGATGGCGAAGCGCCGGACATTCTGAAAGACGCGATTATCTTCTCACTGGATATGGGCGCTTTGCTGGCCGGTACACGTTATCGCGGTGATTTTGAGGAACGCCTCAAAGCCGTGATGAAAGAACTCGAACAGCAAGACAAAGCCATCTTGTTTATTGACGAAATTCACACCGTGATTGGTGCGGGTGCAACGTCTGGTGGCGCGATGGATGCGTCGAACCTACTGAAGCCAGCGCTTCAGTCAGGTGGCCTACGCTGCATGGGTTCGACGACATTCAAGGAGTATCGCCAGCACTTTGAGAAAGACCGCGCTCTGGCGCGTCGTTTCCAGAAAATTGACGTGGTGGAGCCAACGGTTCCGGACACAATCAAGATTCTCAAGGGTCTGCGTCCGCATTTTGAAGAATTCCACGGTCTGAAGTATTCTGATGAGGCGATCAAAACGGCGGTCGAGCTGGCGGCGCGGTATATCACCGACCGCAAGCTGCCGGACAAGGCTATCGACGTGATCGACGAGGCGGGCGCAAGCCAGTGGCTACTTTCTGAAGACGAGCGTCTGAAAGAGATTGATGTCGCAACCATCGAAGCTGTCGTGGCCAAGATGGCGCGCATTCCGCCGAAACAGGTTACCAAGTCTGACGCCGAAGCGCTGAAAGGTCTGGAGCTTGATCTGAAACGGGTTGTGTACGGTCAGGACAACGCCATTGAGGCGCTTGCGTCTGCGATCAAACTGGCGCGTGCAGGTCTGCGTGAGCCGAATAAGCCGATTGGTTGTTATCTGTTCTCCGGTCCGACAGGTGTTGGTAAGACTGAAGTTGCCCGTCAGCTGTCCTCCATTATGGGTGTGGAACTCCTTCGGTTCGATATGTCCGAATATATGGAGCGTCACACGGTCAGCCGTCTGATCGGCGCGCCTCCGGGATATGTTGGCTATGATCAAGGTGGTCTTCTGACTGATGGTGTCGACCAGCATCCGCATTGTGTGTTGCTGCTTGATGAGATCGAGAAGGCACATCCTGAGATATTCAACATCCTCCTGCAGGTGATGGATAACGGAACGCTGACGGACTCGAACGGCAAGAAGATCGACTTCCGGAATGTGATTCTGATCATGACAACGAATGCGGGCGCTTCTGAAGCGGCCAAGAACTCCATCGGCTTTGGTCGCGGTAAGCGCGAAGGCGAGGATGACGAGGCGATCAAGAAGCTGTTCACACCAGAATTCCGCAACCGTCTGGATGCGACCATTCCGTTCGCAGGTCTGTCTCAGCCGATCATCGAACGCGTTGTCGAGAAGTTCGTGCTTCAGCTCGAAGCCCAACTGTCTGATCGCAATGTGACGATTGAGATGACTGATGCGGCGAAAGGCTGGCTCGGCCGGAAAGGCTTTGACGCTGATTACGGTGCACGTCCTCTGGCGAGGGTCATTCAGGAGCACGTCAAGAAGCCTATGGCTGAAGAGCTTCTGTTCGGTGGCCTGAAGTATGGCGGTGCGGTCAAGGTCGATCTCGACAAAGATGCTGAAGATGGCGCAGGCAAGCTGATCTTCGAATACTTCGCGGCCCCTGAGCCCGTGGTTGAAGAATCGACCAGTGATGAGGATAGCGACGGGTCCGACACGGATGAGAAGGCACCCGTTACTTAATCTCTGAAATCGAGATGTTTTCCACAAACCCGGCTTCTATGAAGCCGGGTTTCTTGTCCCGGCGTGTATTGGTTAGCCATATGTTAAGTCTGCTTAGGCAATTTCATCTATCTGATGTGACCGCTCTCGTGCGGCGCGGATGGTTGGGAAATCGCTTCTGGAGGAGGCTCGCATTGAGTGGCATCATGCTGTTTTCGGGAACAGTCGCACATGTAAGTGCGCAAACGACTGATGTTGTCGATCTGCGCGCCAGCGTTCAGAGCGATGCTTATGCCTTACTCGACCTGATTGATGACCAGTTTGCCTATGCGGACCGGTTTCCAAACGGTCAGATACCTGTTCGTCGCGAACTGGAAGGGCGAGTCGCGAGCCTGTCGACGCGCAATGATTTGATTGCGTTTTCGCAAATGGCGTTTCACAGCCTCTATGACCACCATTCCATCACTGGCGCGGGTCTGCCAGACGCTTATGGTCTGGTACCAAGCTTTGCAGATCTCTGGATTGAGCGACGCCCGGCCGGATATGAAATTGTTGATGTTCGGCGCGGGTCACCGGCCCTGAAGGCCGGGATTCGTCCCGGATGTTATCTGACCCATGTCGAAGGGCGTCCGATTGAAGATGCCGTGCGGCAATTCATCGGTCCGGGAATTGAGCTGGCCGACTATGAGCGTATGTCTTATGCCGCGCGCGTTCTGGCAACCGGACGTCGGGATCGTGTGCGTAGGCTCGGTCTGCAATGTGACGATCTTAACTGGACGCTGGAAATTCCGACTCTTTATCAGAGCCGTCTGAAGCGCGACCCTGGTTTAGTGAGTCTTGAGCGCGTCGCATTTTTTGACAAAACCATTGGCGTCATTCGGGTGAATGACAGCCTTGGCCAGACCCAGACAATCGCCGCTTTTGATCAGGCTCTTCAGGAACTCGATGGCGTTGATGGCCTGGTGATCGACCTGCGAGATACAGCCAGCGGCGGGAACACTCTGGTCGCCCGAGGTATTCTCTCCCGGTTTGTCGAGAAGACAGAATACTATCAGCGCCACATTCTGCCGAATGAAGAGCGGGATTTCGGAATCGTCCGTAGTTGGGTTGAGGAAGTCACGCCGCGCGGAACCCGATTCGAACAACCTGTTGCGATCGTTTCCGGTCGATGGACAGCGAGCATGGGCGAGGGGCTGACCATCGCGTTTGACGCGCTGGGTGTGAAAACATTCGGGTCGAAGATGGCGGGCCTTCTCGGTGGGATCACAGATCATAGATTGCCGGAAACGGGTGTTACTGTGAAGCTGACCACTGAAAAGCTGACACATATTGACGGCACGCCGCGTGAGAATTTCTCACCTGCTGTGAGTTTCAACTATGCTGATGCGCCCGACCTGACGGCCAAAGATGGCCCGATGGAAGCTGCCATGAGCTATCTGGTGTCTTCAGAAGCTCAATAATGCGCCTTTAGTCGGTGTTGGACGGTTGGCGCTATCAACTGGTCTTGCACAAAAAGCGGACCTGAAATACCACATCGCTCAGCCTGTCTGGCCCGATGCGCTGACCGCTCCCAAGCGGCAGCATGGCGGCCAAGTACCATTATGATTGATTGGGAAAGTCATGAGCCTGTATACCGACTATTTGGAAGAGATCGAAACGCGCAAAGCTCAGGGTTTGCACCCGAAGCCGATTGATGACGGCGCGCTGGTCAGCGAGCTCATCTCTCAGATCAAAGATACCGACAACGCCTATCGTGCGGATTCTCTGAATTTCTTCATTTACAACACGCTGCCGGGCACAACGAGCGCCGCTGGCGAGAAGGCAAAATTCCTGAAGGCGGTTGTCTTGGGTGAGGAAAGCGTTGCTGAAATTACGCCGGACTTTGCGCTAGAGCTGCTGTCTCACATGAAGGGCGGACCATCTGTCGAGGTTCTGCTTGACCTCGCACTGGGTGATGACGCGGACATCGCAGCGAAAGCGGCTGATGTTCTAAAAACGCAGGTCTTCCTCTATGACGCGGACATGGCGCGCCTGAAAGCGGCTTTCGATGCCGGTAATGCGGTCGCGAAGGACATTCTGGAGAGCTATGCGAAGGCCGAGTTCTTCACCAAGTTGCCGGACGTCGAGGAAGAAATCAAAGTCGTGACTTATATCGCTGCCGAAGGCGATATTTCGACTGACCTTCTGTCGCCGGGCAATCAGGCGCACTCGCGATCTGACCGCGAACTGCATGGTAAGTGCATGATCAGCGAAGAGGCTCAGGCTGAGATTGAAGCGCTGAAAGTTGCGCATCCTGATGCGCGCGTGATGCTGATTGCTGAAAAGGGCACGATGGGTGTCGGCTCTTCCCGTATGTCCGGGGTGAACAACGTGGCGCTGTGGACCGGTAAAAAGGCAAGCCCGTATGTGCCATTCGTCAATATTGCGCCAATCGTTGCAGGCACTAACGGGATTTCCCCGATCTTCCTGACAACTGTCGGTGTGACCGGCGGTATTGGCCTCGATCTCAAGAACTGGGTCAAGAAACTGGACGAAAACGGCAAGCCGGTTCTGGACGAGAATGGCGATCCGGTACTCGAGCAGACTTACTCGGTCGATACCGGCACTGTGCTGACCATCAACACGAAAGAGAAGAAGCTCTATAATGGCGACACAGAGCTGGCAGATATTTCCTCTGCTCTGACCGCGCCGAAAGTCGAGTTCATCAAAGCTGGTGGGTCCTACGCTGTTGTCTTCGGCAAGAAACTGCAGACGTTTGCGGCTGAGACCCTGGGTGTAGACGCGCCGCAAGTATTTGCGTCTTCGAAAGAAGTGTCACACGACGGGCAGGGCCTGACTGCGGTTGAGAAGATCTTCAACAAGAATGCTGTCGGTACGACCCCGGGCAAAACGCTGCACGCAGGTTCTGATGTGCGCGTGAAGGTCAACATTGTTGGTTCACAGGACACGACGGGTCTGATGACCTCTCAGGAGCTTGAAGCCATGGCGGCAACGGTGATTTCGCCGATCGTTGATGGCGCCTATCAGTCTGGTTGTCACACGGCGTCTGTCTGGGACCGCAAGGCTCAGGCCAATATTCCACGCCTGATGAGTTTCATGAACAAGTTCGGCCTGATCACTGCGCGTGATCCGAAGGGCGAATACCCGGCGATGACGGACGTGATCCACAAGGTTCTGAACGACATCACGATTGACGACTGGGCGATCATTATTGGTGGTGACAGCCATACGCGTATGTCGAAGGGCGTTGCCTTCGGTGCGGACTCCGGTACGGTCGCGCTTGCGCTGGCAACAGGTGAAGCCACCATGCCGATCCCTGAGTCTGTGAAAGTGACCTTCAAAGGCACTCTGAAGGATCACATGGACTTCCGTGATGTGGTTCACGCCACGCAGGCACAGATGCTGAAACAGTTCGGCGACAACGTGTTCCAGGGCCGTGTGATCGAAGTGCATATCGGTACGCTTCTGGCAGACCAGGCGTTCACCTTCACCGACTGGACCGCCGAGATGAAAGCGAAAGCCTCGATCTGTATCTCTGAAGACGAGACGCTGATTGAATCGCTCGAGATTGCGAAGAGCCGCATTCAGATCATGATCGACAAAGGCATGGACAATGAGAACAAGGTTCTCGCTGGCCTGATCGCTAAGGCTGATGAGCGGATCGCTGAGATTCGTTCTGGTGAAAAGCCTGCGCTGCGCCCGGATGGAAATGCGAAGTACTTCGCAGAAGTGGTTGTCGATCTCGACCAGATTGTCGAGCCAATGATTGCCGACCCTGACGTGAACAATGACGACGTCTCCAAGCGCTATACGCACGACACCATCCGTCCGGTCTCTTATTATGGCGGCACGAAGAAAGTTGATCTGGGATTCGTCGGGTCTTGTATGGTCCACAAGGGCGATATGAAGATCATTTCTCAGATGCTGCGTAATCTGGAGAAGCAGAACGGCACGGTTGAGTTCAAAGCGCCACTGGTTGTTGCGCCGCCGACTTACAACATTGTCGACGAGCTGAAAGCCGAAGGCGACTGGGAAGTTCTGCAGAAATATGCAGGTTTCGAATTCGACGACACCAACCCGAAAGGCGCGGCGCGGACTGAGTATGAAAACATGCTCTATCTGGAGCGTCCGGGCTGTAACCTCTGCATGGGTAACCAGGAGAAAGCGGCCAAGGGCGATACCGTGATGGCGACGTCTACGCGTCTCTTCCAGGGCCGTGTCGTGGAAGATTCTGACGAGAAGAAGGGCGAGTCGCTCTTGTCTTCGACGCCAGTTGTTGTGCTCTCGACCATTCTTGGCCGTACGCCGAGTGTTGATGAGTATGTGGCTGCTGTTGATGGCATCAAGCTCACCAACTACGCGCCGCCAGTGAATTAAATCAGCAGGCCTAAGGGTCTGAATTTGTTGAGCCCGGTGGAGCGATCAGCTTTGCCGGGCTTTTCTTTGTGGGGAAGGCTCTGCCCCAGAAACGGAAAAAGCCGCACTTTGCAGCGCGGCTTCCGTGAGACTTGGCGTCTCAAATACTTTGTCACTTAATCAGACGCGTAGGCTACGTACGGACCAGAGGCTGCTCCACACCGCCGATAAAACCCACAAGCACTTGATTCACCTGTTGTATCTCACTCGACATTGGATCACCTCCTTTCGCTGATTGAACTTGAAACCTGTATATCAGGATTCTGAGCTTTGAATAGTTAACGTCACAGATTTTCCGCTCAGCTCGCTCTGCCGATTGCTGCGCTGATCTTTTCGGCCAGGGGTAGAAGCGTTTCAGGGGAGGCCTGACCCGCTTGTCCGTGACCAGCCATAGACTTGCCCTCCCAGCGCGGGATGATGTGGAAGTGCAGGTGGAATACCGTCTGGCCCGCTGGCGCGCCGTTGAACTGGGTGATGACGATGCCATCCGGTTTGAGGCCAGCTTCGACACCTTGGGCAACTTTCTGAACGCGCTGCATGAAGGAGCCGACATAATCTCCTGGAAGTTCGAGAAAATTACGCGCTTTAGCTTGTTTTGGAATAACCAGCGTGTGGCCATCGCTTTGCGGGAAAATATCCATGAAGGCCATGGCGATATCATCCTCATAGACTTTCACGCATGGGATGTCTCCGGCGATCATTTTCGCGAAAATATTGTCGTCTTCATACGTGCCGTGAAGGCTCATGGGCTATTCCTCTGATTTGCGAAACGGCTGACGCGTTTCGAGATAGGCTTGTTCCTGCGTAACAGCCTCACGTTCACGCGCAAGGTAGTCGTCAATGGCATGTCGCAGGCCTTCGTGTTCGATCCAGTGGCTTGAATAGGTCGTGACCGGGCCATAGCCGCGGGCGAGCTTGTGTCCGCCCTGCGCGCCTGCTTCGACGCATTTGAGGCCGTGTTCGATCGCAAAGTCGATGGCCTGATAATAGCAGACTTCGAAATGAAGGAATGGGCGATCGTCGATCCGGCCCCAGTAGCGGCCATAGAGTGTTTCTGAGCCAATAAAGTTCAGAGCACCGGCAATGGGTTGATCGTCCTCGCAAGCAAAAATCAGAAGGATTTTATCGCCCATACGCTCGTTGAGCAGGCTGAATGTCTCTCGATAGAGATAGGGCGAGCCCCATTTTCGGCTTCCAGTATCCATATAGAAATCAAAGAAGATGTCCCAGTCATCTTCCGTGATCTGGTCGCCCGTCAGCCATTTGAAGGTGAGGCCCTCCTGCGCCCTTTTTCGTTCCTTGCGGAGGTTCTTGCGCTTTGCCGAGGACAGACAGGCGAGGAACTCATCAAAGCTGTGATAGCCCTCATTGATGAAATGGAACTGCTGATCGGTTCGTTGCAGGAGCCCCAGTTCGCCGAGCTGTTCATAATCGGCTTCGGGCAGAAAATTGATGTGCAAGGAGGACAGGTTATTGTCCTGCGCGATCTGGATTGCGCCTGCGATGAGAGCGTTCCGCAGGCCTTCCTGATCAGGTTCGGATGGGTCGATGAAAAACCGGCGCCCGGTAACAGGCGTGAAGGGAACAGCGCTGAGGAGTTTTGGGTAATACATTCCGCCTGCGCGTTCATAGGCGTCCGCCCAGCTATGGTCGAAGACAAACTCGCCGCGAGAATGGCTTTTGGCATAGAGTGGCATGGCCGCGATCAGCTTATTTTCCGCATTCCGAATGCACATATGCAGCGGGGTCCAGCCTGTAGCCGGCGTCGCGGTACCCGTCGATTCGAGCGCTTCGAGAAACTCCCAGCTCAGGAACGGGTCATATGGTAAGCCGGGCGGATTCGCGATGGCGTTCCATTCGGACGGCTCGATCAAGGAAAGAGAAGACACGCTGGTCAGCTGAAGATCACCCATGGGGTGTATGTAAGTCGTTCAGCCCGTCGTGACGAGATCAGGATCGAGATTTTCGAAGATCGGAGCGGCAGAAACCTGTCGAATGAAAGCGAGGTGCTCAGGGAGACTAACCGTCCAGCTGGCAAGACCACATTCGACATCTTGTGCGAGCACGGCTCCTTCAGTGCAGTCGATTACCTGTGGGGCGATATAGTCGGCATTGAGGCGGACCAGATCGGCGCGCGTCTGGCTGATGCCCAGATCGGTTTTCAGATGCAGCGGCGGTGTGAGCAGTCCCAGCATCACATCTGGTGCCAGGTGTCTGATTTCCTGGAGAATATGCGTGTCGAAGCTCATGAGGGCGACAGGTGTGTCTTGCTGTCCGATTTCTGCAAGCGTGCCTTCTGCCAGACGTCCGATGTCAGTTGCGTCATCTACTTTCAGTTCGATCAGCAAGGGCAGTTGACCCATGACCTGAAGCACAGACTTCAAAGTGGGAATAGTCTCTTCCGTTCCAGCGATAGGCGTGCTGGCCAGCCATTCGGAGGTCATGTCAGCGACGCGAAGGGGTTGTCCGCTCAGGCGCTGGAGTGTGGAATCATGGTGGACGACAACCTCGCCGTCGCTGGACAGATGAACATCGCACTCAGCCGCCAAACCGTTTGCGCTCGCCGCCCTGAAGGCCGCGAGCGTGTTTTCCGGGCGTGTCTCGCTCCACAGGCCACGGTGCGCATAGGCGTAGGCTTGGAGATCGAAACTGATGGCCATCAGCTGATTTCAAAAATGCCGTCGACTTCGACCGCAACACCGAGCGGCAGGGTGGGGCAGGCAACAGCGGAGCGAGCATGTCGGCCAGCATCGCCCAGAACGTCGACCATCAGATCTGAACAGCCATTGATGACTTGCGGGATGTCGACAAAATCAGGAGAGGCATTCACGAAGCCGCCAAGTTTGACGACGCGCTTGATGCGGGACAGGTCACCCAGAGCAGATTTGCACTGCGCGAGCAGGTTGATGCCGCAAAGGCGCG
>NZUJ01000019.1 GCA_002701295.1 Ponticaulis sp. | reverse complement strand
CGTGAAAAGACGCAAACCAGCGCTGCGTGAACCTGAGGGAGCAAAAGCAATATGCCTAGGCGGATTATGGAAGGCGTGGTGGTTTCCACCAAGCAAGACAAAACAGCGATCGTGCGTGTAGAGCGTACTTTCCTGCACCCATTGCTGCGGAAGACGGTTCGTAAGTCGAAGCGTTACCATGCCCATGATGAAAATAACGTGGCTGTAGAGGGCCAGAAGGTGTCTATCATCGAGTGTCCTCCGAAGTCCAAGCTGAAACGCTGGGAACTCGTCACTGATCAAGCTGGTGGAGACGCCGCATGATCCAGATGCAGACAAACCTTAACGTGGCTGACAACTCCGGCGCTCGCCGTGTTCAGTGCATCAAAGTGCTCGGTGGCGCGAAGCGTCGCTACGCATCTGTTGGTGACGTGATTGTTGTGTCCATCAAGGAAGCGATTCCAAAGGGTCGCGTGAAAAAAGGTGACGTGCGTAAAGCCGTTGTCGTTCGCGTCTCTAAAGACATCAAGCGTCCAGATGGTTCAGCAATTCGCTTTGACACGAACGCTGCTGTTCTCATCAACAACAATGGTGAGCCAATCGGCACACGTATCTTTGGACCGGTTCCGCGCGAGCTTCGCGCCAAGAACCACATGAAGATCATTTCGCTCGCACCGGAGGTCTTGTAATGGCTGCTAAAGTTAAGAAAGGCGATCGTGTTGTCGTTCTGACTGGCCGTGACAAAGGCAAGCAGGGCGAGGTCACGAAAGTGATGCCTCAGGAAAACCGCGTGATCGTGTCCGGCGTGAATGTTGTGACCCGTCACCAGAAGCCAAGTCAGATGGACCCGGGCGGTATCAAGCGCTTCGAAGCGCCGATCCACACGTCTAACGTCTCTCTGCTGGACCCAAAAGACGGCAAGCCAACTCGTGTTGGTTTCAAGGTTGACGAACACGGCCGCAAGGTGCGTATCGCAAAACGTTCAGGGGAGGCCATCGATGTCTGATGCCACCACATACGAACCACGCTTCAAAAAGCTGTACCAGGACAAGGTTGTCCCGGCCATGCAAGAGAAGTTCGGTTACTCGAACCCGATGCAGATGCCAAAGCTCGACAAGGTCGTGCTGAACATGGGTGTCGGTGAGGCGGTTGCGGATTCCAAAAAGATCCAGTCAGCCCTTCGGGATATGGAAGCAATTGCTGGTCAGAAGCCAGTTGCGACCAAAGCTCGTAAGTCTATCGCCGGTTTCAAACTGCGTGAAGGCATGAGCATCGGATGTAAGGTCACGCTGCGTCGTGAGCATATGTTCGAATTCCTGGACCGTTTTGTGACGATTGCTCTTCCACGCGTGAAGGACTTCCGCGGTCTCAACGGGAAAAGCTTTGATGGCAATGGCAACTATGCCTGCGGCATCAAGGAACACATTGTATTCCCGGAGATCATTTACGATCAGGTCGATTCGATCTGGGGTATGGACATCATTGTTTGCACGACGGCGCAAACGAACGAAGAAGCCAAATTTCTGCTGACGCAGTTTGGCTTTCCGTTCCGAAACTAGGCGCGCGGAGGACGATATGGCGAAGAAAAGTGCAATCGAACGCAACAACAAGCGCAAAGAGCTTGTTAAAAAATACGCAGGTCGCCGCGAGCGCCTGAAGGAAATCATCGCGAATGAGGACCTGCCACTGGAAGAGCGCTTTGAAGCGCGTCTGAAACTGGCTGCTCTGCCGCGTAATTCGGCTGAAAACCGTGTACGTAACCGTTGTGAAGTAACGGGCCGTCCACGGGGCTTCTATCGGAAGCTCAGAATGTCTCGTATCGCCCTTCGTGAGATGGGCAACCAGGGTAAAGTTCCTGGTCTGGTCAAATCTAGCTGGTAAGGAGGGTACAAAATGAACATTTCTGATCCTCTTGGCGATATGCTGACCCGGATCCGCAACGCTCAGCTGCGCGGAAAATCCAAAGTCGAAACGCCGGCTTCGAAGCTTCGTTTGCGCGTTCTCGAAGTTCTCCAGAGTGAGGGCTATATCCGCGGCTATGCCGAGGTCGAGAAAGATGGCAAAAAGAACATCGAAATCGAGCTGAAATATTATGATGGTTCACCCGTGATTTCGGAGATCCGTCGCGTGTCTAAACCAGGCCGCCGCGTGTATTCTTCGGTCAAGGATCTGCCACTTGTCCAGAACGGTCTGGGCATCTCCATTCTCTCTACGCCAAAGGGTGTCATGTCTGACAACACGGCGCGTACCGAGAATGTTGGTGGCGAAATCCTTTGTCGGGTCGTTTAAGGGAAAGGCCAGGATATGTCTCGTATCGGTAAACTCCCTGTGGAAGGCGGCAAAGCTACACTGTCATTCAATGACGGCGTGCTCACTGCCAAGGGCCCGAAGGGTGAACTCGTTCTTGACGTTGTTGAAGATGTCACGGTTGAGTTTGAAAACAACGCGGTCACGTTCAAACCACGTGATGAGTCAAAACGCGCTCGCGCGATGTGGGGCACAATGCGTGCCCGGGCTCAGAACATGGTTGTTGGTGTAACTGAAGGCTTTGAAAAAGAGCTTGAGCTGGTTGGCGTCGGTTATCGTGCACAAATGCAGGGTAAAGATGTCAAGCTGTCACTCGGTTTCTCGCACGATGTTGTGTATGAAGCACCTGAAGGCATCACACTCGCCAGCACAAAGCCAACTGAGGTGAAAATCTCTGGCGCTGACAAACAGGCTGTTGGTCAGGTTGCTGCTGAGATCCGCAAGTATCGTCCGCCTGAGCCTTACAAAGGCAAGGGTATTCGTTATGCAGGCGAACAAGTTCGTCGCAAAGAAGGTAAGAAGAAGTAACCATGAAGACGCCACGCGAAAAAATGCTGCGTCGCGCTCAGCGGGTACGTGCCAAACTGCGGAAGCAGGCAAATGGTCGTCCTCGTCTGTCCGTGGTGCGCTCCTCCAAGAATATCGCCGTTCAGGTGATCGACGACGAACGCGGAATCACAATCGCTTCTGCTTCGACCCAGGAAAAGGATTTCCGCGCGAAATCCAATGGATCTACCTCAGACGCTGCTGCTGAAATCGGCAAGCTGATTGCTGAGCGTGCGTCCAAGGCTGGCGTTGAAGAAGTCGTGTTTGACCGCGGCGGTTACATGTTCCACGGACGCATCAAGGCGCTTGCTGACGCGGCGCGTGATGGCGGACTGAAGTTTTAGGAGACGGTTATGGCTGATGAAAGAAGAGGCGGCGGTGAAGGCCGCGGTCGTGGCCGGGGCCGGAACCGAGACCGCGATAACAAGCAAGAACAAGAGCAAAGCGAATTTGTTGACCGTCTGGTTGGCATCAACCGCGTTGCGAAGGTTGTGAAGGGCGGTAAGAACTTCGGTTTTGCGGCACTCGTTGTTGTTGGTGATCAGAAAGGCCGTGTCGGCTTTGGTCACGGTAAAGCACGCGAAGTTCCGGAAGCGATCCGTAAGGCGACTGACGAAGCCAAAAAGAAAATGATCCGCGTGCCACTGCGCGAGGGTCGTACGCTTCACCATGACGGCCGTGGCCGTTGGGGTGCTGGTAAAGTTGTGCTTCGCGCAGCGCCTCCAGGTACTGGCGTCATCGCCGGTGGCCCGATGCGTGCGGTTTTCGACGTGCTCGGTCTTCAGGACGTCGTTGCGAAGTCTCTCGGGTCTTCCAACCCTTACAACATGGTTCGTGCGACATTCGACGCGCTGAAAACCCAGAGCAGCCCACGGTCCGTCGCTTCCAAGCGCGGTCTGAAGGTTCAGGACATTGTTGGCCGTCGTGCTGATGGTGCGTCTGAAGCCGGCATGGCTGACGCGACGAACTAGGAGCTGAAGCAATGGCCGCTAAAACTGTAAAAATTCGCCAGACCGGTAGCCCGATCCGTCGTAAGCCTGAACAGCGTGCGACTTTGATCGGTCTCGGCCTCAACAAGGTCGGCCGGGAACGTGAACTGGAAGATACGCCTGCTGTGCGTGGCATGATTGCCAAGGTTCAGCACATGGTAGAAATCGTGGATGAAAAGGCCTGATTGGACAGGGTTTTCTCTGGTTGATCAGCTAAGGTAATCGACATGAAACTGAATGAACTTTCTGACAAGTCGGGCGCAACTCAAGCCCGCAAGCGCGTTGGTCGCGGTGTCGGTTCCGGCACAGGCAAGACTGCAGGACGTGGTGTTAAAGGCCAGAAATCTCGCTCGGGCGTCGCTCTGAACGGGTTTGAAGGCGGTCAAATGCCAATCTACATGCGTCTGCCAAAGCGTGGCTTTAAGGCGCCGAACACGAAGAAATACACCTGGGTCAACCTCGGTCGCATTTCTAAAGCTATTGAATCCGGCCAGCTCGACGGCAAGGTTGAGATCACTGAGGACGTGCTCGTCACATCTGGTGTTCTTCGTCGTTCGCGCGATGGCGTACGTCTTCTTGCTAAGGGTGATGCACCAAAAGGTGTGAATATTACCGTCACCGGCGCTTCCAAAGCGGCGATCGAAGCTGTTAAAGCAGCTGGCGGAAATGTCACAGTGACCGCCCCAGCATCAGAAGAATCCGAATAATCTTACTTTCAAGGCTTCACAAAAGCCTTTTGAGTGACGAATTAAAGGCCTGTTGCTGTCCGGCGACAGGCCTTTTTTGTGGTCAGGGCCAGCTAGTAGGGAGGCGCGTGTGGCGTCAGCTTCAGAACAGCTTGCGAGCAATTTGAATTTCAATGCGTTCGGGAAGGCAAAAGAACTCCAGCAGCGGATCTTATTCACGCTCGGGATTCTGATTTGCTACCGATTGGGGACATACCTTCCAATTCCGGGAATTGATCCCGAAGCCTTTCGGCAGATCTGGGAAAACCAGCAGGGTGGTATCCTCGGCAACGTGAACGTCTTCGCGGGCGGCGCGATTGAGCGGATGGGTATTTTTGCCCTGAACGTCATGCCTTATATCTCGGCCAGCATTATCATGCAGCTGATGACGTCTGCCAGCCCAAGCCTGGAACGGCTTAAGAAGGAAGGCGAAACAGGTCGGCAGCAGATCAACCAATATACCCGCTATCTGACGGTTCTGTTCGCACTGGTGCAGTCATTCGGCATTGCGCAAGGCCTGCAGGAAACCCGCATGGACAACATGCCGGCGCTTTACTTTACGGTCTCTACCGTCGTTACCATGACGGGTGGTACGCTGCTTCTCATGTGGATGGGTGAGCAGATTACGGCGCGTGGTGTGGGGAATGGTATCTCACTGATCATCTTCGCAGGTATTGTGGCTGAGCTTCCGAAAGCGATTTTCAACCTGGTCGCTAATGCGGGCTATGGCGCTAATCAGCTGCCATTCGTCGGCGGCATCCTTTTGATGGCTGTCGTTGTGATCATCTTCATTGTGTTCATCGAGCGTTCTCAGCGTCGGCTTCTAATTCAGTATCCGAAGCGACAGCAGGGCAACAAGATGACTCAGGGTCAGACAAGCTTCCTGCCTCTGAAACTCAACACAGCTGGCGTTATCCCGCCAATCTTTGCGTCTTCTCTTCTGCTTCTGCCGGCGACGATTGCGAACTTTGCGGCGAACAATGCTGATGAAGGCGGTGTTGGTATCCTCGGTACGGTTGCGGCCTTCCTTGGGCCGGGACAGCCTGGTTTCATCGTGCTTTATGCTGTGCTGATTATCTTCTTCTGTTTCTTCTACACGTCCATCGTGTTCAATCCTGAAGAGACAGCAGACAACCTGCGGAAATATGGTGGCTTCATTCCTGGCTATCGCCCTGGCAAGCGCACAGCTGAGCATCTCGATTATGTTCTGACGCGCCTGACAGTGATCGGTGCTGCCTATATTACAGCCGTCTGCCTGCTTCCTGAGATTTTGCGCGCAGAATTTCCATCGATTCCATTCTACCTTGGTGGTACGTCGCTTCTGATTGTGGTTTCTGTGACAATGGATACAGTGACACAGATTCAGTCTCACCTGGTGGCACACCAGTATGAGGGGATGATCAAGAAGTCTCGTCTCGGGGGTAAGAAACGATGAATATAATCCTGTTCGGGCCACCGGCCGCAGGTAAGGGAACACAGGCGAAAAGACTGGTTTCCGAGCGTGGGTTTGTGCAGCTGTCGACGGGCGATATGCTGCGGGCTGCGCGAAGCGCTGGTACGGAACTCGGTCAACGCGTTGCTGCGATCATGGATTCCGGACAACTGGTGTCCGATGCGATCGTGATCGAACTGATCGAAGATCAGCTCGACACACACAAAGACGCTGCAGGATTTATTTTCGACGGCTTCCCGCGGACAGTGCCTCAGGCCGAAGCGCTGGATGCCACTCTCGCGAAACGCGATATGGAAGTCGATGCTGTGATTCGTCTGCGCGTTGATGAGGACGCTCTTCTGGAGCGCGTCACCAAACGCTATGAAGAACAGGGCAGGGAAGATGATAACCCTGAGACCTTCAAGAAGCGTATCGAAGCGTATAATGCGCAAACGGCTCCGCTTCTGCCGATTTATGCTGAGCGCAAGAAACTCGTTGAAGTGGACGGCATGGGCACGATTGAATCTGTTGCAGGTGAGATCGATTCGGCACTTGATCGGAAGAAAGGCGGAGCGACTGAGAAACCTGGTTTCTTCGCTCGACTATTCGGCAAAAGCTGATTGAAACAGGGCGGGCCTGCCGCTCGCCTTTTTCATTGCTTTTGATACCATACTACGACATGATTTCAGTGCTGCTGTGCTGGAGGCATCAAGAAGTTCAATTTTAGATGACTTCTGACTGACTCAGGTCTTGACGTAGCTCACTCTCGCGATATAAGTCGCGTCTTCTGCGAGTCATGGGTAAATTTTTAGGCGATTTTTGCCTCGCCTGAGGGTCCCTTTGTCTCGTATCAATGGATTAACGGAGAATTAGCTTGGCCCGTATTGCTGGCGTCAACATCCCGACCAATAAGCGCGTTGAAATCGCGCTCCGGTATATTCACGGAATTGGTCCGGCCATGGCCAAAGAGATTTGTGAGAAAGTCGGTATCACGCCTGAGAAGCGTGTGTCTGATCTTACGGACGCGGAAGTCATCCAGGTTCGCGAGACGATCGATGGTGATTATCTCGTGGAAGGTGACCTTCGTCGTGAGACAGCGATGAACATCAAGCGTCTCATGGATCTTGGGTGCTATCGCGGTCTGCGTCACCGCCGTGGACTTCCGGTTCGCGGTCAGCGGACGCACACGAACGCTCGTACCCGCAAGGGTCCTGCCAAGCCGATTGCCGGTAAAAAGAAATAAGGCTGGGAACCAGAGATCATGGCTAAAGACACGACACGGGTTCGCCGCCGCGAACGTAAGAATATCACATCTGGCATCTGCTATGTGAATTCGAGCTTCAACAACACGATGGTGACCATCACTGATAGCCAGGGAAATGCTATTTCCTGGTCGTCTGCTGGTCACATGGGCTTTAAGGGCTCACGGAAATCTACGCCGTATGCTGCTCAGATGGCTGCTGAAGATGCAGGCCGTAAGGCTCAGGAACATGGTATGCGTACACTTGAAGTGAACGTTCGTGGTCCGGGTTCAGGTCGTGAATCAGCACTTCGTGCGCTTCAGGCTGTTGGCTTCACTATTACGTCGATCCGCGACACAACGCCGATTCCTCATAATGGATGTCGCCCGCCGAAGCGCCGCCGCGTATGACCCCACACCCCGCAGATTCAGAGGACACGTCGATGTCTGACTCGCTCGTCGTCGTTAACGACAAAAACTGGAAAGAACTCATCCGTCCGGCACGGCCGGTGGTTGAGCATGGCTTTGATGCTCTGCGCAAAGCGACACTCGTCGTTGAGCCGCTTGAGCGCGGCTTTGGTACGACGCTGGGCAATGCTCTGCGTCGCGTTCTGCTCTCGTCTCTGCAAGGTGCTGCAATCACCGGCATGCAGATTGACGGCGTAGTTCACGAGTTTTCGTCAATCTCTGGCGTTCGCGAAGATGTCACAACGATCGTCCTGAACCTGAAGCAGGTTGCTATTCGCATGGTGTCAGACACCCAGAAGCGTATGATGCTTCGTGCGAACGGCGCTGGCCCAGTGACTGCGGGACAAATTGAAGTTCCAGGCGATTGCGAAATCCTGAACCCTGATCTGGTGATCTGTACACTGGATGAAGGCGCTGAACTACGCATGGAATTCACGGTTGAAGCCGGCAAGGGCTATGTTCCTGCTGACCGCAACCGCGCCGAAGATTCTCCAATCGGATTTATTCCGATAGACGCGATCTTCTCACCTGTTCGCCGCGTCGGTTACCGCGTGGAAGATACGCGTGAAGGTCAGGTTCTCGACTATGACAAGCTGATGCTTGACGTCGAAACCGATGGTTCAATTTCTCCGGAAGATGCTGTGGCTTATGCGGCGCGCATTCTTCAGGACCAACTGCGCCTCTTCATCAACTTCGAAGAGCCAGATGACAAATCAGACCAGGATGACGAGCCAGATCTCGGCTTCAACCCTGTTCTTCTCAAGAAAGTTGATGAGCTCGAACTCTCTGTTCGCTCTGCAAACTGTCTGAAAAATGATAACATCGTCTACATTGGCGATCTGATCCAGAAGTCAGAAGCAGAAATGCTTCGCACACCAAACTTCGGTCGGAAGTCATTGAACGAGATTAAGGAAGTCCTTGCTGGCATGGGTCTGCACCTCGGCATGGACGTTCCAAGCTGGCCACCTGAGGACATCGAAGGTCTGGCTAAAAAGTACGAAGATCAGATCTAACGGCGAAAGGCCGATAAGGACATTTCATCATGCGTCATGGACTCGCACACCGCAAACTCAACCGGACGTCGGAGCACCGCAAAGCGATGTTCGCCAACATGGCGTCGTCTCTGATTGAGCACGAGCAGATCGTGACAACTCTTCCTAAGGCGAAAGAGCTTCGTCCGATCGTGGAAAAGCTCGTCACACTCGCCAAGAAGGGTGACCTGGCTTCTCGTCGTCGCGCGATTTCAAAGCTGCGCAACCCAGACATGGCGAAGAAACTCTTCGACGTTCTTGGTCCACGCTATGAAGAGCGCAATGGTGGTTATGTTCGCGTTCTGAAAGCGGGCTTCCGTCACGGTGACAACGCACCTATGGCAGTGATTGAATTCGTCGAGCGTGACGAAGATGCCAAAGGCAAAGCGGACCGCGAGCGCGTTGCTGCTGAAATGGAATTCGCAGAAGAATAAGCCTCAAATCCGTTTGGGATTTTCTGAAAAGCCGGGTGATACACCCGGCTTTTTTGCGTTCAGAGCGCTGATACTGTTTGATTCTGCTGCCGTTCATGTCGGGTTTTTAAGTTGATCGACGCACGTGGACGGTTTTCACAGAAGGCCGCAAGAATAGAAATACCCAATTTGGTCTCAAAGATGTCGATGCAAGGACTTGCAGTTCGACGTTATTCTGCCCAAATCGGGCCATGGTCGGAGAGTTAGCTCATGCCTATGACAAAACACATCAATAAGATCCTGTTTTTCCTGAGTGCGGCGCTGGCGGCGTTGATTGGATTGATGCTCTCATCCTTACTGGGTGGTCCGGCGAATGCTCAGTTGCTCCCGGATTCGCGGGAGCAGATTCAGCTGTCATTCGCGCCACTCGTGAAGCAGGCCTCGCCTGCGGTCGTGAACGTTTATTCGGAACGGTTGGTAAGGCAGTCGGGATCGCCATTTGCGGGCGACCCATTCTTCGAGCGGTTTTTCGGACCCGGCGCGTTTGGTGCACCACAGGACAGGGTTCAATCCTCTCTGGGTTCTGGTGTTATCGTTGGTCGCGAAGGGATCATCGTCACGAACAATCACGTCGTTGAAGGCGCAAATGCGCTTAAAATTGTTCTGGCCGACCGACGCGAATATGAAGCTGAACTTGTGCTCGCCGATGAACGCACAGACCTTGCAGTGCTGCGCATTGATGCCGAAGGTGAGGAACTGCCTATTCTGGAGTTCTCGGACACGCGAAATCTGCAGGTCGGTGATCTGGTTCTGGCGATCGGAAACCCTTTCGGAATCGGCCAGACGGTAACCAGCGGTATTATTTCTGCGACAGCGCGGACTGACGTCGGCATATCCGACTATGCGTTTTTCATTCAGACGGATGCGGCCATCAACCCGGGTAATTCGGGCGGAGCATTGATCGACAATGCAGGTCGGCTCGTGGGCGTAAATACGGCGATCTTCTCGCGATCTGGCGGATCGAACGGTATTGGCTTTGCTATCCCTGCGGAGATGGTAAAACGCGTTGTTGATTCAGCGATCAATGAAGGACGGATCGTTCGCCCGTGGCTGGGTATGAAAGGTCAGGCGGTCACGTCTGACATCGCCAAGTCACTTGATGTGGATCGCCCAGGCGGCGTTCTGATCACAGAGATCTATCCTGATGGTCCGGCTGATATTGCAGGACTGCGTCGCGGTGATCTGGTGCTGAAGTTTGATGGTCGTGAAGTTTTTGATGACAATGGTCTGAAGTTTCTGGCAGCGACACTTGCAGAAGGCGATACGCCCGCTGCGGTTATCGTACGGAATGGTGAAGAGCAGATCGTCAAGCTTGAACTTGCGTCTCCTCCAGGGGCGACAGAAGCAGACCTGACCATGCTCGAGGGGGATTCCCCACTTGCCGGTGCCGAGGTGGCTGATTTGTCTCCCGCGCTTGCTGAATCGATCCGGCGTGATCCGTTTGACGAAGGCGTGCTGATCAACCGCATCGCACGTCGATCATTTGCCTATAATTTTGGTGTCCGTCCGGGTGATCTGATTATTGAAGTCAATGGTGACGCCATCAAAACCGTGAGTGAGCTCGAGATCGCGTTGGCAAGTGACAAGAATGACGGGGTCTGGCAGATTGCGGTCGACCGCAATGGTCGTCGTCTGTCCCGCACTGTCAGGATGTAGTTCATTGAGTGATCTTTTTCAGGCCGCCGGTCTGGACCAAACGGCGCCTCGTCCGCTCGCTGAGGCCGTGCGGCCGTCACGACTGGAAGACGTTGTCGGACAAGATCATCTTATCGGACCCGACGGCCCGTTGGGGAGGATGCTTGCTGACGGCCGGTTGTCATCCATCATTTTCTGGGGCCCGCCAGGTGTGGGAAAAACCACGATTGCGCAGGCGCTCGCTGACGAGACCGGCCTTCATTTTGAGGCCTTGTCAGCCGTGTTTTCCGGAGTGAAGGATTTAAGAGCTGTCTTTGACGCTGCTGAAGCCAGACGGTCGACTGGCAAAGGCACTGCGCTGTTTGTAGATGAGATTCATCGCTTCAACAAGGCGCAGCAAGACGGCTTTCTGCCATATGTCGAACGCGGCGTGATTACGCTGATTGGTGCAACGACTGAGAATCCTAGTTTTGAGCTGAACGGCGCACTGCTGTCGCGGTGTCAGGTTCTCGTGCTGAAAGCTCTGGATACCAGCGCGCTTGAGCAGTTGTTGGAGCGGGCAGAGGCGTTCAAAAAGCAGAAGCTACAGCTCGAGCCAGAAGCGCGCAGTTATCTGTTTGAGCTTGGCGGTGGCGACGGCCGATATTTTCTTGGGCTCGTCGAAGACTTGTTCCGTATTCGCACTGAGAAGCCACTTGCCGTTGCTCATCTGAAAAAATTTCTGTCACGTCGGGCGGCGGCCTACGACAAGTCAGGCGAAGGCCATTATAATCTGATCTCGGCCTTGCATAAGTCGATCCGCGGATCTGACCCGGATGCCGCCATGTACTGGTTTGCGCGCATGCTGAGAGGCGGTGAAGACCCGCTCTATATCGGTCGGCGTCTGCTGGTGATCGCAAGCGAGGATATCGGCCTGGCGGATCCGACGGCTTTAATGGTGACGTCAGAGGCTGTACGCGCCTACGAGCGGGTTGGTAGTCCGGAAGGCGAAATACCGCTTGCGCATGCTGTCATCCATCTGGCGACGGCTCCGAAATCAAATGCGGTCGTGGTGGCGCTGGGCGCGGCCCGAGCGGTAGCGGCGCAGACTGATGATCTCGGACCGCCCATGCATATCCGAAATGCGCCGACCAAGATGATGAAAGAACAGGGGTATGGTGACGGCTATCTCTACGATCACGATACGGAGCATGGATTCTCTGGGCAGAACTACTTCCCCGATAGCATGAAGCGACAGAAATTTTATGATCCTAAGGGTGAGGGCCGTGAGAAGCCCATTCGCGAGAAGCTCGCTTATCTGGAAGATCTTCGTGCGCGTTTGTCGTCAGCTTCCAAATCATAACTGCTTTGCAAAATAAATTCGCCTGATTCATCGATCTGAAACGTTGAACCTTTGATGGCCAACAGAGGAGCAGGCGATGAGGACGTGTAAGCTGAATAAAGACTCTGAACAGACTGAGACACGTTCTGCTCTATGGTATGACCTTGTCGCGATGATTGACCGTCGTCGCGCGCTTGGGCTTCTGGGCGGCAGTTCGCTCGCAGCCATTTCAGCCTGTTCAGCACCCGAGTCTCAAACTTCGGTGCCAGCACAGAACTATTCTGGTCCTCCAGGTATGGGGCGGCCTCCAGGTGGGCCGGGTGGTCCTCCGCCGTCAGAACCTCATGAAACCATTGTCAGTGAAAATGGCTGCGCATCTTTATCGAATGAGACGAATGGTCCCTATCCGGCGGACGGAAGCAATCGCGCAAACGGTGCTGTTGCTAATGTTCTTCTGAATCAGGGTGTCGTCCGGAAAGACATTCGCTCAAGTTTCAGTGGTATGACGGGTGCCGCAGATGGCGTTCCGATGGATCTGACCATCTCAGTTGTGGATGTGATGACGGGGTGTGCGCCGCTGAAAGGGTATGCGGTTTATCTCTGGCATTGCGACACAGTGGGCGAGTATTCCATTTATGATGTTGCCGATGCGAACTGGTTGCGAGGTGTTGGAGTAACCGATGCAAATGGGCAGGTGACATTCACTACGATTTTTCCAGGGTGCTATCCTGGCAGACATCCACATTTTCATTTCGAGGTTTATTCATCGCTCGATCAGGCAACCCATTATAATAATAGGGTTCTTGTGTCTCAACTGACCACACCTCTGGAGATAACGAAAAAGATCTATAGCGATTACAGCGATCTTTATGGCAATAGTCTGCGCAATCTGAATAACAACCCGATCGAAACAGATAATGTTTTCGGCGACAACAATCCTGAAGAGATCGCGGCACAAACGGCGACAGTGACGGGCAATCCGGCGTCTAGACTGACGGCAAATGTGACGGTCGGCATGGTGTTGAGCAGTTGATTATCCGGCGTTGCGCCAGAAAGATTAAGTTTACGAAAGTTGCGACGGAAATCGATCACGCGGTCGTGAAAGGTTGAACGCCGTGTAGCAAGCCTGTTGCGCGGCGTGGATACACCTTCACGCACGGAGCCGCCTATGTCGGGTAAAGATCGACTTCGCCAAACTTATACAGCACCTCATTCGCATGGCCGTTCAGCGCTTGCGGATGACCTTATCTTCATGAAAGCTCGCCGGCGACTTTTGGCCTTGATGGGGAGCACCGGAAGCGTTGCGCTTTTGTCTGCCTGCGCTGGCGGCGGCTCGAGCGATACGACGTCAACGCCAACGCCTTCTGCAACGTCGACACCGACGCCCACCCCGACACCAACGCCGACCTCAACACCAACAGGTTCTTGCGTGGCGCATCCGACGGAGACGAACGGCCCATACCCTGCGGATGGATCAAACAGAGCAAATGGCGCCGTCGCTAACGTACTGATCGACAGCGGTATCGTGCGAAGTGATATTCGCGACAGCTTCGGTTCAGCAAGCGGCACCGCAGCTGGTGTTGAAATGCGGCTGAAAATCTCATTGCAGAATGTCAATAATAACTGCGCACCTCTTGAAGGATATGCAATTTACGTCTGGCACTGCACCGCGACAGGCACTTATTCAGTTTATGAAGTGGCGGATCAGAACTATCTTCGTGGCGTGCTGGAAACCGACGCGAATGGAGAGGTTGAATTTACGACAATTTTTCCTGGATGTTATTCGGGCCGCTATCCGCACATCCATTTCGAGGTCTATTCCAGCCTGAGCACTGCAACGCATTATAACAACCGCCTGCTCGTTTCGCAGATGGCCTTGCCAGCGAGCGAATGTTCCTACGTCTACAACATTGCCAGCGGTACCTATGGAAACAGTGGGGCCAACTTCACGCGAACATCTGTGTCTTCTGACAACGTTTTTGGCGATAATTCGAGTGAGCAGATTGAAGCGCAAACAATCGTGCTGACCGGTGACACGACTGATGGCTATGATGGCACGGTCACCGTCGGACTTTCTGTGTGATCTCTGGTTGACAGATTGCCCTGATACCCACACTTCCGCACGACTGGCCAATTTGGTCAGAGTTCTGAAGACAGGGAGTCCTCATGAGAAATCGCGACATCGTCTGGATATCTGATGAGGACAAGGCATTCGTCCGCTCATTTCTGATTGATGAAGATGACGACATGCTGGCTTTCAACAAGCCAGCCGGTCTGCCCTGTCAGACACGAAGTGCTGATGATCACACGCTGGATAAGCTGCTCTGGGCCTTTGCGAAATCGAATGGCAAGCGGCCGCATCTGGTTCATCGCATCGATGCAGAAACTTCTGGTCTTGTCATTGCTGCGCGCACAAAGCCTGCCGCGGCTGCATTGTCGAAGGCGTTTGAGGATCGACTGATCAAAAAAACCTATCTTGCCATCGTATCCGGTGATGCGTCACGCGTGACCCGCGTCGAGAGTCCGATTGGCTCAATCCGAACGTCAGATGGCGCGCTGATCTCTGGCATTGGTGGGACGCCGGGTGTCAAGGATCCAAAGCCTGCGCTGACACGGTTCAACTGCATTTCGACCGATGGACAAAAGAGCCTGATTGAATGCCGCCCGGAAACAGGCCGAATGCATCAGATCCGTCTGCATCTGGCCCATTCCGGACACGCCATTCTCGGTGACACGCAATATGGCAATGGAGAAGGCGCACCGCGCCTCATGTTACATGCTCTACGACTGCAGGGGCCGCACCCGATTGGTGGCGGATTTGATTATTCTGCCCCTGTGCCTGACGATTTCGAGGCGCTTTCGGGCATTTGAACCGATTGAAGCCATGGCCGAAATCATGGCATGAAGAACCTATGTTTTATCAGCATCTTCTTCTGGCGGCACTGGGCGGTGCAATTGGCGCTGCGGGTCGGTTTAGCACGGGCGCACTGATGCTGAAGCTGATGGGGCCGGGCTGGCCATGGGGCACCTATACAGTGAACATTTTTGGCTCACTCGTGATGGGGCTGGTGATTGGCTGGTTCGCGCATAAAGGTGGTGCGGCTGGCAATGCGCAAATCTTTCTGACGACAGGTATTCTGGGTGGTTTTACAACGTTTTCGGCCTTTTCACTCGAGACAGCGAGACTGGTCGAAACAAAAGCCTATACTCAGGCCGCACTTTATGCCGGGAGTTCTGTCATTCTGGGTGTGCTTATGGTATTCGCCGGCCTCTTGATTATGCGAAAGGTGCTGGCGTGAGCGGCGACGTTCAAAACATTGAAGTGACTTATGAGGAATCAGGCGCGCGACTTGACCGGTGGTTCAAGCGTCGGTTCGAGGGAGTCACCCAAGGACAGGTGGAAAAATTCCTGCGCACGGGACAAATCCGTGTTGATGGCGCACGCGCGAAATCCTCCATGCGTCTTGAGGCGGGACAGATGGTCCGTGTGCCGCCGCTGCCAACAAAAGCCGATATCGAGAAGGTGAAAAAGGAACGCGCGAGAAAAGTCTCCGCCAAGGATGACAGCTTCATCCGTGAGATGTTGATCTATGAAGATCGTGACATCATCGCGCTCAACAAACCTTCAGGTCTCGCTGTTCAGGGCGGCACCAATACCAACAGACATATTGACGGTATGCTGGATGCCTTGGGGAATGGCGAACATCGCCCCCGACTGGTGCACCGCTTGGACCGAGACACCTCCGGCATTCTACTGATCGCGCGGCATCCGAAAGCGGCAGCTGAACTGGGTGAGATGTTTCGCGACCGGTCTCTCAAAAAAGTTTACTGGGCAGTCGTTGCCGGCGTGCCGCATCCGATACGCGGACAGATCAGAAGCTGGATGGTAAAGGGTACAGAAGGCGCTGACAGAGAGCGCATGGTCCCCGCGGTTCAGTCCGATAAAGGCTCCCAACATGCCGTGACGGAGTATTCGGTCATATCGACTGCGGGGCAGAGGGCTGCATGGATGGCGCTGTCTCCCCTGACCGGACGAACCCACCAGCTGCGCTTCCATATGGAAGAGATCAAGAATGCGATCATTGGCGACCCGAAATATCCGGGACGTCGTGAAGCGCTGAACGGTCTGGCCGATGGTCTGCACCTCCATGCGCGTTCGCTGGTTATCCCGCAGAAGTCTGGCCGCGACATTACGATCACTGCACCTTTGCCGAAACATATGGAACAGACGTTCAAGACTTTGGGCTTTCTGCTGGAGGAGGCCGGAAAAGATCCGTGGGAACCATTTGAATGAGTCGACAGCAGGCTTTGGAGCAAGCTCTAGCTCAATATCAGAACGGACGGTTTGCTGACGCAGTCTCGACAGCTGATCGGGCTCTTGTTCAGTTTCCCGGTTCTGCCGAGCTACTTCACCTGAAAGCTGTTTCGCTTCGCAAAACCGGCAATCTGCCGAGTGCTTTGCAAGCGATGGAAGCCGCAACGAAGGCTTCGCCTGAAAACCCTGAAATGCGCAATACGTTTGGCAATATGCTGAACGCGGCAGGGCGTCGGGATGAGGCTGAAATTGCTTTCAATCAGGCGCTTGACCTGAAGCCGGACTACGCTCCCGCGTATAAGAACCTCATCACGCTTTATCTGAATGAACATCGTTCAAACGACGCGTTCGGTCTGGCGAACCGATATGTCGCTGAGACAAATGGGAAAGACGCAGACGCTTATGAATGTCTGGGCCGTTCATGCAAGTCTCGTCGAGCATGGCACGCCGCGATTGCCGCCTTCGAGAATTGCCTCAAGATTGCGCCAGCGCACATGGCTGGGCGATACGGTCTGGCCTCTGTTCTGCTGGAAGTTGGCGAGCATCAGAAGTCTGCAGCGCTTTGCGACCGACTGATGGCAGATGGGCAGACGGCACCTCAAATATTACGCCTCAAGGCGCGTGCTCTGATGGAGCAGGGCTTGCTCGACATTGCCGAGGCACCATTGATGCAAGCGATTGGCGCTGGCTCACCTGAAGCGCTCAAGGATTATACCAATCTTCTCTGGATGACGGACCGAAAAGAACTGGCGGATGAGGTTCTTGCCGGGGCAGTGGGGGCGGCAGGCGCTCGACCGCATCAGGCTGCGATGGCGCTCGACGAGTGGATCGACATGGAGCGCCCGGAACAAGTGGTGGCGCATTATGCCCGCCTTCCTCAGGCGTTGCAGCATGACGCGCTTTTCATCACCCGACTTTCCATTGCCAAAGATGAGTTGGGCGAAACGGAAGATGCCTTTCACCTGGCGGAGGCGGCATATACCAGCCTTCCTGACGTCAATAATGTGGCTTACCAGTTCATTCAGGCGAGCCTGATGTCTGGTCGGTATGACAAAGCCTTGGAAGAGGCGCGAAAGTGGGAAGGGCGCGAGCCGCTTGATCAGAACTGGATTGCGCTGAAAGTCGATGCGCTGCGCATGTTGGGACGAACTGAAGAATTTCAGGAGCTGATGGATTTCGACCGGTTTGTAAAACCGGCGCAATTGCCACTACCTGATGGTTATGCCTCGCTTGACGAATTCCATGCTGACTTCATCGAACAAGTCCATGGGAAATCTGCGTACAAGACGCATCCGCTCGGACAATCTGCACGGCAGGGAATCCAAAGCCCGATGAACCTCATGTTTGATGAGCGACCGGTCGTCCAAAACTATATCAAACAACTGTATGAGCCTGTTCAAGCCTATGTTGATGCGTTGGGGCATGACCCGAACAATCCGATCACGGCGCGCAATACCGGCCAGTTCCACATTAATGGTGTCTGGTCGATCTATCTGCTCGCAGGTGGACGACATGTCAGCCATACCCATCCCCATGGCTGGATCAGCTCGGCCTATTATATGGCCGTTCCGCCGGAAGCGGACACCGATCCGGATCGCGCTGGCTGGATCAAGTTTGGCGAGCCACCTTATAAAATGCCAGACCCGGCACCTGCTCTTCACTGGGTGAAACCCACCCCCGGAACTCTGGTTTTATTTCCGGCCTATATGTGGCATGGCACAGTCCCTATTTCCGGAGTGGCACCGCGAGTGACTGCACCACTCGATATACTGCCAGGAGCTGCACCTTGAGTTTACGCATGATTGTCTGGGATCTCGATGGAACGATCATCGACAGCCGCGAGACGATTCAGAATGCGATGAGCCGGGCATTCAATCAGCTCGGCATGGATTCGCCGGACTATAACGACACCCGAAAGATCGTCGGACTGAGTCTGGATGAGGCCTGCAGGGGGCTATTGCCGCCTGATGCTTCCGACAAGCTCGTTTCCGATCTCACGCATGAATACAAGGAAGCTTTTGTCTTTTTGCGAACGCAGAAGGGCTTTTCTGAGCGCCTCTATGACGGCGCGGTAAACCTGCTGCAGGATCTCGCGAATGAAAACTGCCTCATGGGTGTGGCGACCGGAAAATCCCGGCGCGGGATTGATGCCGTGTTTGGACATCATGATTTGCATCGGTATTTCGATACGATCTGGTGCGCAGATGACGGCCCGGGAAAGCCCAATCCGTTCATGGTCGTCGAGGCGATGAAAGCGGTCGGCGTTGAAGTCGACCAGACGGTTATGGTCGGTGATGCTATACATGATATCATCATGGGCCGGTCAGCGGGGGTTATTACTCACGGTGTCACCTGGGGATTTGGCGAGCCGGATGAACTGACGTCTGCAGGGGCGCATCATGTTCATGAGACTATGCCATCGCTTTCATCTGCGCTGATGTCGTTTTCAAAGGTCTGAGTCATGGATGCATCACCCGTTCAACTGCCCAAGCGTTTCTACAAAAAGGTTGATGTTGCAGAAACTGAGACTGGCTGGGCGATGCAGCTGGATGGCCGCTCTCCTGTAACGCCGGCCAAGCAGAAGCTCATTGTGCCTACAGAAGCGCTGGCAATAGAGCTAGCAGCTGAATGGGATGGACAGGAAGGTGTGATCAATCTGCCAACCATGACACTGACGCGTCTGGCAAATGTCGCCCTCGATCGGACACCCGCTACGCGAGCCGCTATTGTTGAAGAAGTCTGTAAATATGCCGGAACAGATCTGGTCTGTTATCTGGTAGATGCACCGAGCGAACTGCGTGAGCGTCAGGAAGCACATTTCAAACCTTTGCGCGACTGGGCCAGTCGCAATCACGGCATTGCACTGGTGACGACTGAAGGCGCGATTAATACAGATCAACCGGAAGCAAGCCTGCTGGCCGTTCAGGCTTATGCTGACCGTCTGGATGATTTTGCGTTGACCGGTCTTGTGATGGGCGTGGGGCTATTCAGTTCCGCTGTTCTGGGAATTGCTGCGCTCGAAGGTGAGCTGCAAGCCACGGATGCTTTCGACATGTCACGCATTGAAGAGATGTGGCAGATCGAGCAGTGGGGCGAGGATCAGGAAGCGACAGAGGCCGTTGAGGCGAAACGCAAGGATGTCGAGGCACTGGGACGTTGGTTCACTGCCCTGAAGGGTGCACACACAGCATGATCTCGAAAGATCAGCTGACCTATGAAGCCATTCCTCTTCCGGACAGGCTGATTGTCAGTGACGAGGATATGTTAGCGCGTGTTAGCGCCTTCCAGGACCTCATGGGCCGACGTCACACGATTCGAGAGTTTGATGGACGAGCGGTCAATAAGACAGTGATCGAGACCTGCATCCGAATCGCCGGCAGCGCGCCAAGCGGAGCCAATCACCAGCCTTGGCATTTTGTCGCCGTTTCTGACCCCGACGTGAAGCGGCAGATCAGATTGGCGGCTGAAGAAGAAGAGCGCGCCTTTTATGCCGGTGGTGGCGGCGATGAATGGATCAGGGCGCTGGAACCGCTCGGCACGGGTCCTGAGAAGCCCCACCTGGAAGATGCGCCATGGCTGATTGTGATATTCGCCCAGAGGTGGGGCGAGTTTGAAGACGGCAGTCGCTACAAGAATTACTATGTCTCGGAAAGCGTGGGCATTGCGACTGGTTTTCTGATTACCGCTCTCCATCAGGCTGGCCTTTACAGCCTGACACACACGCCAAATCCAATGCGATTTCTGAATGAGTTGCTGAAGCGTCCAAAGTCGGAAAAGCCGGTTATGATTCTGGCAGTTGGACGGCCTGCATCCGACGCAACAGTGCCGAAGGTTGCCAAACTCAAAAAGCCGCTGGATGAAATACTTACGGTAGTCGAACCCTAATGCTGAGTGACTTTGATGATCGCTGAGTTTTCGCCTTCAGAACTGGAGCGCCTCGAACGCGCGGCGGATCTGCTTTTTGAAGCAGAAGACAGATTGCCGGTTCTGAAATCGATCAATTGGGATCGCTCGCTGGCGACGACGTTTTTTGCGAGCGGAGAGAAAGAGCTACCGAAGCCGGTTTACACACCCGTCGATCCGACCAGCACGTATGAGCAAGTCAATGCTGCGCGGGCGCTGATCGACGGCAGTTCGCCTGTTCATGATTGGCTGAAACGGTTGGCAGATGTCACAGAGCGAACCGCAGGCATGTTGAACGCGGTAGGCACGCCGGCATTCTATGGTTTCAGTTCTGCACTTTATGGCTCGCCGACGACCTATATCGCTGATGGTCAGAATTCGGCACTGGATCTCGCTTTTCGGTTGGATCGACACCTGTCTGATTTCGACGAAGCCAGTATGCGGCTCGATCCTCAGGTAAAATTGTCGGCTGAAGAGCTGAAGCTCCGACTGGACGAGCAACTTCCCGAACACTTCGGCAAGGAGCATGTGCCTGAAGTCATCATCACTGCGGATGTTTCGGCGAAAGCCGCGGCGGGCAAGGATTATATCAAGCTCCGCGATGATGCTGAGTTTTCGGATCTGGATGCAGATCAGCTTCTGCAACATGAAGCACTCGTCCATATTGCGACCGGGTATAACGGACGGAATCACGGCCGGTTCAAAGTGCTTGGTGAGAGCCATCCGGGAAATGCACAGACTCAGGAAGGCCTGGCGGTTTTTGCTGAGTTCATCACCGGGTCGATTGATCCGAGACGCTTTCGACGACTGGCAAACCGGGTCATTGCCATCAACATGGCCGCTGAGGGCGCTGACTTTATAGAGATTTACAAGTTCTTCCGGGAAAACGGCGTTTCTGACGTCCCGTTTGAGGCGTTTGAAAGTGCAAGACGTGTGTTCCGTGGCGGCACGGTCACAGGTGGTGCGCCGTTTACGAAGGACAGCGTCTATCTTTCAGGGCTTGTTGAGGTGCATTCCTATCTGCGCGCCGCAGTCCGGTGTGGTGATGCAAGTCTCATCCAGCTCTTATTCATCGGGAAAATCGATGTCGCGGATCTTGATGCAATGGATTTGATGCTGGAAGCCGGATTGCTTACTCGGCCGACCATCATGCCGCCCTGGGCACGGGACATGCGGTATCTGGTGGCCTATCTGTCGTATTCTACGTTTCTCAATCAGATCGACATCAGCCAGGTTGCGACGCGTTATAGTGGTTTGATTGAGCGTGCCCGGAACAGGTCGGACGCGTGAATGGCCGCGGGCAACTGAAGATCAGTCGCCCGGACCGGATATTCAGAAATCAGCCGACTGAGAGCAGTTCGACTTCAAAAATCAGAGTGGCGTTGCCAGGAATGACGCCGCCAGCGCCGTGAGCGCCATAGCCAAGCTGTGAAGGAATAACGAATTCATATTTCGCGCCTTCCTGCATCAGTTGAACTCCTTCTGACCAGCCAGGAATGACGGCGTTCAGAGGAAATTCAATCGGTTGGCCACGCTTGTAGGAGCTGTCGAACTCCTTGCCGTTCACCAGCTTGCCAGCATAGTGAACTTTCACTTTGTCGGTCGGGCCGGGCTTATAGCCGGTACCTTCTGTGATGACGCGATATTGCAGACCAGAAGCGGTCGTTGTCACGCCGTCTTTTTTTGCATTTTCATCCAGATAATCGAGATCAGGATTCGACATGGGGGCTTCCTTCTTATTGTCGTTGCGGGGCTTAGTGCACCGATTGGTTGGTAAGGTAAAGGTCTTGCAATCCAATCCTGCAGTACCGGTCAGCCGAGTATGTTTTCATCAATCATCTGATTGGTGGCGTTCAGTCAGAAACATGTCCTTAAACCAGGGCGACGCAAATTGTGTCATTCGACTCGAAGCAAAAAAGCCCGGAGCGCGAACTCCGGGCTTTCTGTATGTAATTCTGCTTAGCGCTTAGAAAATCTCGAAGAGACCTGCTGCGCCCATGCCGCCACCAATACACATGGTAACAACACCCCATTTCGCGCCGCGACGCTTGCCTTCGAGCAGGAGAGAGCCTGTGCAACGTGCGCCGGTCATGCCGAATGGGTGACCGATAGAGATTGAACCGCCATTGACGTTGTATTTCTCTGGGTCGATGCCGAGACGGTCACGTGAGTAGAGGCACTGAGACGCAAATGCTTCGTTCAGCTCCCAAAGGTCGATATCGTCAACAGTCAGGCCGTGACGCTCAAGCAGACGAGGGACCGCGAATACAGGGCCGATACCCATCTCGTCCGGGTCGCAACCCGCAACATTGAAGCCAGCGAAACGACCGAGTGGTTCGAGACCCTTTTTCTCTGCTTCTTTGCTTTCCATCAGAACAAGCGCAGCTGCACCGTCAGAGAGCTGAGATGCGTTACCCGCTGTAACGTATTTGCCTTCTTTGACCTTCTGTCCGTTTGCGAACACAGGCTTAAGACCCTGAAGCGTTTCAAACGTCGTACCCGGGCGGTTGCACTCGTCACGATCGCAGACAACGTCCTGATATGTTTCTTCGCCAGTCTCTTTGTTGACCAGTTTCATGCGGGTTGCTAGCGGAACGATCTCCTCGGCCATTTTGCCGCTTTCCTGGAACGCAGCTGTGCGCGCCTGAGATTCAGCAGAATACTGGTCCTGATACTCGCGAGATACTCCATATCGTTCAGCCACGATTTCAGCTGTCTCAATCATGGTCATCCAGATGGCTGGCCATTCTTTCATCAGTTTGTCTTCGGTGTAGCGGAATGTGTTCATGTGACCAGAACGTGACACCAGAGACAGGCTTTCAACGCCGCCGCCGATAGCTGCAGTCGCGCCTTCAGTTTTGATTGTCCAGGCTGCGTTTGCAATGGCTTGCAGGCCAGAGGAACAGAACCGGTTGATCGTCGCGCCAGACGTCGTCGATGGGCAGCCCGCCCAGAGCGCTGCGTTGCGCGCCACGTTGTGGCCAGTCGCGCCTTCCGGCTGAGCGGCCCCCAGATAGACGTCTTCGATGATGCCAGGGTCAACACCCGCACGCTCTATGGCGCCTTTGATTACATGGCCTGCCATTGTGATGCCGTGCGTGTCGTTCAACGAACCACGGTTGGCTTTGGCAAGACCCGTTCGGGCTGTGGATAGAATAACTGCTTCACGCATAAATCGTTCTCCCTCGAGTTATCGCGGCGGACCCTAGAGGAAGATTTTTGCCCTGACTAGAGTTTCCTAACGTCAAGTATTCTACAAAGTGATGAGCCCAGGCCAGCGAAAGGTATGTTGTCGCTGGCCTGATCTTGTTCAGGTCGTTTATTCTTCGGGTTTCTTGAACAGAAGCGTCATCCGGTCAGATTCGCCAATGGCTTCATATTCTGCCTTGTTCTCATCGCCGAACCGCAAGGTCGGTGGAAGAGTCCACACACCACCCTCGTGATTTGCAGGATCTTTGGCATTGGCATTCACTTCAGACGTGTCGATGAGTTCAAAACCCTCTGACTCGAAAATCGCGATCACTTCGCTTTGCTTGAGATAACCGTTGCCGCCCTGGGCATAGTCGCGTGGCGCATCCTCAGGAGCCCGGTGCTGCACAACGCCAACAATTCCACCCGGTTTGAGCAGGTCCCAGGTGTCATCGATCAGACTATCAACCATTTCGCGGCTGGACAGACCGTGCAGAGCGCGAAAGACGAGCATGGCATCAAGTGTGCCGAGTTCAGCCTCCGGTGGCTCATCAATTTCATAAGCCATAATGTTTTCAGCAGGAATTCCGGTCCACTCCGCTACGTTCGCAGGGAAGGTCTCAGGAAACTTCTTTGCAGAGGCAATTCTGTCGGCATCTGATCCCGCCATATAACGGTCGACGTCTGCATTCACGCCAACATAGGTTCCGGTTTCCGCGACATAAGGTGCCAGAATGCGCGTGTACCAACCACCACCCGGGCTATATTCACCGAGTTTCATGTCTGGCGTGATGCCGAAAAATTCGAGCGTTTCGAGAGGGTGACGGTAAACATCGCGCGCAGCGTCATCTGTTCGGATGTCAGCAGCAATTACCTCAGACAGTACGGGTGCTGCGGCATCTTCCATGTGATTGTCCGCGAAGGATGGGAGCGCAAAAACGGTAAGGGCTGTGGCGGCGATTAAAGCTGACTTTCGGAACATGTTGGCTTTCCTTTTCCTCAGGGGACGGTTTTGGGGTTATTTGTTTAGTGATGAGAGTGTTCTAGGGGATATCTTTTTCAAACGCATCTAACCTTGCTGTGAGGTCACAGCGATTCGAGCCGATTCAGATAGGCTTCAGCAGTATCCAGTGTGTCTTTACGCTTTTCGTCGGACATTCTTTCCCAGGTCGAATAGGCTCGCTTCAGACGTCCATTGTCTGACAGGCGCTTCTGGTTGCGATGCAGGAAATGCCAGTAAAGGGAATTGAATGGGCAGGAGCCATCACCGGTCTTTTTCGACACCG